>NZ_CP060388.1:0-302187 GCF_014280435.1 Sphingobium sp. KCTC 72723 | reverse complement strand
CAATCCCCATTCGCGCCATCCAGTCCAGATCCTTGTCGATCCCCTGCTTGGTCACATTGCCGTTCATCCAGTGCCACCACACGCGCGGGCGTGCCGACTGGGGCGGGTTTTTGAACCCGTCGGCCAGATCGTCGGCCAGCGATGGCGAGGCAAAGGCAGCGCAAGCCAGCAGGGCAGCCAGGCGGAAGGATTTGGGCATGGGGAGGATCCTTGAAATCAGGGACGCTTGGCCAGAAGGCCGCGTGCCTCCATCCAGGCGAAAAATTGCGGCATCAGGCCCATCGTCGTGGTGCCGGGCTTGCCCGCGCCAAAACCATGATCGCCCCGTTCATAGGCGTGCAGTTCGACCGGGCGACCCGCCTTGCGCCAGCTTTCCACAATGGCAAAGCCCTGCCGCTTGAACAGGCCATCGTCCATCGCAATCGCGCTGAACATCGGCGGCGCGTCGGCTGGCACGGCGACATCCGTCATCGGGCCGTAAATATAGCCGATAAAGGCGGGCCGTTGATCGCCCTTCCCCTCCAGCGTGGCGTTCAGCGTCGTCATCGCGCCCGCCGAAAAACCGATCATGCCGGTGCGGGCCGGGTCGATGCCATAGGCCGCCGCGCGGCTGCGCACGATCGCCAGTGCGGCAAGCGCATCCTGCGTCGCGCGCGGTTCTTCGATCGTGCGGACCGCGCCGGGCTTGGCCGCATCGGCGAAACGCGCGCCCATGACGCCCAGAAACGCCCGGTCGTCGCGCGGTGTTTCGTTCAGGCGATATTTCAGGACGAACGCTGCGACCCCATGATCGGCCAGCCAGCGCGCAACGTCGCTCCCTTCCCCCGTCATCGACAGCGACAGGAAAGCCCCGCCAGGCGCAACGATGACGGCGGCGCCGGTCGCCTTGGCCGGATCGGGCAGATAGGGGGTGATGGTCGGCCGCACGACATTGCGGACCATGACATTGTCCATGGCGTTGGTGCCGATCGTCACCTGCATCCGCGACCATTGTTCATCCTGCCCCGCCTTGACTGCCGGCTGGTTGGGATAGAGCGCGATCGCCGCGCTCTGGTCGGGCGCTGGCACGCTGTCCATCTTAACATTGGGTTGCGCCAAAACGGGCGTCGCAATGGCCAGTGCCAAAGTCAGGGAAAGCAATTTCATCGGGTCATCCTCTGCAATGTCAGGCTTGTTATCAGTGCGCCGAGCGATCCGCCGTAGATCAGCTTGAGTGCCAGCGCGAAGGGCAATTGAACAGGGGGAAAGGCAGCGCTGCCCGCCAGAAAAGCGATCAGCCCACCCAGCAACGCGCCTGCCAGCGCGAAAGTGATGGCGCGCAACATGATCGGCCGCAGCCCGATGGCCATAGCGAACCGTTTGCGCGCGATCAGCGCCGGAACCAGCGCGCTCATCAAAGAAACGGCGATGCTTTGCGGCACGAAATCCAGTGCCAGCGCATCAGGCACGCCCCAGGTCAGGGCGCGCATCTTCAGCCCGAACACGGCCACGAAAAAGACGAGGCTCAGCGCGGCGTTTATGCCAAAACTGATCCCCGCCTCCCGCCGGATCGACAGGGTCATGGCGCGACCGGCTTGCCGAGCAACCCACGCATCGCCATCCAGTCGCGAAATTGCGGCAGCACGCCCATCGTCGTCGTCCCCGGCTTGCCCGCGCCAAAGCCATGATCGCCCCGTTCATAGGCGTGAAGTTCGACCGGGCGCGCGGCCTTGCGCCAGGATTCGACGATGCCATAGCCGGGATTGGGGAACAGGCTGTCATCATTGGCGATGGCGGCGAACAGCGGCGGCGCATCGGCTGGCACGGCGCGCGCCAGCATCGGGCCGTAAATATAACCGATAAAGGCCGGGAGATCGCTCCCCTGCCCCTCCAGCGCCGCGTTCATCGTCGTCATCGCGCCCGCCGAAAAGCCAATCATGCCAACCCGCTGCGGATCGACGCCCCAGCCTGCCGCGCCGCTGCGGATCATTTTGAGCGCGGCCAGCGCATCCTGCGTCGCGCGCGGTTCGCTGATCGTGGGCGGCGCGGCTGGATCACGCAGCGAATCCGCCATGCGCTTGCCCATATAGGCAGACGCCTGCGCCATGTCGGCAGGGGTCTGGTTCAACCGATATTTCAGGACGAAGGCAGCAATGCCTTGGTCGGCCAGCCAGCGCGCGACATTCCATCCTTCATGCTCCATCGCCAGCAGCATGAACGCCCCGCCCGGTGCGACGACAACTGCTGCTCCGGTCGCTTTCTTCGGGTCCGGCAGGAACGGCGTGATCGTCGCGCGAGTGACGTTGCGCACCGCATAATGCGGGCCAAAGCGCACCCAGTTTTCGCCATCGGCGCGCGCCGGGCCATCGGCGGGATAGAGCGGAATCGCGCCGGATTCCTTTGGCGCGGTCGCTGCCGTCGGCGCTGGCGGCTGGGCCAAAGCAGGCGCGGCGCAGGCCAGCATGGCGGCGAAAATGATGCGCTTCATGGCGTCGCTCTCCTTACAGTGCGTTGCGGCGCGCGATTGCGCCATAGATGGCCGCGCTGGGCTTGGCAGTGCGTGCGAACGTTACCGGATCGACGCTGTGCAGGCCGAACTTGACCTTATAGCCAAAGATCCATTCGAAATTGTCGAGCAGCGACCAGTGGCAGTATCCCTGCACCGGCACGCCATCGTCGATCACCTTTTTCAGGTCGGCGAGTGCGGCGGGAATGAATGCCTGACGGATGCTGTCATCTGTGGTGCCGACACCATGTTCGGACACCAATATCGGCACGCCCGTCGCCTGATGGGCGTAACGCACTGCGCCTGCCAGCGACGGCGCCCAGACTTCGGTGCCGCCCCAGTTGACGACCGATCCCTTGGGCGCGGGCAGCCGGTCCTTGTCGGTCCACAGCGCGCGCTCGTAATTTTGCACGCCCATGAAATCATCGGCTTTGGCGACCTCCAGCCACGCACCATAGAGTTCCTGCCGCATCGCGTCGCGCATACTATTCTTGCCCACCGCCTGATCGTCCATCATCGCCAGCGAAAAGCCGACAGGCAGGTCGGGGCGCACCGCCTTGATCGCGGCCTTGCCCGCCTTGTGCGCGGCGAGCAGCCCTTTTTGCAGCGCGGGCAGATCGTCCAGCCCTGCGACATTGGCGGATATGAATTTCGGCACGCCCAGCCGTTTGGCCGCCGTTTCCAGCGTCAGTTTCTGGATTTCCCACACCTGCGGCGGCAACATGGGTTTCAGCAGCAACAGGATATTGGGTTCGTTGAAAGTGATGACGCTATGGATGCTCGCGCCCAGCGCCCGCATCGCCCGGTCGCAATAGCGCGCAAACAATTCCGCGCTTTCCGGGTTGGTCCACCCGCCCTGCGCACTGAACCAGCGTGGCGATGTGAAATGGCTCATCGTCACCACCGGGGCCAACCCGCGCGCCCGGCAACCTTCGATCAGCGCCCGATAATGGTCCAGCATCGCCTGGCTGAACAAGCCCTTTTCCGGCTCGATCCGCGCCCATTCGATGCCGAAGCGATAGCAGGTCAGGCCCAGATTCTTCGCGATATCCAGGTCGGTTTCCCACAGCGCAAAGCTGTTGCAGGCATCGCGCGAAGGTTCGGCGAAAATGGTCGGCTGCTGATTTTCCAGAAACCACAGGTCGCTGGCGACATTATTGCCCTCTATCTGATGCGGCGCAGTTGCCACGCCCCACAGGAAACCCTTGGGAAAAGCGGGGTTTGCCGCCGCCTTTTGCGCGGCAATCGCTGGCGCTGCCATTGCGCCAGCCGCCGCCATTCCAGCCGCCAGCATCGTCCTGCGATCGAGCATCACATCGTCTCCTATGTTCAAATGGTTATGTCGCGCACGAAGGCGCTTATTTCATCGGCCAGCCGCCGGTCGGCGGTGCCAAGATGCATCGGCATCGTATAATGATTATGCCCGGTCATGATGACCGCGCGCGGCAAGGCACCGTGCCGGGCCAGCCGGTCCTGCATCAGCCCGACAAACTCCGCCTGAAAACGTGGCGGATCATATTGCGCGCACGCAACCAGCAACGGCAGCGTGGTCGCGGCGACCGCCTCCATCGGCATCCGTTCGGGATAAAGCGCCGCGTCGCCATAATAAGCCAGATCGCGGTCATCCAGCGGGGTATAGCCGTACAGGCCTGACAGCAGCACCGCGCCGCAAATATCCTTGTCCCCCGCCAGCTTGAGATAGCCCGCAACATGCACCGCGCCTGCGGATGTTCCCGCCAGCACGATCCGGTCAGGATCGCCGCCATGCTGCGCAACATTGTCTTTCAGCCATGCAACCACCGCCGCAACATCCTGCGCGCCTGAGGGCCACATATGGTCGGGGGCCAGCCGATAATTGATGACCACGCCGACGAACCCCGCCTGCGCCGCCATCCGCCCGACATTGGCGTTGGGCCAGGCATCGGTCCCGCCCTTATCGCCTTTCAGAAACCCGCCGCCATGCACGAACACCAGCACCGGCGCAGGACCAGCCGCATCCATCGGCGCGTAGATATCCAGCCGATGCCGCTCATGCGGGCCATAGGCGACGTCGCTCTGCATCACTCGCACGGCCGCCTGCAAAATACTCTGTTCCGCGTCGAACAATGCACGGCATTGCGTCAGCACATCGGGACCAAGCCCCGTCCCCATCGCGGCGATAACGTGTCTGATGTCGCTCATGCACTATATCCTAGCCGCCCCGGTTCAAACGAACAGGGCATGGCGACGCAAAACACGCCGCCATGCCCCTTTATCATCAGAATTTCGCGTCGAGTTGCAGGCCCACCTGACGGAAGGACTGCGGCCCATAGATCGCGCCGACGCCCGAACCAAAGTTGCTTTGCAGCAGCGAAGGTTCGTTGACGTTGAACAGGTTGCGCACGAACAAGCCCGCCGAATAGCGTTCATCCTCGCTACGCACGCCCACCCGGCCGCCGACCGTCCAGTGCGAACGGAAGGTTTCTTCGGCCCGCGACGTGTTCTGATAACGCACGCGCGACTTCCAGATCGTGTCCGCCGCCAGGAAGCCGTTCAGGCCCGCCGTCAATGGCTGCTCATATTCGCCCGACAGGGTGAATTTGTAGCGCGGCGAATAGGCCAGTTGGGTGCCGCCGATGATGGAATTGTTGGTCGATGACCAATCCGTTCCACGCATCCCGGCCGGATAGGTAGCCTTTGTATAGATGAACCCGGTATTCAGCGACAGACGGTCCGAAATGCGCCCGAACAGATTGAGTTCGGCACCGCGCGTCTTGACCCCGTCGATATTGGTCTGGGCGCAGACAAGCTGGGTCGTGACCGGGTTGACGGTGCATTCCTGCGCCTGGAAGTTCTTGATCTTGCTATAGAACAGGCTGAAGTCCATCACCGCGCCACCGAACAGGGTCGCCTTCATCCCCGCTTCGTAGGACATCGGCACTTCGGGCTGTACGACATAGGGCAGCAACGGCGCGGTCGGCACCGCGATCTGGCCGCCCTTGAAGCCGCGCGACGCGGTCGCATAGGCCATCAGCGAACGGTTGATGTCATATTGCAGGCCCGTGCGCCACGATATGCGATCGACATTCAGGATCTGGAAGCTCTTGGCCCCGTTGCCCGCATCGGTGCGGTCCAGCGACAGGCGACCGCCGGTATAGCGACCACCCAGGATCACGCGCAGGCTGTCGGTCGCGTGCAGCGTCCCCTGACCGAACACGGCCAGCGATTCATCGGTGATTTCATTGAGCGCACCGGGCGAATCCACCGGACGGATCACGACGCCATTGGGCAAACGAACCGAAATGGTAAAGCGCTCAGGCTGCTGCACCGTCTTTTGGTTCGAATAAAAAGCACCGACCGTATATTCAAACGTCGAATTGCTGGGTGAGGAGGCGCGGAATTCCTGCGTGAACAGGCGGATGTTCGTGCCGGTCGCACCGCTCCTGAGCGTCGAGGCGAGCGAATCCGCGCGGTAGATATTGCCGCCTGTGTTGCTCGTCTCGTTTTTGCGATAGGAAGTGATGGAGGTCAGCGCGATCGGCCCTGCATCATATTCCAGCTGCGCCGAACCGCCCCAGCCTTCAAACTTGCTGCTGAATGCGTTGGCCGCGCCCAGACAGTAATTCTGGTTGCCTTCACCTGGTTTGATACCGCAGCTATTGAGCAACAAGGTATTACTGTCAGTGTTCGACAGGAAAGTGAAGAAGTCGCCGCCATTTTCGGCCGAACCCTTCGACCAGTCACCCAGCAGGTTGAAGGTCAGGTCTTCGGTCACATTCCACAGGTAACGGCCACGCACGGCATATCGGTTGACGTCGTTCCAATCGCCTGTGGTCGCATTGCGGTTCACGCCTTGGCGCAGGTTCGCCATGCCCGACACGCGCAGCGCGCTGGTGGGGCTGACCGGCACGTTGATCACGCCCTGAATGACCTGCTGGCCATATTTGGAACCCGCCGTTCCCTGATCGGACAATTCGGTGCGCAACCGGCCGCTGAATTGGGTCGGATCGGGCGCGTTGGTGGTGATGTTGATGACGCCTGCCGATGTGGTGAGGCCAAACAGCGTGCCTTGCGGCCCCTTCAGCACTTCGATCCGCGACACGTCGAACAGGTCGGAGATATTCGCGTTGCCCTGGCTCACCTGATCGACGACGACGCCAACCGAAGCGACTGCACCGGGCGAGAAGCTCTGCGTACCGATGCCGCGAATGGAGCCACCACCGCCGGTATTCTGGGCCGGGGCCGACTGGATTTCCAGTGCCGGGGCAATGCGGTTCAGGTCGTTCAGGTTATTGACCTGCTGCCGTTCCAATTGCGCCTGGCTGGCGACAGTAATGGAAATGGGAACCGCCGTAACCTTTTCCTGCCGACGCTGGGCCGTCACGATGATGTCGGAATCGGCATCCTCTGCCGCGGCCTGCGGCGCGGCGTCCTGCGCCATGGCTGGTGCGGTCAGCGCGATGGCGCTCGCGCTGGCGAGCGCCGCAATGGTGATGTTGAACTTACGCATGGTAACTCCTCCCCTTCTTATAATTGGATCGTCTATTGGTTGATTATGCTTCGTCGATAATGCGGTTGGTCAGCGTGCCGATGGTGCCGATCGAGACTTCCACCTTGTCCCCGGCATTCATGTAAAGTGGCGGGGTGCGCTTATCGCCGACACCGCCCGGCGTGCCGGTGGCAATGACGTCGCCGGGGGCCAGCGGGGTAAAGGCGCTGATATATTCGATGACAGTGGGAATATCCCAGATCATGTCGCTGACCGCCTGATCCTGCACCAGTTCGCCGTTGAGCCGCGTCTGCACGCGCAGCGCGCCCAGATCGGCAATTTCGTCCGCCGTCACCAATGCCGGGCCAAAACCGCCGGTGCCGGGGAAAGTCTTGCCCGGCGTGAACTGGATATTGTGGCGCTGCCAGTCGCGCGCCGACCCGTCGTTGAAACAGGCATAGCCCGCGACATAGGCCATGGCGTCGGCAGCCGCGACCTTGTGGCACGGCTTCCCGATCACGATGGCCAATTCGCCTTCATAATCGAAACGCTCGGTCACGCTCGGCTTCACCATCGGCTGGCCATCGGCGATCAGGCTGTCGGCATAGCGCACGAAAATGGCGGGATGCGCTTTCTGCTCGCGCCCGGTTTCCTTGACATGTTCGGCATAGTTGAGGCCCACGCACAGGATCTTGGCGGGATCGGGAATGACCGGCAAAGGCACGACATCGGCGGCGGCAAAGCTGGCACCGTCGGCCAGCATGGCCAGGCTGCCATCGGTCAGCGCGGCCTTCAGGCTCGGCACGGCGTCGCTCGCCAGTTCGACGATGGTTTCGCCGTTCAGGCGGCCGAAGCTGGCGGTGCCGTCAGGGCGGCGGAAGCTGACATAACGCATTAGATATTTCCCTCTGTCAGGACGTCCAGCGAACGGGGTTCCCAATCGCGGCGGTGGCGGAATTTCTCCTCGGCGGCGCGCAGGCCGTCGAAATCTTTGTCGGACATGCCCCACTGGTCGATCCGCCTGGCAGGCCAGGTCCAATCGTCCGGTGCGCCTGCCTGATAATCGTCAGGCACCTTGTTCACGGCGGTTGAAAATTCGATCACCGGGCCGAAGGGGGCAATGAAATAGGCAAACACATTGGCACCGGGACCATGGCGGCCCGGACCCCATGCCGGGGCCATATCCTGATCGCGCAGGCGGCCGATGCCGCGCATCACGGCGTCCAGATCTTCCATCTCGAACGCGATATGGTTCAGGCTGGAAATGCCCGCACGGGCAAAGGCCGTCGAATGATGTGAATCGTTGCAGCGCACGAACACCATGCCCTTGGTCCGGTCCGACACGCGAAAACCCAGCGCATCTTCGACCAGATGGCCGGTCATTTCCGCGTCGGCGCTGTTGAACACGACATGGGTCAGCTTGACCGGCAGGTCAGCCCCTTCGATCGGCGCGACTTCCTGCGCATCGACCAGAAAGCGCAGCAATTCGCCCTCCGCCAGTTCCACGATGATGCCATGACCGCCACCCAAGTCTTTCGACACCACTGGCGCGGCATTCAGCCCCGCTGCGCTGACCGAGCGCTTGAGCTGTTCCAGCCGGTCTGCGGTGCAGACGAAGGTCGTGGAGCGCACATAGCAATCCGCCGATTCCTCCAGCGCCACCAGATAGGGGAAGCTGCCCGACCCGCGCAGATAATGCGTCGCCCCTTCGACCGCCGCCGGGGCCATGCCCCATATGTCGGTCAGAAAGGCCGCAGCCTCCGCCGCGCCGGGCAGCGACAATTCGATGCTGCGCAACTTCATTTGGCGTCTCCATGGGTCAGACCGGCGGCCAAGATGCCCGCAATGGCGCAGGCTTCGTCGCAATCGCCGGTGTCGCCGCTGATCCCGACGGCGCCAATCACCGTACCTTCCAAATCACGGATCAGGACGCCGCCGGGTGACAGGGCAAGCTGGCCGCCCGTGACGGCCACCACGCTCTGAAAAAAGGCCGGGTTGTTGGCCGCGCGCCCGGCAATGACGCGCGTGTCCGCCCCCATGCCCAGCGCGCCCGTCGCCTTGGCCTTGGCGATGTCGAAGCGGAACAGGCTCGCGCCATCTTCGCGCGCGAAGGCGACCGGGTGCGCGCCAGCGTCCAGCACCACCACGGCCAGTGCGGGTGCATTGTCGCCGCGCGGCTGCGCCAATGCCGTGTCGATGATGGTCCGTGCCTGGGCAAGGGTAAGGGTCATGCCGCAATCTCCTGAGAAACACTTCCGGCGATCAGCGCGTCGCGCAGCGCGATCAGGTCCGCCGGTTCGCCCGTGCCGAAAACATAATGGTCGGGACGCAGCAGCAAAGCATCGGCCCCGCGCGCATCCAGCCAGCCCGCAATCGCGCCGCCATCGTCCAGCGCATCGAGCGCAACGACCGTCACATCGCCGGGCGCAGCGACGGTGTGCCGCGCAAACAACCGCCAGCCACCCCCTGTCACATCGTCCAGCAACTTGCCGCCGACGCGCGGCTGGATGAAGCGTTCACCTGCCCCCGCCGTGCCAAGCGCCACGATGCCGGTCGATATGGCGGGGATCAGGTCGGCGGCGGTGCCTTGCTGCGTCGCCTTGGCGGCTTCGCGCATGTCCGCGTCACGGGCAGCGGCGATCGCCGGGTCCAGCACGCAGATATAGCGGCCAGCCCCCACAGCGGCGGAGATTACCGCGCGGACATGGGGATCGCGTTCGGGCTGATAGCTGTCGAGCAGGGCGTCGGGCGCTTCGCCCTTGACCACCGCCGCCAGCTTCCAGGCCAGATTGGCCGCGTCGCGCATCCCATGGCACATGCCCTGCCCGAAAAAGGGCGGCGTCTGGTGCGCTGCATCGCCGGCCAGAAAGACGCCGCCCATCCGCCACCGCTCGGCGATCAGACCATGGAAACGATAAGTCGCCGCGCGCACGATCCTGTGCGGCACCCCGGAGAGGTAGGGCGCGACAAGAGCGGCGACATTATGTGGTTCCATCATCGCCTGGTCATCCTCACCGGGCAGCAGCATGAATTCCCAGCGACGGTGATTGCCGCGCCCCGGCACGATCGTCGCCGGGCGTTTGGGGTCGCACATCATCACGGACAGCTTTTGCAGATCGGCGGCTTCCGGCACGCCCGACAGGTCGGGGAAGCGCACGGGACCGTCGACTTCGGCATCGACCACCAGCCAGGGTTCCTCGAAATCCAGATCGTCCAGGCGAATATCCAACGCCTTGCGCACCGCGCTGCGCGCACCGTCGCAGGCAATGACATAGCGCGCCCGCGCCGTGTCGCCACCCGTCAGGTGCAGCGTGACGCCTTCGCCGTCCTGCGCCAGTCCCTCGAACCCGACGCCCAAACGCAGTTCGACCGTGGCATGGGCCGCCAGCGCATCGCGCAGATGCTGCTCCAGTTCGGGCTGGTAGAAGAAATAGTCGTTGGACCAGCTGAACGGCCGGGCGCGCCCGACCGTGCCCATATATTTGATGACGCCATGGTCCGCGCCGACATGTAGATGCCCTTCGGTATCGCGCATGTCGTCCGCGACCGCGTCGATCACCCCGGCCGACTGGAACAGGCGCATCATTTCATGGTCCAGATGCACCGCGCGGGGCAGCGGATAAGGATTGGCTTCCTGCTCGATCACCAGGACCGAAAGGCCGCTCTTGCCCAGTAAATTGGCCGCAAAGGCCCCTACCGGCCCGCAGCCGATAATCGCAACATCGAACATGATCGTCTTTCTTGTGGCGGTATCAGGCCGTTACCGGCTCGGTGACGGGGGCTTTGTGCAATTTGCCACCCTGCATGATCATCTTTATCCGGCTAGCGTCCTGCATGATCGTCACGTCCTGCGTCGGGTCGCCATCGACCAGCAACAGGTCGGCGAGATAGCCGGGCCTCACTTGCCCCACGTCCAGCCCCATCAACTGCCCGCCCAGCATCGTCGCGGCGCTCAACGCCTCAGCAGGCGTAAAGCCGAAGCGGGTGACGAAATGCTCCAGGTCGCGGGCATTGCGGCCATTGGGGTTGAACGGAAAGCCATAGTCGCCGCCGATCAGCACGCGCACGCCGCGCCGCTTCAATTCCGGCACCAGCACCGCTTCCAGTTCCAGCCGCTCCGCCGCGCTTGCCTTCATCGACGCCATGTTGATGTGCGGCGGCGGGGTGGCTTCCAGCGCAGCGACGGAAACGCCGGGACCGGGCGCGTAGAAAATCTGGTCCTTGTGCGCGACCATCGCGTCGATCGCAGCTTCATCGGCAAAGGAGCAATGATAAAGGATGCGCGCACCCGCTTCGAGCGCAAGCTGGATGGCGCGGGGCGAATAGGCATGAGTGGCGATCCACAGACCGGCTTCCTTTGCGGCTTCGCCCGCCGCCTGCATTTCCTCGTCGGTGTAGAGGATGTCGCCCGACGAACCAGGCTTCAACGCATCCTCGCCCGAAATCACCAACTTGAGCGACTGGACGCCCTGATCCGCGCAATAGGCGACGAAGTCGCGCATCGCCTGCGCGCCACGGCCATTGAACACGTCGCCGGTTTCGACGCCCTCTTCGCCTTCCGGGCTGCGTTCCAGCGTGGAGGGGACAAGGCGCGGGCCGGGGGTTTCACCAGCCGCGATGGCGCGGGCCAGTTCGGGTTCGATATGATCGCCCAGCGCGCCAGCCGAATAGGCGCTGGTAAAACCATGGTCCAGCAGCACGCGGGCATTGCGCCATGCCGCGACTTTCAATTCGTCGGCGGGCAGAATGAACTGGTGATAGATTTTCTCGACCGAGCTGCCCCAGGTCAGGTGGGTATGGGAATCGACCATGCCGGGCATCAGCGTGCCGCCCTGCCCGTCGATCACAAAGTCGACAGCGAGATGGACAGTCTCCGCATCATCCGCAAGCACGGCAACGATGCGATCGCCCTCGATCAGGACAGCGCCGGGCGCGGGCGCGCTGCCGGTGCCATCGAATATCCTGATATTGCGGATTAATTGCCGCACGGCGCGCTCTCCCGAAAGCTTTTCTGTTGGCGCTCCTTATGGGGCGGTTCGCCCCACAAGAAAAATAATGATTTTTGGCAATGTCATAGCGTGGAGCTATGGATGATTACATCCAGCAACCCCGCGCCCAGCCGCGACAGCCGCCGCCCGGCCAGCCGTCGCACGCCGATGGCGCGAGGGAATTGCGCTTCCTCGATTGCAATCGCGCGCAGCACCCCGATGGAAAGTTCCGCTGACGCAACCTGCATCGGCAATATGGTGACACGGCGGCTGCCCCGCACCAGCGCCTTGGTCGTCAGCAGCGAATCGCAGCGGATAATGTCCTGCGGCGCTGGCACGTCGGCGGCCATGAACAGCGCATCGATCTGCCGCCGGAACGCGCCGCGTGCTTCGGGCAGCACCCAACGCATCGCCTTCATGTCGCGTAAGGATACACGCGCGGGCAGATGATCATTCTGCCGCCCGACGATCAGCGCGAAGGGATCACGCGAAAAAGTCTGCTCCTCAATGCCTTCCGGCGGTTCCTCGATCCCCGTGGTGACGAACGCCAGCTCGATTTCCCCCCGATGCAGCATCGCGGCCAGATCATGGTCGGGCCGCTCCACCACATGCAGCGCAAATTGGCCGATCTGCTCCTCCAGCCGCCGCACCGCATCGGGCAGCAGGCTGACGAGCGCGCCCGGCGTGCCGCCCACGCGCAGCGGCCCGGCCACGCCTGCGCTGGCCAGCTTCACCTCCGCCTCCGCATCGCGCAGCAGGCTGTCGATCGATTCCGCCCGCCGCAGCAGCGCTTCGCCCTCCGGCGTCAGCACGATGCCACTGCGCGACCGCTCGAACAGCGACACGTCCAGCGCCTGCTCCAGTTGGGCGATGGCGTTGGACACGGACGGCTGCGATATGTTGAGCAGGCGCGCGCCACCGCTGATCGAATTGCCATGCACCACGGCCAGGAAGGTACGAATGGCGCGCGGGTCGATCATCCCGCGATAATGTCCGCGAACATCGCCGGATCGACATTGCTGCCCGACAGCACCACCACGCTCGCCCCCTCGCACGGTGGCGCAAAACCCGCCAGCATCGCCGCCAGCGCCACCGCGCCGCCCGGCTCCACCACCAGCTTGAGCGTCGAAAAAGCAAAGCGCATCGCATCGCGCACCTGATCGTCGCTGACCGTCAACCCGCCCGCCACCAGCGCGCGGATGATCGGCAGCGTCAACGCGCCGGGGCTGGGCGACAGCAAGGCGTCGCAGATCGACCGCGCACCGGGCGCCACCTGTTCGCGCGTGCCGCTAATCAGCGACCGGGCGGTATCGTCGAAATCGCTCGGCTCCACGGCGTAGATGGCCGTATCGGGCGACTGCGCCTTCACGGCGGTAGCGATCCCCGCCGTCAACCCGCCGCCGCCGCAACATACCAATATCTGACCAACCGATGCGCCCGCCGCCTGCGCCTGCGCCAATATCTCCAGCCCGGCTGTTCCTTGCCCGGCAATGATAAAGGGGTCGTCGAAGGACGGCACGATCGTCGCCTCCCGCTCCCCTGCCAGCGCCGCCGCAATCGCTTCCCGATTGTCGCGATTCCGGTCGTAAGTCACGACGTCGGCACCCAATGCGCGGGTGTTGGCCAGCTTGATCGCGGGCGCATCGGCCGGCATCACGATGGTTGCGGGGATGCCCAGCAACCGCGCCGCCGCCGCCACGCCCTGCGCATGATTGCCCGACG
Source organism: Sphingobium sp. KCTC 72723 (assembly GCF_014280435.1). NCBI lineage: Bacteria > Pseudomonadati > Pseudomonadota > Alphaproteobacteria > Sphingomonadales > Sphingobiaceae > Sphingobium > Sphingobium sp. KCTC 72723. Next base: position 288,524 of record NZ_CP060388.1, on the reverse strand, counting down.
ACCATGCCACCACGCCCGCCGCCCGCTCCATGGCGTTCAACCGCGCCAGCCGGTTATAGGCACCGCGAAACTTGAACGATCCGGTATGCTGCGCGCCCTCAAACTTCACCAGCACCCGCCGCCCCGCCAGCGCATTGAGCGCCGCATTTTCCAGCAGCGGCGTGGCGATAGCGGCAGGTGCAATGATCCGGGCGGCGTCGGCGACATCGTCGGCGCTGATGGCGAATGTGGCATTGGACATGAAACGGGATCCCCTTGTGCCAGCCTGTCTAAAGCGCTGCGCGGATCAGGAGAAGGGCCATTGCGCCGATGCTGGAACGCCTGTCCCATGAAAAAGCCGGACTTCGCACATTGGCGAAATCCGGCTTTATGAAATCCTGGTGGAGCCTAGCGGGATCGAACCGCTGACCTCGTCATTGCGAACGACGCGCTCTCCCAGCTGAGCTAAGGCCCCAGGGTGGGCAGCGTATAATCGAGCCAATAGGGCTTTGCAACGGCCATTTGCGCAAATTGCCGTCTTGCGCAAGCCGCCGATCCGGCGGCACAAAGCATCCCATGCCCACGATCCTGCTGCTCGTCCTCTCCAATATCTTCATGACCACGGCCTGGTATTGGCATTTGAAAGGCGGGATGCACAAACCGCTGCTGGTCGTCATCGCGATCAGCTGGGCCATCGCCCTGGTCGAATATTGCTTCGCCGTCCCCGCCAACCGCATCGGCTTCGCCCATGGCTGGTCCGCCGGTCAACTCAAGGTCGCGCAGGAAGCCATAGCGCTGGTCGTGTTCGGCATCTTCATGGTGACGGTGCTGGGCGAACCGCTAAACTGGCGCCACCTGGCCGCGTTTGGCTGCATCATGGCGGCAGTGGGATTTCTGTTCGTGGGGCGGGGGTAGACGTTGCTCAGGGCGTTGCCAAACCCAACATTGGCATTGAGGCTACGGTTTACGTTTTTTTTCCGATGTTATCGGCGTTCAGGTTAACGGGGAAGTCCGCTGGTTTCAGTTTTAGCACATCGTTAACCTCCATCCGCATGGCCTGCTGGTGGAATACTTCCGATAGGCGGTCAGCCTCCGGTTGAACATATTCACATGCAAGAACCCTGGCTAATTCGCCCAGTGGTCGCAGATCATCAGTGCCTTCGAGGCCAACCACATGCATTACTACACTTCCCCAAACCTTGGGATTGGTAGCTTGATCTTCGTCCAAGATGACCATCGAAAACATGTTTTCTGCAGCGCTTACTGAATGTGCGATGTGTTTGTTACCAAGATCCCAGAAGTAACGGTGCGTCTCTAAATATTTAGGTGCAACCTGCTCAACGACGTATTCTTCCAAATGCGAACGTATGCCTGAAGCGAAGCAGCGTCGATATCGAATAACAACGCTATCGATCAGCGCAATTCTTAGAGGATCGAAGTGTTCCGTTTCAGATGGCAAGCTCAGGATTTTGCAAATCCCCCATTCAACGTGCCTAAGATCAGTCAAAATGCTCGCTAAATCAGCCGCCATTTGGGCTTCTTCTGTATTCGCAATGAAGCCCCGATGAGCCAAATCATCAACGTTGTGAGAAATTCCTAATTCATATCGTTGGGTCATGCATTTCCGCCTTCAATCAAACGCAATTCCGATGAGGAAAAGGTAAAAAGCTGAAAACAAAATTTGTTGATGCCATCATTGCCTATAGGAGTGAATAAGGCACGCAGCAAAATTCATTGATGAAGCGCACATTAATCTTAAATCTTACCGGCGGACAACTCTGGCGCTTTCTGAAGGCTACATCTTCTCCATCACGCCCTGCCCATGACCTGAGATGCAACAGTCAAGGCAGCAGCAGCGAGCTATCCCCATAAGAATAAAAACGATACCCCTCTGCAATCGCGTGGGCATAAACCGCCTGCATCCGCTCGGTCCCCATCAGTGCGCTGACCAGCATGAAGAGCGTCGATTTTGGCAGATGAAAGTTGGTCATCAGCCCGTCGACCGCGCGGAATGTGTAGCCCGGCGTGATGAAGATGCGGGTTTCGTCGGCGAAGGGGCGGATGATGCCATCCTGCCCCGTCGCGCTTTCCAGCAGGCGCAGCGATGTCGTGCCAACCGCGATCAGGCGACCGCCTGCGGCCCGCGCGGCGTTCAGCCGGTCAGCCGTGTCGGCCTCTATCCGCCCCCATTCGGCGTGCATCCTGTGGTCGTCGGTATCGTCCGCCTTGACCGGCAGGAACGTCCCCGCCCCGACATGCAGCGTCAGCGTTTCTGTCGCAATCCCCGCCTGCGCGATGGCGGCCATCAGGTCCGGCGTGAAATGCAGCGCTGCGGTGGGGGCGGCAACCGCGCCGTCTTCCCGCGCGAACATCGTCTGATAATCGCTGCGGTCCTGCGCATCGGTTGGCCGCTTGCTGGCGATATAGGGCGGCAAGGGCATCCGCCCCGCCCTTTCCAGCAGCACTTCTACCGGCTCGTCGCCCTCGAACCGCAACGTCACGCCGCCATCATCGTCGCGCGGCCCGGCAATCGCCGTGACCCCCGCGCCAAAATCGATCCGATCGCCATCGCGCACCCGCTTGGCATTGCGCAAAAACGCCTGCCATTCGCGCAGGCTCAACCTTTTATGCAGCGTCGCGCCGATCCGCGCCTCACCGCGCATCCCTTCCAACTGGGCGGGAATGACGCGCGTGTCGTTGAACACCAGCACGTCGCCCGCCCGCAACAAGGACGGCAGGTCATGGACGATCCGATCGGTCAGCACGCCGTCACGCGGCACATGCAGCAGCCGCGCCGAATTACGCGGCGACGCAGGGCGCAGCGCGATATTCTCCGGCGGCAGGTCGAAATCGAACAGGTCTACGCGCATGGCTGGAAAGCCAGATCAGCCGACCGGCTTCTTCTTGGGCGCAGCTTTCTTCGCGGCTGGCTTGGGCTTGGGCGCGTCGATGATCGACGCCACCGGCGCGGCGGCCTGCGGCGGGGCGACCACGGGCGGCTTGTCATCGCTTTCGATCGACGCTTGCAGGATCACGGTCGGGTTGGCGGGCGGCTCGCCCTGCGCGATCGCGTCGACATATTGAATGCCGTCTATCACGCGGCCGAACACGGTATATTTCTTGTCCAGCTGCATCCGGGGCAACAGCACGATGAAGAACTGGCTGTTCGCACTATCTTCCCCCTGCGCCCGCGCCATCGACACGGTGCCGCGCAGATGCGGCATCGGGTTGAATTCGGCTTTCAGGTCCGGCTGAGTCGAACCGCCGGTGCCGTCGCCCTTCGGGTCGCCGCCCTGCGCCATGAAGCCGGGGATGACGCGATGAAATTTCAGGCCATTGTAAAAGCCCTGCCGCGTCAGTTCCTTGATCCGCTCGACATGGGCAGGCGCGATGTCCGGGCGCAACTGGATGCGCACCCGGCCGCCGCTCGACAGGTCCAGATCCCAGATATTCTGCGGATCGGCCGGCACCACCGCTGGCGGCAGCTTGGGCGTCAGGTCGGTCCCCAGCAATTTGGCGTTCTGCTCCGCCTTCGCTGCAGTTTCCGCCTTCTTCAGATCCTGGCCGCCGCCACCGCCACCGCCACCGCCACCCTGCGCCATGGCCAGGCCGGACGCGGTAAGGGCGAAGCCGATCGCCACGGTCTTGAGCGCGCAAGTGAAACGCATGGGGTCAAACTTTCCTTGATCTCTTGGGCAAAGGGCCAGGCGGCCCTGATAGCGCGCTGATCGCGATTGGCAACTGAACGCAGGCTGAGCGAGCTTCACACGCTGCCTTTACGTCCGATCTTTTCCACCCGCGCCACCACTTCGTCGCGCACGGTCGCGCCGACGAACTTGTGGATCGGCCCGCCATAGAGCGCGATTTCCTTGACCAGCCGCGACGCAATGGGTTGCAGGCATACGTCGGCCATCAGGAAAACCGTTTCGACCCGCGCATTGATCTGCTGGTTCATGCCCGCCATCTGATATTCATATTCGAAGTCCGCCACCGCGCGCAGTCCCCGGATGATGACACTGGCCCCCTGCGATTCGGCAAAGTCCATTAGCAGCGAATTGAAGCCGACCACCACGATGTCCGCGTCGATCCCCGCACATTCGCGCCGCACCATCTCCAACCGCTCCTCGTCGGAGAACATCGGCGATTTGCTGATATTGGTCGTGACCCCGATCACCAGCCGGTCGACCAGCTTCGCGCCGCGCCGGATGATGTCCATATGCCCCAGCGTGATGGGGTCGAAAGTGCCGGGATAAACGCCGATCCGCTGCTTGCTCATGACCTTTAGCGATCCCTCTCCACGATATAGTCGGCAATGGCGCGCAGCAGATCGGCTTCCGCGCCATAGCCGTGCAGATGCGCCTTGGCCTGATCCACCAGCATATGCGCCTGTTCGCGCGCGCGATCGACGCCCAGCAACGATACGAAGGTTTCCTTGCCCGCCGCCGCATCCTTGCCCAGCGCCTTGCCCGCCAGTGCCGCGTCGCCCTCTACGTCCAGCAGATCGTCGGCAATCTGGAACGCCAGGCCGATGTCGCGGGCATAGCCATGCAGCCCGGTGCGCGCTTCATGCGGCAAGCGCGCCATGATCGCGGCGGCTTCCACGCAAAAGGCGATCAGCGCCCCGGTCTTGAGGTTTTGCAGCCGCGTGACAGTGGCCAGGTCGAACCGCGCATTTTCCGCTTCCAGGTCCATCATCTGGCCGCCCGCCATGCCTGCCGGACCGCTCGACAACGCCAGGGCGCGGACCAGTTCGATCCGCACGAACGGGTCGGGATGCGCCGTCTCGTCGCTCAATATCTCGAACGCCAGGTCGTGCAGGCAATCGCCCGCCAATATCGCCGTCGCTTCGTCAAAGGCGATATGCACGGTCGCCTTGCCCCGGCGCAGGTCGTCATCGTCCATCGCGGGCAAATCATCATGCACCAGCGAATAGACATGGATGCACTCGACCGCCAAACCCACGCGCAGCGCCGATTCGCGCGATATGTTGAACAGGTCGCATGTCGCCTGCACCAGCAACGGCCGCAGCCTTTTGCCCCCGCCGATCGCGGCGTGGCGCATCGCTTCATACAGGCGCGCGCGCGCATCGTCCGGCACGGCCAGCAGCCGGTCGAACGCGGCGTCTATACCCGCTGCAACATCTGCCCCCCGGTCGGCCAGCAAGCCACTGCTTTCCCCCGCCATGACGATCAGTCCGCGCCGAAGGGCTGCGCCCCGGTCACAGCGCCACCGGCGTCGACCGTCAGCTTGGCGATCCGCGCTTCGGCGGCGGCCAGCCGCTCGGCACAGCGTTTGCGCAATTCCTCACCCTTGGCATAGAGCGCGATGGATTCGTCGAGCGGCACATCCCCGGTTTCCAGGCGGCGCACGATCGTTTCGAGCGCGCGCAGCGCATCCTCGAAAGAAAGTGTCGCGGGATCGGGAGCTTGCGTGCTGGGGTCGGTGGCCATGTCCCTGCATTGACCGCGCCCGCCCGCCCGGTCAAGCCCGCCTGAACGCGCGGGCGCGCGCCAACCGTCATTTATGCCGTTTCCTACACCGCTTTGCCGCATTCGATGGCGGGAAAGGGGCAGTTTTGCGTTGACGCATCATGCTGCACACGCACATAAAAGGATCGCTATGAAACATACCCTCCCCCTTATCGCCGTTGCGAGCCTCGCTTTTCTGTCGGCCTGTAACAAGAGTGACGAACCCGAAGTCGTGGGCGGCCCTGCCGACCCGATGGCGTCCGAACTCGCCAATGCCGCGCCGGTCGAACTGCCGCCCTCGCTCAAGGCGAACAAGCAGTATCGCTGCAAGGACAACAGCCTGTTCTTCGTCGACTTCATGAGCGACGACAAGACCGCCCTGCTGCGCACCGAAAAGACCGGCACCCCCACCGCGCTGAAGGCTGCCGAAGCGGGCAAGCCCTTCACCGCCGAAGGCGGCTACGAAGTGTCTGGCGCGGGCGACACGGTGACGATCACCGTTCCGGGCAAGAGCGGCCAGTCCTGCCACGGCTGAACCGCCGACCTTTTCCTTTCATTTCCAGGCCGGACCGCCCCTAACGGTCCGGCCTTTTTCTTTTAAGGCAGTGACGGGTTTCGAACATTGCACGAACCCGCTCCGCGGGAGGGTCGCTTGGGGTGACGTAGCGTAGTATTGTTCAGGCTTTGCGAGCGGCGATGTCGCCTCGCGACCGTGGAGTTCCTTCAACGGAAAGGAACTCACCATGGATGCCATCACTTCCCCGACCCCGAACAATTCACTGCGCGAGCGTATGTTGCAGGACATGACGATGCGTGGATTTGGGGAGCACACGCAGAAGGACTATATCCGGCACGTCCGATCATTTGCCGCGTTTCTCGGTCGCCCTCCCGATACGGCCACGATCGAAGACCTCCGGCGCTTTCAGATTGATCAGCATGAACGCGCCGTTGGTCCGGCAACAATCAATGGAGCCGTATCGGCACTGCGCTTCCTGTTCAGTATAACTCTCAAGCGACCGGAGATGGCGCTGGGGCTTGTCGTCGTTCGCTTCACACCCAAATTGCGGGTGGTTTTGAGCGTTGAGGAGACAGCGCGGCTGCTCGAGGCTGCGCCAGGCATCAAATACAAAGCAGCCCTCAGCGTTGCCTATGGCGCGGGCCTGCGCGTCTCGGAGGTTGCCCACCTCAAGGTCGATGACATCGACAGCGAGCGCATGATCATCCGTGTCGAGCAGGGCAAAGGACGCAAGGATCGCAACGCCATGCTCTCACCGCACCTGCTCGATTTGCTTCGCCAATGGTGGCGCGAAGGCAAGCGGCGCGGAGTGATGTTGCCGCATGGCTGGCTGTTCCCTGGCCGCAACGGCACGGATCCGGTCTCAGCGCGCCAGTTGCATCGCGTCGTGCAGGAAGCAGCTGAGCGCGCCGAGATCTACAAGCGGGTAAGCCCGCACACATTGCGGCATTCGTTCGCCACTCACCTGCTCGAGCAGGGTGTCGATATCCGCGTCATCCAGGTCCTGCTGGGACACGTGAACATCAACACCACCGGCATCTATACTCAGGTTTCGAGCAAGACCATGCGGGCGGTGGCCAGTCCGCTCGACCAGATCGTTGCCGTGATGGAAGGCAGGGGTCCTCCCGGTTGAACCGGTGCGCACCTCACTCGAGGTCGCCGACATCTTCCGTAGCGCCGGGCCAGCGTATCGCGCAGCCCATGCCGGGCATCTCAGTCTCGGCCAGCTCAAGGTCATGACGGCGATCGAGAACTGCCGCACCGCCGCGCTGGGCGGCCACGTCGAGGCCTGCGACGACTGCGGGCATTGGCGGATCGCCTATAACTCCTGCCGCAACCGGCATTGCCCCAAATGTCAGGGCGCCGCAGCGCGCACCTGGCTGGCCGCGCGCGAGGCTGATCTGTTGCCGGTCGGCTACTTCCACGTCGTGTTCACCGTGCCCGCCGAGATCGCTGACATCGCCTGGCAGAACAAGGCGGTGGTCTATGACCTGCTGTTCCGCGCAGCTGCGGACACGATGCTGACCATCGGCGCCGATCCCAAACACCTCGGCGCGCGGGTCGGCATCACCGCCGTCCTGCACACCTGGGGATCGGCACTGACTCACCACCCGCATGTGCACATGATCGTACCCGGCGGCGGTATCACGCTGGACGGCAAGCGTTGGATCTCGTCACGTCCAGCCTTCCTACTGCCGGTGCGCGTGCTGGGCGCGTTGTTCCGCCGACTGTTCCTCACACGCCTGCTGGCGTTGTTCGACGCTGGGAAGCTGGCCTTCTTCAACGCCTTGGCGGGCCTGGCCTCGCGTAAGGCCTTACTGCGATATCTGTCGCCCATCCGTAAGAAGCGCTGGGTGGTCTATGCCAAACCGCCATTTGCAGGGCCGCAGGCGGTGCTGGCCTATCTCTCGCGCTATACCCACCGTGTCGCCATCTCGAACCGGCGCCTCATCGGCTTCGACGAGACCGGCGTGACCTTCCGCTATAAGGACTATCGCCGCGACGGGGCCGAACGCCAGCAGGTCATGACGCTGGCGACCGACGAGTTCATCCGCCGCTTCCTGATCCATGTCCTGCCGCGTGGCTTCCACCGTATCCGGCATTACGGTCTGCTCGCCAGTTCGACGCACAAGGAGGCCATGGCGCTCGCCCGCAGGCTGCTGGGCGTTGCTGCGCCGATCGAGGAACCCGAGCCCGACAAGCTGCCCGATCATCGACCGCCATGCCCATGTTGCGGCGGGCATATGACTATCGTCGAAACCCTCGTCCGCTGGTACCAACCGCGCGCTCCGCCGCAGCCAGCGCCGCCCGCCCGGAGACATGCGCCATGATCCGGCATGGCTCGCCTTGCATGACGGTCACGCCCATGGTGTCCTGGCCGATGACCCAGTGCATGCCCATCATAGAATTACGCCGGGCCCAGGGCACACCGGCCAGCAAAACAAACGCACCTAGCAATCTGACGCCGCACGAAATCACGTTGATCGGACCAGCAGCGGCACTTCTGGATCGGCAGCGCTTACCCGCCAGCACCATCCCAAAGCCTTTTTACCCATAGACCAGCACATGGGGCCCGCGGGTTCCTGCACTGGAGGCTTTCGTACGCAAGCGCCCGAAACCCTTCACAAAGTCGGACCTAATCTTCTCTGTCACCCTGAACTTGTTTCAGGGTCCATTTCTCCAGATTGGGCAGGGCTTCGTGAGGCTTGATGGATGCTGAAACAAGTTCAGCATGACGGTGTTCGAAAAGTCCGCTCCCCACCCATTCTCGCCATCCAGAGACAGCCGATCTTTTCTCACTTCTCTGCGCTCTCAGCGCCTCTGCGCGAAAAAATTCAATCGCGCAGAGGCGCTGAGAGCGCAGAGAAGTGGCAGAAGGTCAGTCTGCGGGGGCGTGTTCGATCGCGGACGTAACGATCAAGACCGTCCACCACCCGATCGCCGCATCACCACCGATGCGCGCGCGCCCACCATTGCGCACCCGCGCCCGTCCCGCTAAAGGCGCGCACATGTCCAGCACCGCTCCCCAGATCACCCCGGAAATCGTCGCCGAACATGGCCTCAGCCCGGAAGAATATGACCGCGTATTGAACGCCATCGGGCGGGAACCCAACCTGACCGAACTGGGCATATTTTCGGTCATGTGGTCGGAACATTGCTCCTATAAATCCTCCAAGATCCATCTGATGAAACTGCCGACCACTGGCCCGCAGGTCATTTGCGGCCCCGGCGAAAATGCCGGCGTGGTCGACATTGGTGATGGGCAGGCGGCGATCTTCAAGATGGAGAGCCACAACCACCCCAGCTATATCGAACCCTATCAGGGCGCAGCGACGGGCGTTGGCGGCATATTGCGCGACGTGTTCACCATGGGCGCGCGCCCCATCGCCAACATGAACGCGCTGCGTTTCGGGCGGCCCGACCATCCCAAGATGCGCCACCTGATCAGCGGCGTAGTGCGCGGCATCGGCGGCTATGGCAATTGCGTCGGCGTTCCCACCGTGGGCGGCGAGGTGAATTTTCACCCGGCCTATGACGGCAATATCCTGGTCAACGCGATGACCGTGGGCATCGCCGACACCGACAAGATTTTCTACAGCGCCGCGTCGGGCATCGGCAACGCCATCGTCTATGTCGGGTCCAAGACGGGCCGTGATGGCATCCATGGCGCGACCATGGCCAGCGCCGATTTCGGCGACGACGCCGACGCCAAGCGCCCGACCGTGCAGGTCGGCGACCCCTTCACCGAAAAGCTGCTGATCGAAGCCTGCCTCGAACTCATGGCGTCCGACGCGATCGTCGCTATTCAGGATATGGGCGCAGCGGGCCTCACTTCCTCCAGCGTCGAAATGGCGTCGAAGGGCGGCGTTGGCCTCCTGCTCAACATGGACATGGTGCCGCAGCGCGAAACCGGCATGACCGCCTATGAAATGATGCTCTCCGAATCGCAGGAGCGCATGTTGATGGTGTTGAAACCGGGCCGTGAAGCCTTTGCCGAAGCCATTTTCCACAAATGGGAACTGGATTTCGCGATCATCGGCGAAGTCACCGACACTGGCCGCATGGTCCTCGTCCACCATGGCGAAACCGTGTGCGACATTCCGCTCGCCCCGCTGGCCGACGACGCGCCGCTCTATGATCGCCCGGCGATGCCGATGGCCGATTACAAGGCATGGTCGGGCGTCAAGCCGCTAGGCGACGTGCCGGAATCGACGGACATTGGCGCGGACCTCATCACCCTGATGGGCAGCCCCGACATTGCCAGCCGCCGCTGGATCTGGGAACAATATGACCATATGGTCGGTGCCGACACTGTCCAGCGCCCCGGCGGCGACGCGGCAGTCGTGCGCGTCCACGGATCGAACAAGGGCATCGCGATCAGCACCGATTGCACCCCGCGCTATTGCTATGCCGACCCCTATGAAGGCGGCAAGCAGGCGATCGCCGAATGTTACCGCAACCTGTCCGCCGTCGGCGCGACTCCCTTGGCCGTGACCAACTGCCTCAACTTCGCCAACCCCCAGCGCCCCGAAATCATGGCCCAGCTGACCGGCTGCCTCGACGGCATGGGCGACGCCTGCCGCGCACTCGACTTCCCGATCGTGAGCGGGAACGTGTCACTTTACAATGAGAGCAAGGCGACCGGCGGCGGCAGCGCGATCCTACCGACGCCCGCGATCGGCGGCATCGGCCTGCTGGCGGACGTGGATGTGATGGCGACGGTCGCGTTTAAGGCGGAAGGCGACGCCATCTGGCTGATCGGCGGCGAAGGCAACCATCTTGGCCAGTCGATCTGGCTGCGTGAAATCGCCGGTCGTGAAGCAGGCGAAGCGCCCAGGATCGATCTGACCGCTGAACGTGCCAACGCCGACATGGTCCGTGCGCTGGTCGCGGCTGGCACCGTCAATGCCGTGCATGACATTTCGGACGGAGGCCTGATCGTTACGATTGCGGAAATGGCGCTGGCAGGAAAGATCGGCGCGACACTCGACATCGCGCTGACCACCGCCTCTGCCTTTGGCGAAGATCAGGGCCGCTATGTCGTCACCACCCGGCATGACGCCGATGTTCCGGGCGCTGTCCGCATCGGCACGACCGGCGGTTCGGATGTAGCAGGCATCCCCCTCGCCGACCTGCGCGCCGCCCATGAAGGCTTCTTCCCCAAGCTGATGGACAGCGCGCTCTAAAATCCACTTAGCCCCCGCGCGCAGAAGCGCGGGGGCTGTCCTACTTGACGGCCCGCTGCTATTTTTGGGCTGGTGCTTTCTGACTCGTCCATCGGCAAAACCTGCCATGGTCATTATGGACGAAGTTAGCGAAGTTCCGCCCGCGTGACGCGCCCGAACAACAGCTGATAGCCATCCTCGCCGCCGTCCGCGTCGAACGCCGCCATCACCCGGCGCAACGCCCCCGGCGGCAACGGCGCTCGCCCGGCATCCGGCACCACAGCGCCAATGCCGCGTAGATGCGCGATCAACCCGCGCGCGCCGCCACAGGCCAGCGGGCAATCCTCATCGAACACAAAGGCGTCGTCATAGCCCGCCAGCATCGCCCGCACATCGTCCAGCGCAGGATAATCCGGCACCCCCGCGACCAGCCCACACGCGCCATGCGCCGCGCGCCAGCGCGCAAAGCTGCCCTGCCCCATAGTGGAGAAAATCAGGCTGCCGCCCGGCCGCAACAGCCCCGCCAACCGCGCAATTGCGCCCGCCAGATCGTCGAACCACTGGAATGCCAGGCTGGACAAGATCAGGTCAAACAAAGGCCCTTCAAACAGCGGCGCTTCACCATCCATGGTCAGGAAGGTCGCGCCGACCAGCCCGCCCGACGCCGCCTTCTCCAACATCCCCGGCGACAGGTCCGTCACCACCATTCCCGCGCCGGGCCAGCGCGCCTGAACGTCCCGCGTCAGCAATCCTGTGCCACAACCAATCTCCAGGATGCGCGCCACGCCATCGGGTCGCTGCCGCTGCGCCAGATCCGCGACCAGCCCGGCGGCAAAGCGTTGCGGCCCGGCATGATCGTCATAATGCGCGGCCGCTGCGCCGAACGCATCGCTTATCCGTTGCTTGCGGGGGCCGTTCATGGCTACCGCCCTTGGCAGAGCAGCAGCCGCTTGGCCAGTATCGACATCATAAGGACCACTCGCCCATGACCGCCCCCCGCATCCCCGCCATGGACGTGCTGCGCGGATGCGCGGTGATGGGTATCTTGTGGATGAACATCACGGCCTTCGCCCTGCCCCAGTCGGCCTATTTCAACCCCGCCGCATCGGGAACGCTGGCACCGGGCGACATCGCCTTCTGGCTCAGCAGCCTGTTGCTGTTCGATGGCAAGATGCGCGCTTTGTTCGCCATGCTGTTTGGTGCATCGATGCTGCTGCTGATCGACCGGGAGGAAATGGCCGGACGCGATGGCAAACGGGCGCAGATGGTCCGCGCAGGCTGGCTGTTCGCCATTGGCATCGCCCATTATCTGCTGCTGTGGTGGGGCGACATATTGATGATCTACGCAGTCCTCAGCCTCTTTGCCCTCGCCTTCGTCCGGCAGGAACCGATGGCCTTGATCAAGACTGCCTTCCTGCTGTTCCTGCTCCATTTCCTGCTCGCCACCGGTTTCATCTCTACCGTCTACGCCTGGAGCCATGCCGCCACCGCGCCCGGTGCCAGCGCTGCGACGCGTGAGGGCTTCACAACCTTCATGACCTCCATGACCGATCCGGCCAGCCCCGCCATCCGCGCGGAAATCGCGACCTACCGCAGCGGCTTCGGCATGATCCTGCAACATAAGCTGGGGCATTTCCCCGGCGAATGGCTGTGGGGTTTCCTATTCACCGGCTTCGATACATTAGGCTTCATGCTGCTGGGCATGGCGATGTTGAAACTTGGCTTCCTGACCGGCAAATGGCCCGCAGACCAATATTGGCGCACCGCCCGCCATTGCTTCCTGATCGGCCTGCTGCCCATGGCGGCGCTGGCGGGCTGGGTCATCGCCAGCGACTTTGCGCCGCTGCCCGCCTTCGGCACTGCGCTCGCCTGGTCCTTCCCCTTCCGCATACCGCTGGCGGTCGGCTGGGCCGCGCTGATCCTGTGGCTAATCGTGCGCCATCGCGACCACAGGCTGATGGCGCGAATCGGGGCGGTCGGACGACTGACGCTCAGCAATTATCTGGCTACCAGCCTGATCATGACGACGATCTTCTATGGCTGGGGATTGGGCCTGTTCGCCCATGTCCGCCCGGCCTTGCTGCCGCTGTTCGTGCTGCCGGCCTGGGCCATGATGCTGCTCTGGTCGCCGCTCTGGACGAATCGTTTCGCGATGGGTCCGGCGGAATGGGTCTGGCGGAGCCTGTACCAGGGCAAACCGCAAAAGATTCGCAAAAGCAGCTGATTACTATTGCGACCCATTATCATACGCGCTATCTCTCCATCATACAGGAGAGCGCTTCGATGGTCGTGTGTGTCTGCAATGCCATTCGTGAAAAAGACTTGAAGGAAGCCGTGCGCGACGGCGCCGATACGCCGTGCAGTGCCTATGCCCGCTTTGGCCGTCGACCCAAATGTGGTCAGTGCGTCCCCTTTGCCCGCACCATCATTGCCGCCGAACGCGCTTCCGCCTGATTACATTGCAAGTCATCCGCACCGTCCCAGCGCGAACTTGACGCAATAGCGGCCTAAAAAATGGCGGAATTCCAAGGGTTTTACGCTTAACAGCAGCGCGCAGTCGCTCTATAGTCCGGCAGTCTATTCTATCAGCCGGAGCATAAGCCATGAAGGGCGACCCGAAGGTCATCGACTATCTGAACGAGGTGCTCAGGAATGAGCTGACCGCGATCAATCAATATTTCCTGCATTATCGGATGCTCAATCACTGGGGCATCGAAAAGCTCGCCAAGTTCGAATATTCCGAATCGATCGACGAGATGAAACATGCCGACAAGGTCGCGGAACGCATCCTGTTCCTCGACGGCCTGCCCAATTTCCAGCTGCTCGGCCGCCTCAAGATCGGCGAGACGGTAGAGGAAATCCTCAAGTCCGACCTTGAGCTGGAATATGAAGCCCTGCCCGTCCTGCGCGACGCCATCGCCTACTGCGAATCGATCCGCGACTATGTCAGCCGCGACCTGTTCCAATATATCCTCGAAAGCGAGGAGGAACATGTCGATACGCTGGAAACCCAGTTCGAAATGATCGAGCGCATGGGCATCCAGAATTATATCCAGTTGCAGAGCAAGCCAGCCGAAAGCTGAGCCTGGTGCAGGCGGGCCGCCAAAATGGCCCGCCTCTCTCCTACAATAATGCTTCCAATATTCCGATCAGCGGCAAGTCCGCAGGCGGCATGTCGAGCGCATACATCTGCGCAGGCCGCGCCCATTTAAGCGCCGTTGCATGGCGCGCTTCCGGCACCCCCTGCCATTTGCGGCAGACATAAAGCAGTAGCAGCAGATGCCGGTCGCCCAGCGGTTCGCTGGCAAAGGCCGCAGGTGCCAGACAACTGGCATGGGTTGCGATGCCCAACTCCTCTTCCAGTTCGCGGATCAGCGCCGCTTCGGGGGTTTCGCCCGGCTCTACCTTGCCACCGGGGAATTCCCACAGGTCCGCCATCGCCCTTCCCGGCGGGCGCTGCTGCAACAGAACGCGGCCGTCAGCGTCGATCAAAGCGGCCGCGACGACCAGCAGGGGAGAAAAAGACACCATATCCGTCCTATGAAAGGGCTTTGTTAACCGTGGCTCTTTTACATGTCGGTCGGGGACTGTCTGTAGCGAACTGGGGATCCGATGCGCGGGCTTATCGACTTTTTTACCCGCCTGGGGCTTACGCGATGCGAACGAGGCGCGACGGCTGTCGAATATGGCCTCATCCTTGCCATGGTCGTTCTGGCCATGATCACGGCGCTGACCAACGTGGCTGATAAGACCACTGGCATGTGGGGTAACGTCGCCAATGAAGTAACGGCGCATTAACCATCAATATCTGACAGGTTGGTTGCTGGCATTAAGAGTTTCTCAACCGACCTCGTCTAATCCAATTCTCGCTGACCACCTAATCGAACGCGGGGGCGGCCGGGTAGTTAAACATAGTTTCAAGTCAAGGAGACACAACATGCAGTTCATCCGTAAGATGCTGAAGAACGAAAAGGGCGCGACCGCCATCGAATACGGCCTGATCGCTGCTTTGATCGCCGTTGCCGCCATCGGCGCCATGACCAGCCTGGGCACGAAGCTCGGCAGCACCTTCAACAACGTTTCGGGCAACCTCAAGTAAGCCCAGACGATTGTCGAATGAAGGGGGCGGTGGACATCATGTCCGCCGCCCCTTTTCGTTTATCGCGTATTACCAGGTAACGATCTTCACCTTTTGCCCTGGTTTAAGGCTGGCATTGGCGGCCAAAGCGTTAATCGTCAGGAAGCGTTGGAGTTGCAGATTGTCATAAGCCATGCGCTTCGCCAGCGACTGGACGGTATCGCCAGCCTTGACCGCGACCACGGCCACGCGGCGCGGCTTGATCGCCGCTGCGTCTTGCGCGGACAGGCGCTGAACCGATTGCACCATAGGAGCAAAGGGACCGACTCCCTGCCCCGCAGCAGTCAGCAGCAGGAAATGATAGGCTTTCCCGCCGCCGAAATCATAGGCAAACACAGTCGCATCGACTGGCCCCGACTGGCTGTTGGCGCGCACCGTGCGCCATGCCGCTGGCAAGCCATTGACCGTCGTGCGACTGACTTCACCTGCTGGCACTGATCCGCTGGCGCCACCCAGTTTGGCAAAGACATTATCGATATAGGCAGCGAGATTGCCTGAATAGGGCGCCACGCCAAATTGCGCCTGCCCGCCCGATCCCGTAACGGACACTGCATCTGCGCCATTTTCCATGCCGAACCCGCTGGGTGCAGTGAACGCCAGGCGCAGGTCAGGATGGCGGAAACGGCTGCCTTCGACAATGCCCTGCTTTGGATCATCGCCATAGAGAACGCCATTAACGGCCGTGAGGAAAGCGTCACGGTTGCGCACGGTGCTTTTCGATCCGCTGCTCGCCGCGCCCTTTGCCGCACGGCCAACCCGTGATGCAGGATCGGGGTGCGTGCTGGCCCATTCGGGCATCGACCGGGCGCTGCCCGCCACCTGCGCGTCCAGATTGCTCTGGGCCGCGAGCGATGCCAGCATCCCGCTCAACGCACGCGGATCATAGCCGCCCGATGCCAGATAGCGGATGCCCAGATCGTCGGCTTCATATTCCTGCGTGCGGGAAAATTTGAGCGTCAGCAACTGGCTGCCCGTGCCGATGCCTTTCTGCACCAGCCCCGCCAGCCCCGAATCGCCCAGCAAAGCGCCGCTCAGCGCCTGAAGCAACGCGCCGCCAATGGCATTGCGTTGCGCCGCCTGCTGTCGCCGCTGGCCATGCAAAGCCGCGACATGGCCGACTTCATGGCCCAAAACACCGGCGAGTTCGGCTTCATCATTCATCAATGCCATCAACTGGCGCGTGACATAGACATAGCCGCCGGGAATGGCGAAGGCGTTATTGACGGGGGAATTGAGCAACGTGACGGTGAAGTCACCCTGCGCATTGGACAGGCCGGACTGGACGGCGATGCGCCGCCCTACCCCTTCGACATAGCGTGCCTGCGGCCCTGCATAAGCACCGCCAAATTCCTTCAATAATTCAGGATGCTGCTTGGCCCCGCTCGCTTTATCCTGCGCACTGATCGACGACACGGTACGGACAGCGCGCTGCTGCCCAATGACGACAGGCACCGTCGCAATCGCAGCCAAAGCCGCACCGCTGCACGCCAGCGAAATCTTCCAGTTCATCTCTCTCCACCCTCACCATTACCCTGACGCAACGATGAGCATGGCAGCCTGTTCCCGCAAATGCGACCTGTCAGGCACCGATGGCGAGAAATTTATCGGCCCGGTCCGTGCGCAAAGCAGATGCGTCAAGACTGTCGAGCGAATCCAGTTCCGCGCCGATCGCAGCGCCCAGATTGGCAATTGCCTGTACCGGGTCACGATGCGCACCGCCAACCGGCTCCGGCACGATCCGATCGATTACGCCCAGCGCCTTCAAATGCTGCGCCGTCACCTGCATCGCGGTTGCCGCGTCGCTGGCCTTGTCGGCCGTGCGCCACAGGATCGACGCGCACCCTTCGGGCGAGATCACCGAATAAATGGCATGTTCGAACATCAGCACGCGGTTCGCCGCCGCCAGCGCGATCGCGCCGCCAGACCCGCCTTCACCCACGACTGCCGCAATCATCGGCACGCCCAGCGCGAGACAGGCTTCGGTCGATCGGGCGATGGCTTCGGCCTGGCCGCGTTCTTCGGCCTGGACGCCCGGAAATGCGCCTGACGTATCCACCAAAGTCACGACCGGCAGGCCGAAACGGTCCGCCAGTTCCATCAGGCGGATTGCCTTGCGATAGCCCTCCGGCTTGGCCATGCCGAAATTGTGACGCACGCGGCTGGCCGTATCGTCGCCCTTTTCATGGCCGATCACCATGACGCGCCGTTCGCCCAGCGTCGCAAATCCGCCCAATATCGCCTGATCGTCAGCAAAGGCGCGATCGCCTGCCAACGGCATGAAATTGTCGAACAGTCCGGCGACATAATCCTTGAAATGCGGCCGTTCCGCATGGCGGGCGACCTGCGTTTTCTGCCAAGGCGTCAGCTTGGCATATGTGTCCGACAGCATCTTTGCCGCGCGCTGTTCCAGCGTCGCGATCTCGCCGTCGATGTTGATATCACCCACGCTGGCGGTGGCGCGCAGTTCGACGATCCGCGCTTCCAGTTCCGCGACGGGCTTTTCAAATTCCAGAAAGCTTACCATGGCGCAAGGCGTTAGGGTGCTGACGGCGCGTCGTCAACGGAACGATGCGTATGGGACGCTGACGTGGTGGCCAGCGGGTGGCGTTTGTTGACCAGTTCGACCAGCCGGCGGCTGTCGACATGGGTGTAGATTTGCGTCGTGCCGATGTCGGCATGGCCCAGCATGGATTGAAGCGCGCGCAAATCCGCTCCCCCTTCCAGCAAATGGGTGGCAAAGGCGTGGCGCAGCACATGCGGGCTGACCCGTTCGGGGGCGATACCCGCGGCCGCCGCCAGCGCCTTGACCAGTTGATAGAGGCGGATTCTGCTGAGATAGCTTTTGCCCGAAGGGAACAACCAGGCACTATCCCCCGGCACATGCGCCAGCCAAGCGGCCACGGCCGCGCGCGCGCGATCGGAAATCGGCACCAGCCGATCCCGCCCGCCCTTGCCCTTCAATATCAGGAACGGTCGATCACTCGCCAGCGCCCGGCGTGGCAGCGATACCAACTCGCTCGCGCGCAGGCCCGACCCGTAGAGCAATTCGATCAACGCAGAGAGCCGCAGATCCAGCCGTGCGGGATGGGCGACATCCAGCCGCCCGGCAATCAACGCAAAGAGCGAATCGACTTCGGCGGTTGAGAGTATCTTGGGGAGCGAGCGCTGCGTCACCGGGCGGGGTAACGCCGCCGAAGGATTGTCAGCCCGCAGCCCCTCCTCCTCCAGAAAGGCGTAGAATGCCCGCACCGCCGAAGCCTTGCGCGCCACCGATGTCGCGGCAAGACCGGCCCATGCGCTCGCCAACTCGCCCAACTGCGCCCTGGTCGCCGTCGAAAGCCCCCCCAGCAGCGCGCCCGCGCCGTTCAGATCAGCGCGATAGGCCAGCAACGTGTTGCGCGCCGCGCCCCGTTCCGCTGCCATCATTTCCAGAAAGCGGTCGATGAGGGCAGCATCGTCACTCACCATCAGATCCGGCTGATCGCCTCCGCCGCGATCATCCGCGCTTCGGGGTCCAACCCCACACGGTGGAGGGCAGCCACGACATGGTAGAGATGGGCGGGCGGCAAGTGCGTCCAGTCCGCACCCTGCATCCCGACCGCAGCCAGCAGCGCGACCGTGGCCTTTTCGCCCCGCTGCGCGGCTGCGCCGATCGCGCGCGCCCACTGGCTGTTGGCGGCCAGCACCATGCCATTATCCTGCGCCAGCGTTGCAGCCTCATCGGACGGGAGACGCGCCAGACCGGCCAGCGCCGCTATCAGCATCCGCCCGCGCTCCGGGCCAGCCTCGTCGATGAAAGCGCTCACGCGGCTTTCGTTGATATCCACTACCGGACTGGGCGCACCGACCGCCAGCAGCCCCCAAAATTGCGCTGCGCCATCACCGTCCAGTTGCCCGAAGGCGCGCGCCCAGCGCGCTGCATTGCGATCATAGCCCGCCGCCAGCATGGCCGCGACCAGATTGGCCGCGTCACGCGCATCCGCCTGCGCCACCGGCAGGGCAGCGGCGGCACGCGCCGTCGCGATCAGGCCGACATAATCGGGCTTCGTCTTGTCTTTCCATACCGTCTGCATTGCGCCGATGCGCGCACCCACGGTCGATCCGGCATTGGCGGTACGCAACGCCTCGATCCAGTCCGCCACTTCGGCTGGTGCGTCGCCGTCGCTGGCCAGTTGGCCATAATAGCCCACCAGCGCCGCGCTGGAAAACACGCCCAGTCGCGCGGCTGTCTCCACGCCTTCCCGGCGGCGCACCGCCGCCAACGCGGGCGCGCGTGCTTCCCACGCCCGCACATGCGCGCCGACCGTGCCATAGAGCGTAGCGGGTATCTCGACATTGAGCGCGGTAGCGAGGCCGAAGCGCCAGGCGGTCAGCCGGTCCACCCCGTCCCATTCGATCTTGACCGAACGACGGGCGTTAAAGCCGGTGCCGACCACCTTTTCGGCCAGCCGATAGTCGATGCCACGCACCACGCCGCGCCGCTGCGCCTGATTGAGTGCGCCGCTGGCCGTCCCCTGATCCCCCGACAAGGCCGGGCAGATGGCGCGCGTCATGTCCCAACCCGGTTCCTTGCTGAACCGCAACGCCCCTTCGGACAGTGGACACAGCCCGGCCGGATCGGCAGCGGCCAGATATGCCTGCATCGCGATGGCGTAGAGGCGCGGGGTATAGCGATCGGGATCGACGCTCTGCACCATCAGGCGCGCATTGTCCGCTTCCCCCATCCGCAGCAACAGCCAGGCGCGTTCCGCCGTCCAGTCCGCCCCATCAATGTCGCGCGGCGTATCGACCGCCGACAACAAGGTCCGCCGCAGCAGGATGGAGGCCCAGCGCGACACGATCGGCGCGTGGGTTTCGCGCATCAACGCGGCCAGGAACTTGCCCGATTGTGCGCCATAGGCATTGGGTTCCATGCCCCGCGTCGCGGGCGTCAGTGGTCCGATGCGGTCGAGCGAGCGGCGCGCGGTTTTGGGCAGGTCATATTTCGCCTTTTGCGCCGCCAGTTCTTCGGGCGTCAGTTCTTCCGTCACCGCATTGTCGGCAACCTCTGGCAACAGGGCGAGGTCAGGCGGGGTCGCCGGATTGAGCGCGGGGGCAGTCGGCATGGCCGGCGCGCCGGGCGTGGCGCGCGTGGTTGCGGGCGGCGGCGCTTCGGGTGCATCGCCGAAACCGGGCGGCAACAGCGATTCGGGCGCCTGTTGCGCCACGACCGGCAACGCCAGCGCCAGCGCGAAGCTGCCTAGCGTCCAGCGCACATTCCCCCGCAATCGCATGATCCCTTATTTCCCCAGCTGCTCGGCGGGGATGATTTTTTCGACGCGCTGCTGCGGCTGTTCGCCACCGCGCGACCAGAGAAAGACGAGGAGCAGGACGAGCAACACCACCAAAGCGATAGGAATGATGGGCAGGCGCGTCCCCCGGCGGCGCGTGCCACCGTCAAAACTGCTGAAATTGCGATTATTCTTCATGAAACCTTCTGCGGCTGGGCTGCGAGACGGGAAAGATGCAATTTGCCTCTCCTGCGGGTCGCTGTATAGCCCCGGTCGCCATGCAGCGAAACAGCAAATTCCCCGAAGCGTCGGCCGGGCGCGGTCCCCTTGTCCTTGTCGGCATGATGGGCGTGGGCAAATCGACCGTGGGGCGGCGGCTCGCTGCGCGTCTAGGCCTCCATTTCGTCGATGCAGACGAGGAGATCGAGAAGGCCGCAGGCATGAGCGTGACGGAGATTTTCGCGCGCTATGGCGAAGCGCATTTCCGCGACGGCGAACGGCGTGTCATTGCCCGGTTGATGGACGGTGCGCCCAAGGTAATCGCCACGGGCGGCGGCGCGTTCATGCAGGATGAGACGCGTGCGCTGATACTGGATCTTGCAACGGCAATCTGGCTGGACGCCGACATCGACATATTGGTGGACCGCGTATCGCGCCGCGAGGGACGCCCGCTGTTGAAGGGGCGCGATCCGCGCGCCGTGCTGGCTGACCTGGCCGCCGTGCGCAATCCTGTCTACGCCCTTGCCCCCATTCATGTGCAGAGCATCGCTGCGCCGCATGAAGTCACGGTCGAACGCATCATGGAGCAATTGACGGCATGGCCATAGTCCGCGTCGCGCTGGACGCGCGCAGTTACGACATTCGCATCGAACAGGGCGCGATCGACCGTGCAGGCGAAACGCTGGCCCCTTATGCGCGTAAGGGGCGGCTGGTAGTCGTCACCGACGCTCATGTCGCGGTCGCGCAATTGCCGCGCCTGGACGCCAGCCTGCGCGCGGCGGGCATCACATTGGAACCGATCATCCTGCCGCCGGGCGAACAGACCAAAAGCTGGCGGCATCTGGAACATCTGCTCGACGCGCTGCTCCGCCAAGAAATCGAGCGGGGGGACCATATCGTCGCGCTGGGTGGCGGTGTGATCGGCGATCTGGTCGGCTTTGCCGCCTCCGTCCTCAAGCGTGGCTGCCATTTCATTCAGGTGCCGACCACCTTGCTGGCGCAGGTCGATTCGTCGGTCGGCGGCAAGACGGCGATCAACACGGCGGCAGGCAAGAATCTGGTCGGCAGCTTCTACCAGCCATCGCTCGTGCTGATCGACCCATCGACTCTCGACAGTCTGCCGCTGCGTGAAACGCGGGCTGGCTATGCCGAAGTCGTCAAATATGGCCTGATCGACGATCCCGATTTCTTTGGCTGGTGCGAAGCCAATGCCGCTGCGCTGTTGGCAGGCGACCCGGATGCCCGCACCATCGCCATAGAACGCAGCGTCCGTGCCAAGGCCGCGATCGTCGCCGATGACGAGCGGGAGACGTCGGGCCGCCGCGCGCTGCTCAACCTTGGCCACACATTTGGCCATGCGCTGGAGGCGGACACTGGCTTTTGCGACCGGCTGCTGCATGGCGAAGGCGTTGCGGCGGGGATGGCGTTGGCGTTCCGCTATTCGGCGCGGCTGGGCCTTTGCCCACAGGTGGACGCGGACCGGGTGACGGCGCATCTGCGCGCGGTCGGATTGCCCCATGATCTGGAAACCGCGCATGTTCGCGCCGACGGCGCAGCGCTGGTCGGCCATATGATGCATGACAAGAAGATGGCGGCAGGCACCCTGCCCTTCCTGCTGGCGCGCGGCATCGGCCAGACGTTTCTGTCGAAGGATGTCGTGCTGAATGATGTCGCCGCATTTCTGGACGCGGATCGGGCGAGATAGACCTGCCGCGCCCCTAATCGATTCGCAGGCGAAAAACCGCGCATTTCTCCCGAAGTTCACACTATGGCGGGCGCGCGGGCGCGCGCACGCATGGGCGCGAACGCGCGTTATCTAACGTTTCAAAGACTGACGCAGGATGGTGTGACCCGACGGAAATAAGACAGAAAAATCATGCACGGCGGCAGTAATAGGATGTTTTTCTTCCCGGCTGTGGCGACCGGGTGACAGATTTGGCGCGATCGGGAAGTGGGGATTGGCCGCTGAATAGGATTTTAGAACGTTCCACCTTTTCGCTTCTCCGTCTGAGAACGGATGCCCCTTGCCTTATTGGCCATGATGCAAGTGTAGCCACCGCGCGCCATGCCCTATCGTTGGGTGTCTCCGCCTGAGATGCCAGCCTTCGCTGGCATGACGGAAAGGGGGCGTCCGCTTTTGCAGCAATATGAGCAAAAGCCGACAGGCTGATCACCACCCGTCCAACGAACAAAAAAGGGCGCCCGCAGGCGCCCTTTTCGTTCGAACCGATGAAGGCGCGATTACTTCTTGAGCGACAGGCCGCCAAAGCGCTTGTTGAAGCGCGCGACCTGGCCGCCCTGGTCCATCTGGCGCTGGCCACCGATCCATGCCGGATGCGATTTGGGGTCGATGTCGAGTGCCATCGTGTCGCCTTCCTTGCCCCAGGTGGAGCGAGTCTGGAAGACCGTGCCGTCCGTCATCTGGACGTTGATCATGTGGTAGGCGGGGTGGGTGTTGGCCTTCATGGCGTCATGCTCCGTATAGTGCCGGTTCCGACCGGCTGTGGATGCGGTAAAAACTGCGAAGGCGCGCCGTTAGCGGGTTTGGCGCGTCATGGCAAGGGTAACCCTTCCCGTCATGCCAGCGAACGCTGGCACGACGGATGAGCCTTTCAGTCCTTGGGCGGGTCGCTGATCATCGCGACGAACTGCGCTTCTGCGACCAGCTTGCCCTCGATCATCGCCTTGCCCGCGAACTTGCAGATCGCGCCCCGGTTCTGGGTGACTTCGACATGCAGGTCGAGCAGGCAGCCCGGCTCCACGGGCGAACGGAATTTCGCGCCGTCGATGCTCATGAAATAGACGAGTTTGCCCGAATCGGCCAAATTCATCGATTCCACCGCCAGCACGCCCGCCGCCTGTGCCATCGCTTCGACGATCAGCACGCCCGGCATGATCGGCCGGGTCGGGAAATGCCCCTGGAAAAAGGGTTCGTTCACCGACACTGCCTTGATCGCATGGATAGACTGGTTCGGCACCAGCGTCACTACACGGTCGATCAGCAGCATCGGGTAACGATGCGGCAGCGCGGCCATGACCCGACGGACATCCATCGGGCCACGCGCGCCGGTATTTTCAACCTCCCCCGTCATGGCGGATCAGCGCGACTTGGGTGCCTGCGCCGGGTTGGCCGGAGCGGCCTGACCCTGGCGACCGGGCTGCCAGCCAGCAGGCGGGGTGATGCTGACGCTGGGGACCAGCGTGTTGATTTCGGTCACGACCGCAGCGGTGATGTCGACGGTCGGCTGGTAGGAGACGGTGGCGTCGGGGGCCAGCACCAGATCGACCTTCGCCTTGGTCATCGCGGCTTTCAGCGCATCGGCCAGCTTGGCCGAAATCTGTTCCTCGACATAGGCGTTGGCGAGCGCGATCGGCTGGCCCATGCGCTGCAATTCGGCCTGCGCGGTCTGCTGCGACTGCTGGAACGCCTGATACTGGGTTTCGATCGCGGGGGTGGGCTTGTTGCCTGCCGCCGTCAGCGCAGCCTGAATGGCGTCGCTCTTGACCTTGAGTTCACCGTCGATTGCAGTCTTGCGCGCATTGAAGGCGTCGATCTGCGGCTTGTAGGTCGTCTGCATCTGGGTGCGGGCGACGGTATAAGCCGCGCTGGTGCCAACGGCGCGTTGCAGGTCGGCGACGGCGATGCCCGCCTTCGATTGTGCAGCGGCAGGAACGGCAGTCAGGGCAATGGCAGTCATGGGCGCAAGAACGAGCGCCGCAGCCTTGAAAATGGTCTTCATCAGAATTGAGTCCCTACGTTGAAGGTGATGAGCTTGTTGTCGTCGCCCGGCTCCTTGAGCAGAGCCTTGGCAATGTCGATGCGGAACGGGCCGAAGGGCGAGTTCCAGTTGACGCCAAAGCCGACCGACAGGCGGGGCTTGAGCGTGTCGCCGAGATATTCTTCCACGAAGTTACCCGAAAGGCTGTAATTGGCGGGGCAGACCGGATTATATGCGGTTCCCGTCGCCTTGAGCGTCGTGGTGCCAGCAGCGCCCGTGCCGGGCGTGCAATAGCCTGCAAAGTCGATCGTGCCGGGATTCTTCAGGCCCGCGACAGCGCCGGCGTCAAGGAAGATCGAAGGGCGCAGACCCATTTCGCGCGCACCCGAACCCAGCGGAATTTCGATTTCGGCACGGGCGAGATAGTAGATCTTGCCGCCCAGCGCGTCGTCCGAAACATTATTGTTGCTGGTATCCTTGGCATAGCCGGTGGTGTTGCCATTGGCATCGGTCTGCGCAGTCAGGTAGAAACGCTTCACGCGCGGGCCGACCCCGCGAATGTCGAAGCCACGAAATTGCGGTTCGCCCAGGAAGAAGCGGTCGGTCAGGCGGATCTTGTCCACCAGATTGCCCGACGCATCGCGCCGTTCGCCTTCCAGGCTGTGGATATAGCCGCCTTCACCCGTCAGCGAGAAGATGAAGCCGCTGCCCAGCGGGAAATATTTGGCCGCGTTCAGGCGGGTGCGCACATATTTGACGTCGCCGCCAAGACCCGCGAAATCCTGACTCAGGACGACATTATGCCCGCGCGTCGGACGAATGCGGTTGTCGCGCGTATCGTAGATCAACGAATAGCCAAGCGACGATGTCGTCCGCTTGCCGATCGCGTCGCACAGATAACGGCCTGCCAGCAAGGGATCGCACTCCGTTGTGCCATCGCCGTTGGTGTCCGAATAATAAGTGTCCTGATCGAGTGTCACATCGTCCAGATTGAGGCTGTAGCGCAGCGCCAGCGACATGAATTCGGTGATCGGCACGCCCGCACGAATCTGGAACCCCGTGGTCGTCTGTTCGTAGGTCGTGTCGCGATCATTATTGGTCAGATAGCGGAAGCTGTTCATGTCGCGGCGATAGATGTCGCCGCCCAGTGCGATGTTCTTGTCGAGGAAATAGGGTTCGGTGAACCCGACTTCGACCGACTTGCTATAGGCCGAATAGTTGACCGATGTGCGCAGTTCCTGGCCCTTGCCCCGGAAGTTGCGCTGCGTGATCGACGCCGACACGATGAAGCGTTCGAGCGAGGAGAAACCGGCCGACAGCGACAATTCGCCAGTCGATTTTTCCTGCACATTGGTTTCCAGCACGATGCGGTCGGGCGCGGAACCGGGCTTCTGCTCGATGTCCAGCTTTTCCTGGAAGAAGCCCAGCGAGTTGATGCGGTCCTTGGACCGCTTGACCAGGAAGCTGTTGAAGGCGTCGCCTTCGGCCAGACGAAATTCGCGGCGCACGACCTTGTCCTGCGTCAGCGTGTTGCCGTTGATGTCCACCCGCTCGACATAGACGCGCGGCGCGTTGGCGATGCGGAAATTGATCCCCATCGTCAGCGTATCCTTGTCCCGGTTGAAGTCGGGCGACACGTCGGCAAAGGCATAGCCGAACAGGCCAGCCGTCTCGCTCAGCGTGTCGACCGTGTCCTCGACCTGCTTGGCATTATACCACTGGCCCTTCTTCATCGGCAGCAGCTTGGTCAGGCCATCGCCCGACAGGTCGCGAATGTCCGATTCGACCTTCACGTCGCCGAATTTGTAGCGGTCGCCTTCTTCCACCACATAGGTGATGATGAAGTCCTGCTTGTCGGGCGTCAGTTCCGCGACGGCGGAAATCACGCGGAAATCGGCATAGCCTTCGGTCAGATAATATTGGCGCAGCTTCTGTTGGTCATAGGCCAGGCGATCGGGATCATAGCTGGTGCCGGACGAAAACAGGCGGAACCAGCGCGACTGCTTGGTCACCATCTGGCTGCGCAGGTCGCCGTCCTTGAATTTTTCATTGCCGATGATGTTGATCTGGCGGACCTTGGACTTTGGCCCTTCGCTGATTTCGAACACGATATCGACGCGGTTCTGATCGAGCTGCACCATCTTGGGTTCGACGCTGGCGGCAAAGCGGCCCTGGCGGCGATAGAGTTCGATGATGCGGGCAACGTCGGCGCGGACTTTGGAGCGGGTATAGATCTGGCGCGGGGCCAGCTTGATTTCGGGGCGGATCTTGTCTTCCTTCAGGCGCTTATTGCCTTCCAGAACGATGCGGTTGATGACCGGGCTTTCCTTGATCTCGACCGTCAGCGCGCCATTGTCGTTGCGGATCTGCACGTCGGCGAACAGTTCGGTTTCATACAGGTCGCGCAGCGCCTGATCGAGGCTTTCCTGCGTGAAGGCCTGGCCAATGCGCAGCTTGGTGTAGGACAGGACCGTGTCCGGCTCCAGCCGCTGCTGGCCCGACACGGTGATGGAGCGCACGGTCCCCATCGGGGCGATGGTCGTGGCAATAGCGGGCGCCGGGGCGGAAGCCTGCTGCGCCTGCGCCATCACGGGCAGGCCCGCAATCACCGTTGTCGCCAACAGGGCCGCGACGACCGGGTGCCGCCTCTTGCTGCTCATCTTCGCTGTCACCGCTTCACCTCAAAAATACCCGGATAAAAATGTTTCCGCCGCAACAGACGCCGCCAAACCGCGCATCCCTGCCCCAAGCGGCTCAGCCGATCAAGCCGGACAGGCTTTTCCATAGCCCGAAAGACGACAAATCGTTGAATGTCACCAGCACCATCATGGTCAGCAGCACGGCGAGGCCCGACTTATAAGCCCATTCCTGCACCTTTTCGCTGACCGGACGACGCTGAATCGCTTCGATCCCGTAAAAGAGCAGATGCCCGCCATCCAGCATGGGGATTGGCAACAAGTTGATGAACCCCAAGTTAATTGAGATGAGCGCGGCGAAGAAGATGAAGCTTTCCAGCCCCATCGTCGCGGCCTGACCCGAAACCTGCGCGATCTTGAGCGGCCCGCCCAGTTCCTTGACGGAACGGCCGCCGCTGACGATCTGGCCCATCGTTTCGACCATGGTGCGCACGATTTGCCCGGTGCGCTCGACCGCGACGACAGGCGCACGCAACAGGCTGACGGGTTCTATGACGGGATCGCCAGGGGCAAGCCCCAGGCGGCCGATCTGAAATGTGTTACCAAAGCCGTCATCCTCGGTAACGCTGCCGACCTTGCCCTGCCGCTCGAACATCTGGCCATCGCGCTCGATCACGATCGCGACCGGCTCGCCGGGGCGAATCTGGGCGTAGAGGCGGATGTCGTCGAACGTCGCCATCTCGCGCCCACCCAGCGACACGATGCGGTCGCCCGCCTGTATGCCCGCCTGCGCCGCTGCGCTGCCCGGCTGGACCATGCCCGCGACCGCAGGCGTGCGGCTTTCGCCATGGACGAAGGCGAAGGTTGCCAGAATCAGGATTGCGAACAGGAAATTGATCGCCGGACCAGCCGCGACGATCGCCGCGCGTTGCCACAGCGGCTTGGCCGGAAAACTTTGCGCGCGCTCGGCAGCGGGCAATTGCAGCCAAGCCGGGTCAGTCATGCTGGCGGCGTTCATGTCGCCCTTGAACTTCACATAGCCGCCCAGCGGCAGCGCGGCGATGCGCCAGCGCGTGCCGCGCTTGTCCACCCAGGCGAACAGCTCCGGCCCGAAGCCGATCGAAAACGCCTCCGCCTTTACCCCGCACCAGCGGCCCACGAGATAATGGCCAAGCTCATGCACAAAGACGAGCGGCCCGATGACCGCGACAAAGGCAAGAACGGTCAACAGGAAGCCGGGATTCTGGATCAAACCGTCAATCTTTCCATTACGTCGCCCGCATATGTGCGGGCCTGCGCATCGGCCGCCAGCACATCGTCGATGGTGGCGGGCGCGGGTGCGCTATAGCGATTCAACACTTCCTCCACAATCATGGCGATATCAAGGAAGCCGATCTGACCACCCAGGAAAGCGGCGACCGCGACTTCATTGGCGGCGTTCAATATGGCGGGCGTCACCCCGCCCGCCGCCGCCGCCGCGCGGGCAAGGCGCAGTGCAGGAAAGCGTGTCGGATCAGGGGCTTCGAAATCGAGCCTGCCGATCCGTGCAAGGTCGAGTGGCTGACATGGCGTAGCGATCCGCTGTGGCCAGGCCAAGGCATGAGCGATGGGGATGCGCATGTCGGGCGACCCCAGTTGCGCCAGTGTCGATCGGTCGCGATATTCGACCATCGAATGGATCACCGATTGCGGGTGGACGAGTATCTCTATCCGGTCGAGGCCGACCGGGAAAAGATGCGCCGCCTCTATCAGCTCCAGCCCCTTGTTCATCATCGTCGCACTATCGACGCTGATCTTTGCCCCCATCGACCAGTTGGGATGGGCGACGGCCTGGGCCGGGGTGATATTGGCCATGTCCGCATGGCTGCGCGTGCGGAACGGGCCGCCGCTGGCAGTCAGGATGATCCTTGCGATATCCTCCAAACTACCGCCCGCAAGACATTGAAAAATCGCGTTATGTTCGCTGTCGACTGGCAGTAGCGTGGCGTTCGACTGGCGCGCCATGTCCATCATCAGCGCGCCCGCCGACACCAGCGATTCCTTGTTCGCCAGCGCCACAGTGCCGCCAGCCTTGAGCGCCGCCATCGTCGGGCGCAACCCGGCGCAGCCCACGATCGCCGCCATGGTCCAGTCCGCGCCAGTCTGCGCCGCGTCGACCAGCGCCTGTTCGCCCGCCGCCGCTTCGACCCCGGACCCGGCCAGTGCAGCCTTTAGAGCGGCATAGCGTGTGGGATCGCCGATCACGGCGACGCGCGCGCGCATCTCCCGCGCCACCTTCGCCAATGTGTCCACGTCGCTGTTCGCAGTCAGCGCAACGACTTGATAATCGTCGGGATTGCGCCGGATCAGGTCCAGCGTCGATGTGCCGACCGATCCGGTCGCGCCGAATATCGAAATGCTGCGCATCAACCCTGGCCAAGCAACAGATAGAGCAAGGCCGCCAGCGGCGCGGCAGCGACCACACCGTCCAGCCGGTCCATCACCCCGCCATGGCCGGGGAGCAGCGTGCCGCTATCCTTGACGCCCGCGCGCCGCTTCATCGCGCTTTCGAACAGGTCGCCCAATTGTGCCGCCACGGCCAGCAGCCCGCTTGCTGCTGCCAACTGGATCGGCAGGCCTGCGAACCTGTGGAGCAGGAAGCCCAATATCAACGCGGCCAGCACGCCCCCGCCCAGCCCCGACCATGTCTTGGACGGGCTGACGCGCGGCGCGAGTTTAGGCCCGCCGATGGAGCGCCCCGCAAAATAGGCACCAATGTCCGTCGACCACACCAGCCCCAATGCCCAGAAGGCAAGCAGCAGGCCATAGCTGTTGGGCGCCTGCCCACGCAGCAGCAGCAACGCCATCACCGGCACCACCACATAGGGCAGACCCAATGCCAGCTTCCAGGCGCGGGTCGCCACCAGTACGAACGCAAAAGCCCCCGCCAGCAGCCCCAGCGCAAACCAGGATACACCCGCCGCCCATGGACACAGGATCGCCAGCGGCACGGACACCGCATACATCGACAATTTCTTTTGCGCGGCCGAAACCCGGTTCAGGTCGGCCCATTCGCCCTGCATCAGCACGCCCGCCACCGACAACAGCACCCAGAACAGCAGGCCGCCCGACAATAATGCGCCCAGCGCCACCGCGATCAGGGCGACGCCAACGATGGTCCGAATCCGCAATTCGCTGGCCATGCCAGTCACAATCCGCCGAAACGGCGGTCCCTCAAGCGAAAAGCGTCCAGCGCCCTGGCCAGCGCGTCCGCGTCGAAATCCGGCCACAGCATGTCGGTGAAATAGAGTTCGGCATAGGCCGCCTGCCACAGCATGAAATTGCTGAGCCGCTGTTCGCCCGACGTGCGGATCAATAAGTCGAGTGGCGGCAGATCGGCGGTATCGAGCGCCGCGCTGATCGCCTCCACGCCGATATCCTCGACCGCGATTTCCCCTGCCGCGACCCGCCGGGCCAGATGCTGGGTCGCGCGGACCATCTCGTCCTGCGCGCCATAGTTGAGCGCAATCGCAATGACCGGCCCTGTATTGCCCGCCGTGCGCGCCATCGCGCCTTCGATCATGTCGACCAGCGACGGGTCGAGCGCGCGATAATTGCCGATGATGCGCAAGCGCACGCCATTGGCATGGAATTCATCAAGATCCGATTGAATGAAGTGGCGCAACAGGCCCATCAGATCAGCGACTTCGGCGGCCGGACGCTTCCAGTTTTCGGACGAAAAGGCATAGAGCGTCAGGCAATCCAGGCCCATGTCGCGGGCCGCACGCGACACCCGGCGCACAGCCTCCACCCCCGCGCGATGCCCCGCTATGCGCGGCAACAGGCGCTTTTTGGCCCAACGACCATTGCCGTCCATGATTATGGCGACATGACGCGCGCCGACCACCGTACCGGCACTCGACAGATCGGGCTTGGCCTGGCTTGCCATCAGGGAAGGATGCGCGCGCTGATCATGAAGGGAAATCCCGGCTTACTGGCCGAGAATTTCCTTTTCCTTCGCCACGGCCAGCGCATCCAGATCGGCAATGACGCCGTCGGTCAGCTTCTGGACCTCGGTTTCCTTGCGCTTGCGCTCATCCTCGCTGATTTCACCCTTCTTCTCGTCCGCCTTCAGGCTGTCCATGCCGTCGCGACGCACGTTGCGCACGGCGATGCGTGCGGCTTCGGCATATTTGCTCGCCAGCTTGGCCAGTTCCTTGCGGCGATCCTCGGTCAGGTCGGGAATGGGCAGACGCAGCGTCTGCCCGTCGACGATGGGGTTGAGGCCAAGGCCCGCCGAACGGATCGCCTTGTCGACCGGGCCGACATTGACCTTGTCCCACACCTGCACCGACAACATGCGCGGTTCGGGCGCAGACACGGTCGCGACCTGATTGAGTGGCATCAAGGCACCGTAAACGGTCACGTTCACCGGATCGAGCAGCATCACATTGGCGCGTCCGGTGCGCAGGCCGGACAGGTCGCCTTTCAGCGATTCGACGGCGCCGGCCATGCGGCGTTCCAGATCGGACTTGTCATATTGGGCCATGATGTTCAGCTCTCCTGATTCTGGACGATCGTCGCTACGCCCTGCCCGGCCAGAACCTGTGCCAGGTTGCCGGTTTCGCGGATGTTGAAGACGACGATGGGAATATTATTTTCGCGGCACAGCGCGATGGCGCTGGCGTCCATCACCTTGAGATGATCGTTCAGCACCCGGTCGAAACTGATTGCGTCATAACGGGTGGCATCGGCCACCTGCTTGGGATCGGCATTATAAACGCCATCGACGCTGGTCCCCTTGAAGATCGCGTCGCAATTCATTTCGGCCGCGCGCAACGCTGCGGTCGTATCTGTGGTGAAGAAGGGATTGCCAGTGCCAGCCGCGAAAATGACGATCCGGCCCTTTTCCATGTGCCGCACCGCCTTGCGCCGGATATAGGGTTCGCACACCGACGCCATCGGGATGGCGGACTGAACGCGGGTATCATAGCCCAGCTTTTCCAGTGCATTCTGCACGGCAAGCGCGTTCATGACCGTCGCCAACATGCCCATATAGTCGGCACTGGTGCGGTCGAAACCCTTGGCCGCGCCAGCCAGGCCACGGAAGATATTGCCGCCGCCCACGACGACGCACAGTTCGAACCCGGCATCCTTGGCCGCTGCGATTTCACCGGCGACGCGATTGACGGTTTCGGGTTCGATACCGA
Source organism: Sphingobium sp. KCTC 72723 (assembly GCF_014280435.1). Lineage (NCBI taxonomy): Bacteria > Pseudomonadati > Pseudomonadota > Alphaproteobacteria > Sphingomonadales > Sphingobiaceae > Sphingobium > Sphingobium sp. KCTC 72723. The sequence continues at coordinate 256,224 of NZ_CP060388.1, read as the reverse complement.
ACTGGCCCTGCCCCATCAGCACCTCACCAGACAGTTTCAGCAATATGCGCTTGAAGGCAGGCCGGGTCATGCGGTGGTGGTATCCATATACAGGCGGGCAAGGAAATGGCGCGCACCTTAGGCAGCGCGCGCCATTCTGTGAAGCAGCTTTTCCTCCCCGGCAAGGGGAGAAAGACGGATCAGACGCCTGCGGCGGCCGCGACTTCGGCAGCGAAGTCGCTGACTTCCTTCTCAATGCCTTCGCCCAGCTGGAAGCGGACATAGGATTTGAGCGTGATCGACGCGCCAGCTTCCTTTGCAGCCTTCGCCACGACGTCGGCGACCGGGGTCTTGTTGTCCATCACGAACAGCTGGCTGAGCAGTGCCTGTTCCTTGGCGAACTTGGCGACCGCGCCGTCGAGCATCTTGGCGACGATTTCGGCAGGCTTGCCCGAATCGGCAGCCTTTTCAGCCGCGATCGCGCGCTCGCGCTCCAGCAAAGCGGGGTCGATGTCGGCAGCCGACAGCGCCAGCGGGAAGGCAGCGGCGATGTGCATCGCGATCTGCTTGCCCAGCGGTTCCATCACGGCAACCGGCGCATCGCCTTCCAGCGCGACCAGCACGCCGATCTTGCCCAAGCCCGGAGCGGCGGCATTGTGAACATAAGGAACGACAACGCCCTGGCTCACTTCGACATGACCGACGCGGCGGACATTCTGGTTCTCGCCGATGGTGGCGATGTTGGCGACCAGCTTTTCAGACACGGTGCCGCCCGACGGATAGGCAGCAGCCGACAGCGCTTCGGCATCAGCCGCGCCGGTTTCCAGCGCGATCGCGGACACGGTGCGGACGAAATCCTGAAACTGTTCGTTCTTGGCAACGAAATCGGTTTCGCTGTTCACTTCGACGGCAACGCCCTTGGTGCCAGAAACGGCAACGCCGACCAGACCTTCAGCGGCAGTGCGGCTCGACTTCTTCTGCGCAGCGGCCAGACCCTTGGCGCGCAACCAGTCGGTTGCCGCTTCGATGTCGCCATTGGCTTCGGTCAGCGCTTTCTTGCAATCCATCATGCCCGCACCCGAACGGTCGCGCAGTTCCTTGACGGCGGCAGCGGTAATATCGGCCATATTTCGGCTCCTAAAGTTCGATGTTTCAAATATGCGGGAGGGCGCGTCTCCATAAAGAGCGCGCCCTACCCTGTCATTCTTGCAGTCGTGCGACGGCTTTAGGCTTGCGCGACGACTTCTTCAGCCATCGGCTCGTCCATCGCGCCCAGGTCGACGCCCGAAGCCTGCTGCGCACCACGGTTGCCCTTGGTCGCGGCGGCCGCAATGGCGTCGCAATAAAGGCGGATGGCGCGGCTGGCGTCGTCGTTCGCGGGAACGGGGAACGCAATGCCGTCAGGCGAAACGTTGGAATCGAGGATCGCAACGACCGGGATACCCAGCGTGTTGGCTTCCTTGATCGCCAATTCTTCCTTGTTGGCGTCGATCACGAACATGACATCGGGGATGCCGTTCATGTCGCGAATGCCGCCCAGCGACATTTCCAGCTTCTCGCGCTCGCGAGTCATCTGGAGGACTTCCTTCTTGGTGAAGCCGTGGGTGTCGCCCGACAGCTTTTCCTCAAGGGTCTTGAGACGCTTGATCGAACCGGAAATCGTCTTCCAGTTGGTGAGCATACCGCCCAGCCAGCGATGGTTGACGAAATGCTGGCCCGACTGACGCGCTGCGTCGGCGATCGGATCCTGCGCCTGGCGCTTGGTGCCGACGAACAGCACCTTGCCACCGGCAGCGACGGTCGCCGACACGAAGTCGAGCGCACGGCCGAACAGCGGAACGGTCTGCGACAGGTCAAGGATGTGGATGCCGTTGCGCTCGCCGAAGATATACGGCTTCATGCGCGGGTTCCAGCGATGGGTCTGGTGGCCAAAATGCGCGCCAGCGTCGATCAATTGGTGCATGGTGACGACAGGGGCCGCCATAAGATAGTCTCCTTCCGGTTAATGCCTCTGGGAATCAGGAACCGTTAAAAGCCTGAAAGACTTTTGCCAGCACCGGATATGTCGATTCCCATGTGGAATAGGGCGGGCCTTTAACGACCCTTAAAATGATGCGCAAGGGTTGACTTCATGTTCGAATAGGAACATAAAGTGAACAAGCGGAACAAACACGGTTTCCCGTCGTTTGCATCGTCATAGTGGGACAAGCCGTGTAAATGGCAAGATAGAAAGTGATCGCCATGTTCACATTCGTTGCAGCGACCCTGTTTTCCGCCGCCTTCCTGTTGGCGGCAGGCACCATCGTCTGGATGTTCGCGCTTTACCGCGACAAGATAGTGGCTGCCCTGTTGTTCGAACCGATCCCGCAAGAAGCGCCGGTCTATCATGTACGGATCAGGCGTCCGCGCGTGGCAAGGCCAGCGGCGCGCACCGCCCTGCCCCAGCCTGCGGCCGTTCTTGCAGCCTGATTACAGGCCGGGGTTCGCCACCGCTTCCTTCTGACGGCGAACCTTGGCATAAGACAGGATGCCGAACGGGATCAGTGCGACGTAGATTGCGCAGATCAGCAGCAGGGTCAGCCATGGATCGGTAAATAGCAGCGCGGCCAACAGTCCTGCGCAGGCAATCACTTCCAGCCTTATGCGCTTGCGCAGCCGCAGCGCCGACCATGTGTAGGTGGCGATGCTGGAAATCATCAGGAACGCCACGAACGCGGCCCATGGCGCAACGACATACCAGGCGCGGAAAATATCCTGCCCCGTGACCAGCCAGAGATAAAGTGGAACGAAGGCCAGCCCTGCCCCCGCGGGCGCAGGCACGCCGGTCAGGAAACCTGCCGACTTGTGCGGCTGTTCATCCGCATCGATATTGGCGTTGAAGCGTGCCAGCCGGAGCGCACAGGACAGCGCATGGGCCAGAGCGAAGATCCAGCCGAATTTCGGCATGGCGTGCAAAGACCACAGATAGAGGATCAGCGCAGGCGCAACGCCGAACGCAATCGAATCGGACAGCGAATCCAGTTCCGCGCCGAAGCGGCTTTCGCCGCGCAGCAGGCGAGCAATGCGGCCATCCAGCCCGTCCAGCACGCCTGCGAACAGGATCGACAGGACCGCCCGTTCCCACTCGCCCGATATGCCATAACGCACCCCGGTCAGGCCAAAGCAGAGCGCCATCGCCGTCACGGCATTGGGGGCCAGCATCCGAAGCGTAATACCCCGGCGCAACCCGCGCGGCACGGCGCGACGCTGCCGACTCATGCGCCATGGCCCGATGATGTCGGCACAACAGGCATCATTGTTGAATACCCGCCACGACGCGACGATCGCCGATCTGACCCAGGATCGTTTCACCCGCAACGGTGCGCTGGCCCAATATGACGCGCGGCGCAGTGCCTGCGGGCAGATAGACGTCGACCCGGCTGCCAAAGCGGATCAGGCCGATGCGCTGACCGGCGGCGACCATATCGCCCGGCTTGACGAAGGGTACGATACGGCGCGCCACCAGTCCTGCGATCTGGGTGAAACCGACGCGCAGGCCATCATGGCGCTCGACCAATATATGCTGCCGCTCATTATCTTCGCTGGCCTTGTCGAGATCAGCGTTGAGGAACTTGCCCGAAATATAGACGACCGACTTGATCGTCCCGCCAATCGGCGTGCGATTGATATGGACATCGAACACGCTCATGAAAATGGACACGCGGATCAACGGCTGGTCGCCCAGGCCATTGGTCCCAGCCATTTCGCGCGGCGGCGGCACCCGCTGGATCAGCGTGACCAGACCGTCGGCAGGGGCGATGATCGCGCCTTCATCCTGCGGCACGGCGCGCACGGGATCGCGGAAGAAGGCCAGCACCCAGATGGTGACCATCAGCATCAGCCAGCCGACAATGTCCCACCCGACCAGAAACAGGACGCCCGTGATCGCCGCAGCAATCAGGCCGAATTTCACCCCTTCGGGATGAACCGAAGGGAAGCGCCATTTGACATTGCCGCCAGCGGCGATCGTGATCTCGTCATTTTCCATAGTTACCGTCTTTAGGCAGAGACATGCCCCCTGACAACGACCGATCCGGCGAAGGCTCCGCCCGCATGACATTGCCATGCCTCAATGGTTGAACATTGGCCGCGCTTTGCCTAGGGCGGGCCGATAATTCCACCCGAAAGAAGAAGGCGAACAGGCGCTATGGCGAAGATCAAGGTGAAGAACCCCGTCGTGGAGATTGACGGCGACGAAATGACCCGGATCATCTGGGAATGGATTCGCGAGCGCCTGATCCTCCCCTATCTCGACATCGACCTGAAATATTATGATCTGAGCGTCGAAAAGCGCGACGAGACGAACGACCAGATCACCATCGATTCCGCCAATGCGATCAAGCAATATGGCGTCGGCGTGAAGTGCGCGACCATCACCCCGGACGAACAGCGAGTCGAGGAATTCAACCTCAAGTCGATGTGGAAGTCGCCCAACGGCACCATCCGCAACATCCTGGGCGGCGTCGTGTTCCGCGAACCCATCGTCATCAAGAACGTCCCCCGCCTGGTCCCCGGCTGGACCGACCCGATCGTCATCGGCCGCCACGCATTTGGCGACCAGTATAAGGCGACCGACTTCCTGGTCCCCAGCGCGGGCAAGCTGCGCATGATCTGGGACGGCGAAAATGGCGAAAAGATCGAAAAGGAAGTGTTCGACTTCCCGGCCGCCGGCGTCGCCATGGGCATGTACAACCTCGACCAGTCGATCATCGACTTCGCCAAGGCGAGCATGAACTATGCGCTCGACCGCAAATGGCCGCTCTATTTGTCGACCAAGAACACGATCCTCAAGGCCTATGACGGCCGGTTCAAGGATCTGTTCCAGCAAGTGTTCGACGAAGAGTTCGCCGACAAGTTCAAGGCAGCGGGCATCGTCTACGAACATCGCCTGATCGACGACATGGTCGCTTCCGCGCTCAAGTGGAGCGGCAAGTTCGTGTGGGCGTGCAAAAATTATGACGGCGATGTTCAGTCGGACACGGTCGCGCAGGGCTTTGGTTCACTGGGCCTCATGACCTCCGTCCTCCTCTCGCCCGACGGCAAGACGGTGGAAGCCGAAGCCGCACACGGCACCGTCACTCGCCATTATCGCCAGCATCAGCAGGGCAAGGCAACGTCGACCAACCCGATCGCGTCGATCTTTGCCTGGACGCAAGGGTTGGCCTTCCGTGGCAAGTTCGACGACACGCCAGACGTCACCAAATTTGCCGAAACGCTGGAGCGCGTCTGCATCAAAACGGTCGAGGACGGCGCGATGACCAAGGATCTGGCGCTGCTGATCGGCCCGGAACAGGCATGGATGACGACGGAGCAGTTCTTCGAAACGATCCGCGCCAATCTGGAAGCCGAAATGGCCACATGGAACTGATAGGCTTCTGAAGGCTTTCAGTACGGAAACGGAACGAGGCGGCGCCGTATATCGGTGCCGCCTTTTTCATGGGCATGACGGCAAGGGAATGAAGCGATGACGACGGCAACCCGGAAACGCCTTGAGGTGCGCGCGGCCATCCCGGCGGATGTGCGCGCGATCCTGCGGCTTATCGCCCGCGTCTATCCCGGCCTGCCCAATTATTCGCCCGCCACGGTGCGCGGCCAGATCAACAATTTCCCCGACGGCTGCTTCGTTGCGCTCTACGACAACAAGGTCGTGGGCTATTGCGCGACGATGCGGGTCAGCAAGGGCATGGCCTTTGCCCATCATGACTGGGAAGAAATTACCGCGAACGGCTTTGGCACGCGCCACAGCGCGGCGGGCGAATGGCTATATGGCTATGAAATGGCGGTCGATCCCAAGCTGCGCGGCCTGCGCATCGGCCAGCGGCTCTATGATGAGCGCAAGGAGCTTGCCGAGCAGCTTGACCTGCATGGTATCGTGATTGCCGGGCGGATGCCGGGCTATTTGCGATCCAAGCGCAAGGTCGAGGGACCAAAGGATTATCTCGACAAGATCGTTGCGGGCAAAATCCGCGATCAGGTGGTCAGTTTCCAGCTCAAGAACCAGTTCGAGCCGCTCGGCGTCCTCGAAAACTACCTGCCCGAAGACAAGCAGTCGGATGGCCATGCCGCGCACCTGGTCTGGCGCAATCCTTATGTCGACCCCGATGAAGCGCCCGAAATGCGGGTGCCGCGCGGGGTCGAGAGCGTCCGCCTCGCCACCTGTCAGTTGCAGGCGCGCGCCGTGCAGGATTTTGACGAGTTTATTCGCAACATCGAATATTTCGTCGATGTCGCGGCAGATTACCGCTCCGACTTCATCGTCTTCCCCGAATTGTTCACGCTTCCGCTGCTGTCGTTCGAGGCGAAGAAGCTGTCGCCGATGGAAGCGATCGACAAGCTGACCAACTATACGCCGCGCCTGACCAAGGAACTGACGCGGATGGCGCTGGAATATAATATCAACATCATCGGCGGATCGCACCCGACCCGCGCCGACGATGGCGATATCCAGAATATCGCCTATGTCGCGCTGCGCGATGGATCGGTCCATACGCAGGAGAAGATCCACCCGACGCCCAACGAATCCTTCTGGTGGAACATCAAGGGCGGCGATTCGCTGGACGTGATCCAGACCGACTGCGGGCCGATCGGCGTGCTGATCTGCTATGACAGCGAGTTTCCCGAACTGGCGCGACGGCTGGTGGACCAGGGCGCGCGGATCATCTTCGTCCCCTTCTGCACCGATTCGCGCCTTGGTTACATGCGGGTGCGCTATTGCGCGCAGGCGCGGGCGATCGAAAATCAATGCTATGTCGTGATGTCGGGCAATGTCGGCAATCTGCCGAACGTCGACAACATGGACATTCAATATGCGCAGAGTGCGATCCTGACGCCGTGCGACCTGCCCTTCGCGCGGGATGGCATTGCGGCGGAATCGACCGAAAATGTCGAAACGCTGACGATGGCGGACGTCAATCTGGCGGACCTGAGCTGGGCGCGAGCCGAAGGCACGGTGCGCAACCTGCGCGACCGGCGGTTCGACCTTTATCATATCGAATGGGACAGCAATCCCGACCATAGTCATGCGCCGAGCGGCGGGCCGGTCCCTGCGGGCGGGCATAATTCGCCCGGTGGCGGCTAAAGCGACATCGGGCTAGGCGGCGGTCAGTCTCCGCCGCCGTCGCCACCGCCGCAATCACCACCATCGTCGCCGCCGGAAACGCCCGCGTCGCCGCCCTCACGCCCGTTCCGCTTACGCGTTAGGTCGTTCCACCACATCAGCGCCAGAAACAGCGCGCCAAATCCAAGCGCGCCCCAGAGGCTCACTCCACCGTCACCGACTTCGCCAGATTGCGCGGCTGATCGACATCGGTGCCTTTGGCGACCGCGACATGATAGGCGAGCAATTGCACCGGCACGGCATAGACCAAAGGCGCGATCAGCGGATGGACTTGCGGCATCTCGATCGTCGCCATGCAGCCTTCGCCCGCCTGCGCGATGCCTTCCGCGTCGGAAATCAGTACGACCTTGCCACCGCGCGCCTGCACTTCCTGCATATTGCTGACGGTCTTTTCGAACAGCGGTCCTGACGGCGCGATGACGATGACGGGGACGGCATCGTCGATCAGCGCAATCGGGCCATGCTTCATTTCGCCCGCCGCATAGCCCTCTGCATGGATATAGCTGATTTCCTTGAGCTTGAGCGCGCCTTCCAGCGCCATCGGATAATCCGGCCCGCGCCCCAGATAGAGGACGTCGCGCGCGGGTGCGATCAGCTGCGCCGTCGCTTCGATCTGGCTGTCCCGCGCCAGCGCTTCGTTCAGCGCGGCGGGTGCTTCGGACAGGTGCCAGACGATTTCGGATTCTTCTTCCGGCGTCAGGCGACCTTTGGCCCGCGCCAGATTGGCCGCCAACGCCGCCAGCACGGCCAACTGGCAAGTGAAGGCCTTGGTCGAAGCGACGCCGATTTCCGGCCCGGCATGAGTGGGCAGCAACAGGTCGGCTTCCCGCGCCATGGAACTGGTGGGGACGTTGACGACGACCGCGATGATCTGCCCCTCCGCCTTGGCGTGGCGCAGCGCAGCGAGCGTGTCGGCAGTTTCGCCCGACTGGCTGATGAACAGCGCGAGGCCGCCCGGCTCCAGCACTGGCTCGCGATAGCGAAACTCGCTGGCGACGTCGATGTCGACGGCGACGCGGGCGAATTTTTCGAACCAATATTTGGCGACCAGACCGGCATAATAGCTGGTGCCGCAGGCGACGATGGTGATTCGCTTCACCTGGCCAAGATCGAAATCCATGTCCGGCATCGCCACCTGATTTTCCATCCGACGCAGGTAGGAGCGCAGCGTCTGGGCGACGACGACGGGCTGTTCGAAAATTTCCTTCTGCATGAAGTGGCGATGATTGCCCTTGTCGATCATCGCGCCCGACACGCCCGACAGGGTCACGGGGCGTTCTACAGGATTGTTATCCTTGTCGAAAATCTCCGCCCCGTCCGCCGTGATGACGACCCAGTCGCCTTCGTCCAGATAGGCGATGCGTTGCGTCAGCGGGGCCAGCGCCAGCGCGTCAGACCCCAGGAAGGTTTCGCCATCGCCATAGCCGACCACCAGCGGCGAACCCAGCCGCGCACCGATCAGCATGTCGGGATGGCTGCGGAACAGGATGGCCAGCGCGAAGGCACCATGGAGGCGCGGCAGCACTTGGCGCACGGCATCGCGCGGCGACGCGCCCTGTTCCACCAGTTCGCTGACCAGATGGGCGACGACTTCGGTATCGGTCTGGCTGTCGAAGATGCGCCCGCGCGCCATCAATTCGGCCCGCAACGGCTTGAAATTTTCGATGATGCCATTGTGGACCAGCGCGACTTCGCCCGTCGCATGGGGGTGGGCATTGCTGGTCGTCGGTGCGCCATGGGTGGCCCAGCGCGTATGGGCAATGCCGGTGGTGCCGGGCAATGGCGCGTCGTGCAGTTCGTTCACCAGATTGGCGAGTTTGCCTTCGGCCCGGCGACGTTCGATCGCGCCCTGATACACGGTGGCGACACCGGCACTGTCATAGCCGCGATATTCGAGGCGCTTGAGGCCGTCGACCAGCCGTTCGGCCACGTCGCCCTTGCCGATAATTCCAATGATTCCGCACATGAAGGAAAGCCCCGTCGCACCCGATAGCCATAAGTATCGCGACCTATAGGTCACGAAAATGGCCATGCCATTAATGCCGCACCGGCAACAGGGGGGTGCGGAGATTTCCCTTAGCGCGGGCGAATGGTGATGAGCCAGATGTCGGGTGGCGCAAGCAGACGGATCGGCAGGCCGCTGGTCCCCACCCCGCCCGCCACGATCATCTGCCGCGCGCCCAGCCGATACTGGCCGCAGGCATAGCGCGTGCCATAACGCGAAGGCACATAGACGATACCGGCAAAGGGCAGCGCCACCTGCCCGCAATGGGTATGGCCGACCAGCGTCAGCGACGCAGCGTCGGGCAGCAAGGGAAACACATCCGGCCCATGCGACAGAATGACCGGCGCACCGCCGACCTGCGCCATGGCAGCCAGCGTCGCGGGGATGTGAATCCTGCGGGTATAGATGTCGCGCAGGCCGCCGATCGCCAGCGGGCCGCGCCTGACCGCGCCATCTTCCAGCAGAGTGATGCCGATCCGCATGAAGGCCGCGCGCCAGTCCGCCTCGCTGATGGCGCGCAGGTTGAATTTGCTGCGGCTGTCATGGTTGCCCAGCACGGCCACGACGCCCAGCGGCGCGCGCAATGCCGCAAAGGACGCGATGCTGGCATGGGCATCATAGATGCGTCCGCCCTTGGCATCGCCGATATAATCGCCACCCAGCAGGATGAGGTCGGGGTGCAGCGCGTTGATCTGCGCGACGATACGGGCCATGCGGTCGGGGCTGTTGTCCGGTCCCGAAAGATGGGTGTCGGTCAGCAGCGCGACCGTGACCGGGCGCTGCGGCGCGTCCGCCGGAAAGGGCAGCCTTATGTCCGCCCGCCGCACCAGTGGCATGGCGCTGGCGTTCATCACCAGCCATGCCGCGACCGCCAAAAGCGACAGCGAGATGGACAGTAGCGCGACAAAAATCGGATGGTGGCGAAGGAAGGTCACAGGCGCCCTTGCGCAGTTGGATGCTGCCCGCTGGAAGCCGGTTTGCACGCTATCGTCAAACCCTTTTGCATGTCTAGGCAGGACGGGATGGCCGCTGTAGGCTGATGGATCGAGGCGCTTGGGGGAGGCAGGATTGATAGCCGTAAAGGATACGCCCGCGCGCACGCTGGGCCTGGCGGCGTGCATTGCGCTGGTCATGGGCAATATGATCGGGTCGGGCATATTCCTGTTGCCTGCATCGCTTGCGGCGTTCGGATGGGACGCAGTGGCCGGTTGGGTGTTCACGATCGGCGGGTCGATGATGCTGGCCTTCGTCATTGCGCGGCTGACCGTGGCGATGCCCGACGCCAGCGCGTCGCAGATGATCGCACGCGCGTTCGGGCCGCTGGCGGGCTTTGCGATCGGCTGGATCTACTGGCTGTCGATCATCATCACCAACGTCACCATTGCCGTGGCAGCAACGGCTAACCTGTCCAGCATCCTGCCGGTACTGGCCAGGCCCGGCGCGGGGGCGCTCTGTTCGATCGGGTTCCTGTGGGCGACGACCGCAATCAGCCTGATCGGCGCGCGGGCGGCAGGTATGACGCAGATCGCCACGATGGTGGTCAAGCTGATCCCGATCCTCGTCGTGCTGGTCCTGCTGGTGATGATCCTGTCCGATGCCAGCGCGCAGGTCGCGCCTTTCCCGGCGGAGGGTTTTACCGGCGCGGGCATCACTGCGTCGGCCGCGCTGACGCTATGGGCGCTGATGGGGTTCGAATCGGCCAGCGTCGCCGCCGACAAGGTGCGCGACCCGGCGCGCACCATCCCGCGTGCGACGCTGATCGGGACAGCAGCGACAGGGTTGATCTATCTGTTCGTCTGTTCGGGGATAGCGCTGACCCTGCCCGCCGCCCAAACCCAGACCGGGTCGCCTTTCGGCGCGTTCGTCAGCCATTACTGGTCGGCGGAACCGGCGCGCTATGTCGCGATCTTCGTGGTCGTCAGTTGCCTTGGCGCGCTGAACGGCTGGACGTTGTTGATGGGGGAAGTGCCGCTGGCGATGGCGCGGGCGGGCGAATTGCCGCGCTGGCTGGCGCGCACTACGCCCAAGGGAACGCCGGTGCGCGGGCTGATTCTCTCGACGGTGCTGGCGAGCCTGTTGCTGATCGCCAACAGCTTGCAGGGGTTGGTGGCGCTGTTCACGGCGATGGCGTTGCTGGCGACGTCAGCGACCTTGTGGCTCTATGTCGGCTGTGCGCTGGCGAGTATGCGGTTCCGGCTGGTCGTTCCGGTCGCGATCGTTGGGCTGGGTTACGCGCTGTGGACTTTGTGGGGCGCAGGGATCGTGGCCAGCGGGTCGAGCCTGTTGCTGATGGCGGCGGGCCTGCCATTCTACTGGTGGGCGCGGCGGGGACGATCGATCTGAAAATCCTCCCCTGCAAGGGGAGGATTTAAGCGGCCCGCGCTGGCGTTGTGAGCAATTACTTCAATCTGTCCACAAGTCTTTGATTTTACTGAAAAAACCTGTCGATTGCGGACATTCTTCGCCCGTTTCGGTTTCGCGGAAGGCTTCCAGCAATTCCTTTTGCTTGGACGTCAGTTTCGTCGGCGTTTCCACATCGATCTGGACGACGAGATCGCCCTGCCCACGCCCGTTCAGCACCGGCATACCTGCGCCGCGCTGTCGAATCTGCTTGCCAGACTGGATGCCGACCGGAATTTTGATCTCATGCCGTCCGCCATCAAGGCCCGGCACTTCGATCGTTCCGCCCAGCGCCGCCGTGGTGAAGCTGACCGGCGCACGGAAGAACAGAGTCGTGCCGTCCCGCTCGAACAGCGAATGGCGCTTCACATGCAGAAAGATGTAGAGGTCGCCAGCCGGTGCGCCCCGCGCGCCCGCTTCGCCCTCACCCGACAGGCGGATGCGGGTGCCTTCATCGACGCCGGCGGGAATATTGACCGACAGCGTCTTGGGCTTGTCCACCCGGCCTTCGCCCCGGCAGGAACGGCACGGGCTTTCGATAACCTGGCCCGCGCCATGACAGGACGGGCAAGTGCGTTCGACCACGAAAAAGCCCTGCTGCGCCCGGACCTGACCATGGCCCTTGCAGGTGCCGCAGGTCTTGGCCCCGGTGCCGGGCTGCGCGCCCGACCCTTCGCAAGTGTCGCAGGCGGTGGACACTTCGATCTGAATCTCGGTCTGCTTGCCATGATAGGCTTCGTCGAGGCTGATTTCGAGGTCGTAGCGCAGGTCCGCACCACGGCGCTGCTGCTGGCGACCGCCACCACCGCCGCCAAAGCCGGACTGGCCGAAGATGGTTTCGAATATGTCGCCAAGGTCGGAGAAGCCGCCCGCGCCGGGGCGCGGACCGCCGCCGCCCTGTTCCTGCTGCGTGTAGGCAGCATGGCCAAAGCGATCATAGGCCGCGCGCTTCTGCGGGTCTTTCAGGCACTCATAGGCCTGCGACACGGCCTTGAACTTGGCTTCGCTGTCGGTGCATCCCCCGGTCTTGTCCGGGTGATATTTCATCGCCAGCTTGCGATAGGCGCTCTTGACCTGCGCACCATCGGCGGTGCGCTCGATTTCGAGCAGCGAATAATAGTCGATTTCGGTTGTCATATCGCCCCCGGCGACCCCTTTCCGTCACCCCAGCGAACGCTGGGGTCTCTCTTATCTTCTCGCACCGGGGCAGAAGAAGAGAGATTCCAGCTTCCGCTGGAATGACGGAGAACAGGCAGCATCGGCTTACGCCTTGTTGTCGTCCACTTCGGAGAATTCGGCATCGACGACATCGTCGTCGGCCTTGGGCGCTTCACCGCCCGGAGCCGCAGCCGAAGCCTGCTCCTTCTCGTAGATCGCCTGACCCAGCTTCATGGCTACGGTCGCCAGTTCCGCCGCCTTGGCCTTCATCGCTTCGGCGTCGCCGCCTTCGATGGCGGACTTGGTCGCCGCGATTGCGGTTTCGATCTCACCCTTCAGGGCTGCATCGACCTTGTCGCCATGTTCGGCCAGCTGTGCTTCGGTCGTGTGGACCAGGCTTTCTGCGTTGTTCTTGGCTTCGGCCGATTCGCGACGCTTCTTGTCGTCTTCGGCAAAGCGTTCGGCATCCTTGACCATCTGGTCGATGTCCGAATCGCTCAGGCCACCCGACGCCTGGATGCGGATCTGCTGTTCCTTGCCAGTACCCTTATCCTTGGCCGACACGTTGACCAGGCCGTTGGCGTCGATGTCGAACGTGACTTCGATCTGCGGCACGCCGCGCGGTGCGGGCGGAATGCCGAGCAGGTCGAACTGGCCCAGGATCTTGTTGTCCGCCGCCATTTCCCGTTCGCCCTGAAACACGCGGATCGTCACGGCCTGCTGATTGTCGTCGGCCGTCGAATACATCTGCGACTTCTTGGCAGGGATCGTCGTGTTACGGTCGATCATGCGCGTGAACACGCCGCCCAGCGTTTCGATGCCCAGCGACAGCGGGGTCACGTCCAGCAGCAGCACGTCCTTGACGTCGCCCTGCAACACGCCTGCCTGAATGGCGGCGCCCATAGCGACCACTTCGTCAGGGTTGACGCCGGTGTGCGGTTCCTTGCCGAAGAATTCCTTCACGGCTTCGCGCACCTTAGGCATACGGGTCATGCCGCCGACCAGAACGACTTCGCTGATCTCGCTCGCCGAAACGCCAGCGTCGGCCATTGCCTTCTTGCACGGTTCCATCGTCCGCTTGATCAGGTCAGCGACCAGACGCTCCAGATCGGCGCGGGTGATCGTCTTGACCAGATGCTTGGGACCGTTCTGGTCGGCAGTGATGAAGGGCAGATTGACTTCGGTCGACTGGGCCGAGGACAGCTCGATCTTCGCCTTTTCAGCGGCTTCCTTCAGACGCTGGAGGGCAAGCTTGTCCTTGGTCAGGTCGATGCTTTCGGTCTTTTTGAAGTCGTCGGCCAGGAATTGCACGACCTTGGCATCGAAATCTTCGCCGCCAAGGAAAGTGTCGCCGTTGGTCGACTTCACTTCGAACACGCCATCGCCGATTTCGAGAATCGAGATGTCGAACGTGCCGCCGCCAAGGTCATAGACCGCAATCGTCTTGCCGTCCTGCTTGTCCAGGCCATAGGCCAGCGCCGCCGCCGTCGGTTCATTGATGATGCGCAGCACTTCAAGACCGGCGATCTGGCCGGCGTCCTTGGTCGCCTGGCGCTGGGCGTCGTTGAAATAGGCAGGAACGGTGATGACTGCCTGCGTAACCGTTTCACCCAGATAGGATTCGGCGGTTTCCTTCATCTTTTGCAGGATGAAGGCGCTGATCTGCGACGGGCTGTAATCTTCGCCACCGGCCTTGACCCATGCGTCGCCGTTCGGACCCTTTGCAATGTCATACGGTACGAGTTCCATGTCCTTCTTGGTCATGGGATCGTCGAAGCGGCGGCCGATCAAGCGCTTGACCGCAAAGATCGTGTTGTCGCCGTTGGTGACGGCCTGACGCTTGGCCGGCTGACCGATCAGACGCTCGCCATCCTTGGCGAAGGCGACGATCGACGGCGTGGTGCGCGCACCTTCTGCATTTTCGATAACCTTGGGCTTACCGCCGTCCATCACGGCGATGCAGCTGTTGGTGGTGCCAAGGTCGATACCAATTACTTTTGCCATTGTGTCCTCTTTGAACCCCAAATTTCATTCAGCGGTTGACGGCCCCATACCTCACGAAAGCGCCAAGGCAAGGCCGGTCTGCATCGGGCATATAGGCGTGCTTTTGCTTGGCACAAGAACCAGCGTTCATTACCTGTGTCATCGACCGGAAACGAGACAGTCATGGAGTGACCAATGCGCGCGCCCTTCGCCCTTATCGCCCTTGTGGCGCCGCTGGCCCTGCCCCTTGCGCTCAGCGCGTGCGGCGACCCGGCACCCAGCTATGTCGATCAGGCATGGATTCGCCTTTCCCCCAACAAGGAAACGCCGTCGGCCGGCTATTTCGTGGTGCATGGCGGCGACGCGGGGGTGCAGTTGCGCGGCGTGCTGACCGACTATGCGCTCAAGGTGGAAATGCATGAAAGCGTGCAGGAAGGCGGCGTCATGACGATGAAGCCGATCGACAGCGTGGACGTGCCACCCAAAAGCGAGGTCGCTTTCGCGCCGGGCGGCAAGCATCTGATGCTGTGGGGCGTCAATGACACCGCGATCGGGCGGGGCAAGATGCAGATGACGTTTTTGATGAGCAATGGCGACCGATTGCTGGTGGACGCCGTGATCCGCAAGCCCGAAGCAGCAGGCGCGAGCGCGGATGGGGGCGCGGCGGAGGCCAAGCCGGGCGAGCATGACGGCCATTGAGCAGCCGGTGCCTCACGTCCGATGAAGTCGCCCTGGCGTGGGCTATGTTCGGGGCCGCGATCGATTATGGACGGGTGCGGGTGCATGAAGCCAAATGGTGGCCGTTACAGCCGCGCGGCGTGACGATGGCCCCCGATGGCGACCTGTGGTTTCATCCCAAAGGCGGCTTGTTCTGCGCGGATTTTTGCGAAAGCCCGCTGCATATTCAGGGGCATTTCATCCATGAGATGACGCATGTGTGGCAGGCGCAGCGGTCGGGCAAATGGTGGTTGCCGCTTATGCGCCATCCCTTTTGCCGCTATGGCTATGATGTCGTGCCGGGGCGGCCGTTCGAGTGCTATGGCATCGAGCAGCAGGCCGAGATCGTGCGCCATGCCTTTCTGTTGCGGCAGGGGGTTGCAGTGGCGGGGAAGCCAGGGCTGGACGTGTATGACGGGCTGTTGCCCTTTGGTTGAAGCGGTTACCCAAATCGGGTAATATGTCGCGATGAGCAAATCTACATCCGTCGCCCTGAGCGATCATTTTCGTGCCTTTGCCGAGCGCAAGGTAGCCGAGGGCCGGTTCGGATCGACCAGCGAGGTCGTGCGTGCGGGCCTGCGACTGCTGGAAATGGAAGAGGAAAAGCTGGAGAGCCTGCGAGCGGCGTTGATCGCAGGTGAAGAAAGTGGCGTGCTGCCCGATTTTGATATGCGCGCGTGGATTGATCGCCGGTTTCCAGAGACGTGAGAATTGCCGTCAGTTTTGCAGTTGCTGCCGAACATGATCTGACGGAAAGCTCGACTTATACGCAAGCGGAGTGGAGCGCGTCGCAAGCCAAGGCCTATCTGGTTGCGATTGCCGATGCGATTGACCTGATCGCTGCTTTTCCCGGCATTGGCAGCCCAATCAACGATGTTCGCAGCAGATACCGCAAATTCCGCGTTGAACGGCACAATATTTATTATCGTCATGGCGGGACGGGCATCGAAATAGTCCGCATCCTGCATCAACGCGCGGATCATCCACCAAAATTGCAATAAAAAAGGGCGGACCCTGCGGCCCGCCCTTTTCCATGTCTCAATCCCGATCGCGGATCAGTATACGCGCGCCTTGGGCTTCACATATTCCGCTTCGTCGGTCATCGTATAGTCGTGGACTGGACGATAATCGAGCGTCACCTTGCCGCCCGAACCGCCCCAGCCGTCGAACCAGCTGATGGTGTGCTTCATCCAGTTATCGTCGTCGCGATTCGGGAAATCTTCGTGCGCATGGGCGCCGCGCGATTCCTTGCGCGCTTCGGCGCCTTCCATCGTGCAGATCGCCTGACACATCAGATTGTCGAGTTCGAGCGTCTCGATAAGGTCGGTGTTCCAGATCAGCGAGCGATCCGAAACCTTGACGTCCTGCAACCGCTTGTTGACGGCCTGCATCTGCGTGACACCTTCCGACAATAGCGCGCTGTCGCGGAACACGGCAGCGTGCTTTTGCATGGTCCGCTGCATGTCGAGACGGATGTCCGCCGTCGGCGTGCTGCCGCTGGCGTTGCGGTAGTGGTCGAGGCGCGAGAGCGCCAGATCGGCCGCGTCGGCAGGCAACGGCTTGTGCGGTGCGTTGGGCTTGAGATTGTCCTTGAGGAACAGGCCCGTGGCCCGCCCGAACACGACAAGGTCGATCAGTGAGTTGGAGCCGAGGCGGTTGGCGCCATGGACCGACACGCAGGCCGCTTCGCCGACCGAGAACAGGCCCGGCACGATCACTTCGGGATCGTCGCCGACCTTGGTCACGACCTGGCCATGATAGTTACAGGGAATGCCGCCCATGTTGTAGTGAACGGTCGGGGTCACCGGCAACGGCTGGCGGGTGAGGTCCACGCCCGCGAAAATCTTGCCGCTTTCAGTGATGCCGGGCAGGCGTTCGGCCAATACCTTGGGATCGATATGGTCGAGGTGCAGGAAGATATGATCCTTATGCTCCCCAACGCCACGCCCTTCGCGCATTTCCATCGCCATCGAGCGGGACACGACGTCGCGCGACGCCAGATCCTTGGCCGAGGGGGCATAGCGTTCCATGAAACGCTCGCCTTCGGAGTTGGTGAGGTAGCCGCCCTCGCCCCGCGCGCCTTCGGTGATCAGCACGCCCGCGCCGTAAATGCCGGTCGGGTGGAACTGCACAAATTCCAGATCCTGCAAAGGCAGGCCCGCGCGCAGCACCATGCCGCCGCCGTCGCCGGTGCAGCTGTGCGCCGATGTGGCCGAGAAATAGGCGCGGCCATAGCCGCCCGTCGCCAGCACGACCGCGTGGCTGCGGAAGCGATGGATCGAGCCATCTTCCATGCACAGCGCGATCACGCCGCGACATTCGCCATTTTCCATGATCAGGTCGATGGCGAAATATTCGATGTAGAAGTCGGCGTCATATTTCAGCGACTGCTGATAGAGCGCGTGCAGCATGGCATGGCCGGTACGGTCGGCGGCAGCACAGGTGCGCTGCACCGGCGGGCCAGCACCCATATTCTGCATATGACCGCCAAAGGGCCGCTGATAGATCGTCCCGTCCTCGTTCCGGCTGAACGGCACACCGGCATGTTCCAACTCGATCACGGCGGCAGGCGCTTCGCGCACCATATATTCGATCGCGTCCTGATCACCCAGCCAGTCGGACCCCTTGACGGTGTCATACATGTGCCAGGTCCAGTGGTCGGGCGAGTTGTTGCCCAGCGACGCGGCGATGCCGCCCTGCGCCGCAACCGTGTGCGACCGGGTGGGAAACAGCTTGGTGATGCAGGCGGTCTTGAGACCCGCTTCAGCGCTGCCCATGGTCGCGCGCAGGCCCGAACCGCCCGCCCCCACGACGACAGTGTCATAGGTATGATCGATGATCTTATAGGCTTGCGTCATTATTCGACGACCCCCGTAAAGGCGATCTTGGCGATCGCAAAAACGCCTGCGGCCGCGCCGCCAAAGGCATAGAAATTGAGCAGCAGCATCGAGAAGAAGGCCAGTCCCTTGTCGTGGACATAATCTTCCAACATGACCTGCATACCAAGGCGCAAGTGCATGAAAATGCTGACAACCATCAGCATCAGCGGCACCGCCACCACCGGGTTGGATATCCACAGCACGACGCTGTCATAATCAAGGCCGGGCAGGCTGAGCAGGCTGAACAGCAGCCACAGCGTCAGCAGCAGATTGCCCACGGCGGTATAACGCTGGGCCAGCCAGTGATGCGCGCCATGCCGCGCGGAGCCAAGGCCACGGACGCGGCCGATACCAGTTCCGTTGCCCATCAGAACGCCTTTCCGAAGATGTAAAGCCAGACAAAGCCGGTCGTCAGCAACGAGGCTACGAAGGTGGCGAGCGACCAGCTCTTGTTGCTGCGCAGTTCATAGCCTGCGCCCATGTCCAGCACGAAATGGCGCAGGCCGGAAAACAGATGCTGGAAGAAGAACCAGGAAAGGCCGATCATGACCAGATAGCCCAAAGGCGACGTCGCGCAGGCGATGAAAGTCGCATAGGCTTCCGGCCCGGTCGCAGCGGCCATCAGCCACCAGATGAGGCCCAGCGCACCGGCGGTCGCAAGCCCGTTGCCGGTCACGCGGTGCATGATGGAAACGGCCATTGCTGGTCCCCATTTCCAGATCGTCAAATGCGGCGAGAGCGGCCGGCTGTTGGATCGCGCCATGTCTACCCTTGTCCCTGATATGTCCCTTGAAGTCCGATCCCCTTAGGAGCGATCCATCCAGAGGGCAAGCTGGGGAAAGTGCGATGCACCAACGTCCGTGTCCGGCGCCCCTTCGGTCGCGGCATAAGAAGTGGTTAACCAAATCACGCTAGGGTCGCTCCATTATCCGATCATGCCATCAACAGGGGCAGTTCACAGATGTCGTCCACCGCTTCCGCCGCCCTTGCCACCTCGGACTATGTCAAGGATTTCGATCCCGACGGCATGATCGCGCGGGATGCCCGCGAAATCGGCACGCTGATCGCCGATGAACTCGATAGCGTGGGGAATACTTTCTTCACCGCCTATATGCGCGACACGGGCCTGCGCGAACAGTTGAGCGGACCCGCGATCAGGCGGATCGAATCCGAAGCGCGCAATTATGTCGAACAGAAGCTCCTCCATTTTCAGGATGCACGCTGGGCGCGTTCCGCCGCCGATTGCGTGCGCCACGCGCGCAAGCATGGCGTGTCGGTGCGGTCGGTGCTGACCGCCGTTGCCGCCGCGAACGAACGGGTCACCGACCTGTTGTGGGATCATTGCCGCGACGACGAACCGCGTTGCCGCCGCCTGTTGCGCGCGATGCTGCATATCTCGATGCTCGATTCGGGCTTCATGAGCAACGTCCTGTCCAACGACCTGGCCGAAACCCAGCGAATCGAGCGCCAGCGTTACGGCACGCTGTTCGAGCAGCGCATCGTCGGCGAAATCGACGGCGCGTCGAAGCTGGGCGAATCGCTGCGTGAACAGGCGCGCGATGCGTCCGCCGCCACGCGCGGCATGTTGGGCAAGGCGTCCGAAGTCGCGGCCGCCGCCGAACAATCCGCCCTCGCCATGCGCGAAGCGGCCCGCACTTCCGCCGGGCTGATCCGCGCGATCGAAGATGCCCGTACCGAAGTGGAGGGCGCGGCCGACGTGTCCCAGCGCGCGGCGCGGCAGTCGGGCGAAGCCGTCACCATGTCCGCCACCCTGTCCGAACATGCCAAGTCGATCGAATCGATCCTGGGCCTGATCCGCGACATTGCCGGGCAAACCAATTTGCTGGCCCTTAACGCCACGATCGAGGCGGCCCGTGCGGGCGACGCCGGGCGCGGCTTTGCCGTGGTGGCGCAGGAAGTCAAAAGCCTGGCCAATCAGACCGCGCGCGCCACCGACGAAATCGCCGGGCGGATCGCCGACATTCAGGCATCGACGCGCCAGTCGGTCGAAACCAACGAACGCATCCGTGACACGGTAGGCGAAGTGCAGGCCAGCGCCGACCGAATCCGCCATGCGATGGACGCGCAGGCGCAGACTGTCACCATGATTACCGCCGCCGTCGATGAAACCGCGCTGGCCGCCGATTCGATGTCGACCACCATTTCGGCGATCCGGCAGGACACCGAAGTCGTCGCGTCGGAAATCGACCAGCTGGAGCGTGGCTTCGTCAGCGTCGAAGGCAAGCTGGCCAGCCTGCGCCATGCCTCGTCCGACTTCGGCCGACAGGTCGCCTGACGTCCTCCAAAAAGGCACCGCTTCCCCTGCTCCCGCTGCTCGGCTAAAGGCGGCGGCATGAATGATGTTGCCACACCAGCCCCCCAAAGCTGGAAAGTCACCCTGCCCTGCACCCGCGCCGAAGCCGAAGCGCTGGACGGCGATATTGCCGCCTTTGCCCTGATGGATCGTCCGCCGGTGCTGATGACCAGCGAAGCTGCGCCCGATGACGAGGACAAGTGGCAGCTCGACGCCTATTTCGAGGGCAAACCCAGCCCCGCCGCGATAAAATTGCTGCGGTCGATGGTGCCGAGCGCTGCGGGCGCCAAACCGCTGGTCGAGGCGCTGCCCGACGCGGATTGGGTGACGATCAGCCAGCAAGGGCTGGAGCCTGTCACCGCCGGGCGTTTTCATGTGCGCAATCTGGCCGAAGATCCCGAACTTCCAGGGCATGTGAACATATTGATCGCAGCGAGTCGCGCCTTTGGCACCGGCCAGCATGAAACGACCGCCGGATGCCTGACCATGCTCGACCGGATGCGGCGTGTGGGGATGCGTTTCACCAATATCGCCGACATCGGCACCGGCACCGGGCTGCTTGCCTTTGCCGCCCTGAACCTGTGGCCCCGCGCCTATGCCATCGCATCGGACATCGATCCGGTCGCCGTTGAAATCAGTGGCGAAAATGCCGGTTTGAACGGGGTAAAACTGGGCAGCGGCAAGGGTCAACTGGCGCTGGTGACAGCCGCCGGGGCGAATCATGCCGCGATCGTCGGGCGCGCGCCCTATGACCTGCTGATCGCCAATATATTGGCCGGACCGCTGATCGAACTCGCCCCCTCGCTCTGCGCCCTGGTGGAGGATGGCGGGACCATCCTGCTGGCGGGCCTGTTGAACGAGCAGGCCGATGCGGTTTTGGCCGCCTATCGCGCGCAGGGGATGCGGCTGGCCGAACGGGGCGACCGAGGCGACTGGCCGACGCTGCGCCTGCGCAAACGGCCCAGCATCGGGTGGAAACGCCCGCGCCGGATAGACCCGGCCGCACGCGGCGAAGCCCCCGGTTTCGGCAGTATCTAAGGAGCGTTCCCATGGCCATTACTCGCCAGATCATCCTGCATGACGGACCGGACGGCCCCTTCGAAAGCATGGCCGTGTTCGATGCTGCGGCCAGCGCGCCCCAGCCCGGTGTCCTGCTGTTCCCCAATGTGCTGGGGACCAAGGAAGCGGATTTCGCCTATGCGGAAAAGGTCGCAGCGCTGGGCTATGCCGTGCTGGTCGCCGACGTTTATGGACAGGGCAAGCGCACGACGCGGGCTGACCCCGAAGCCGGGCGCTATATGGCCGTGCTGAACGCCAACCGGGCGCTGTTGCGCGATCGGGCGCAGGCGGCGCATGGCGTGTTGAAGGGGCTGGACGCCGTGGACGCCGCCTGGACGGCCGCGATCGGCTTCTGCTTTGGTGGCAAATGCGTGCTGGATCTGGCCCGCGCGGGTGCCGACATTGCAGGCGGCGTCAGCTTCCATGGCATTTATGAAGCGCCGCCTTTCCCCAATGCGACGATCGGCGCGAAACTGCTCATCTGCCATGGCTGGGACGATCCGTTCGCGTCGCCGGAAGCTACGGTCGGGCTGGCGCGCGAACTGACCGATGCGGGCTGCGACTGGCAGATTCACGCCTATGGCGGCACTGGCCATGCCTTTACCGACGAAGCCGTCAACATGCCGGAAAAGGGGCTGGCCTACAGCCCGGACGCCGACCGCCGGAGTTTTCGCGCGATGGCCGATTTTCTGGGCGAATTGTTCAGATAATCTTTCAGCGCGTCGGGATGCGCCGGGCGCTCGCCAGATGATGGGCGTGGGTGATGGCGACGGCCAAGGCGTCGGACGCATCAGGCCCGGCGATCTTTGCGCCGGGTAGCAGTCGCGCGACCATGGCGTGGACCTGATCCTTCGACGCATTGCCCACGCCGACGACGGATTTCTTCACCAGCCGCGCAGCATATTCGCCCACTTCCATGCCCGAACGCGCCGCGTTGAGCAGGATGACGCCGCGCGCCTGCCCCAGTTTCAGCGTCGATTGCGGATTGACGTTGACGAACACTTCCTCGACCGCCGCACCGTCGGGCCGATGTTCGAGGATAAGGTCGGTCAGAGCGAGGTCGAGCGCCAGCAGGCGCGTCGCCAGCGCCATCTTGCTATCGGTCTTTATCTGACCATTGCCCAGATGCGTCAGCCGATTGCCGTCAGCCGCAATCAGCCCCCAGCCGGTCGTGCCAAGGCCGGGGTCCAGGCCAAGGAGGATCACAACCCTCTCCCGCCGGGAGAGGGCAGGATCATCAACCCAGCTTCTCCATCACTTCGTCGGAGACTTCGTAATTTCCCCAGACGGTCTGGACGTCGTCATCGTCTTCCAGCGTATCGACCATCTTGAGCAGGCTCGTCGCATTGGCTTCGTCCACTTCGACCATCGTCTGCGGACGCCAGGCCAGCTTGGCACTGTCAGCTGCGCCCAACGCCGTTTCCAGCGCCTTGGCGACTTCGTGGAGCGCGTCCATCGCGGTCCAGATTTCATGCTCGTCCTCGTTGGACGATACGTCCTCCGCGCCCGCTTCCAGCGCTGCTTCGAACATCGCTTCGGCGTCGCCCGCGCTGGCCGGATAGGTGATCAGGCCCATGCGGTCGAAGCCATGGCTGACCGCGCCGGACGCGCCCAGATTGCCGCCATTTTTGGAAAAGGCAGTGCGGACGTTGGTGGCGGTGCGATTGCGATTGTCGGTCAGCGCCTCGACGATGATGGCGGTGCCGCCGGGACCATAGCCCTCATAGCGCACTTCTTCGTAATTTTCCGTGTCGCCCTTGCTCGCCTTGTCGATGGCGCGCTGGATATTATCCTTGGGCATCGACTGCGCCTTGGCCGCGTTGACCGCCAGGCGCAGACGCGGGTTCATGTCCGGGTCGGGCATACCCATTTTGGCCGCGACGGTGATTTCGCGCGACAATTTGGAGAACATCGAGGAGCGCTTCTTGTCCTGGGCGCCCTTGCGATGCATGATGTTCTTGAATTTGGAATGGCCGGCCACGGCCTTCTCCCTGACTTATCTGTGAAACATGAACGCGCTCTCTAGCGAGCGCTGCCTGCGCGCGCAACTCGCACGCAAGCGGGCGGGCTGGCCCCGCTTTACAGCGCCAGCCCGGAAACCCCGATTACTCCATGCCCAGCGCGGACAGGTAGGTCTGGAGGATGGCCTCCATTTCCTGCCGGTCGTGGGGCTGCATTTTCCGCAGGCGCACGATCTGGCGCATGATCTTGGGATCGTAGCCGGTCGATTTGGCTTCCAGATAGACGTCCTTGATGTCGTCGCCGATGCCCTTCTTTTCTTCTTCCAGCCGCTCGATGCGCTCGATCAGAAGGCGTAGCTGGTCGGCGGCGACGTTGTCTTCGCTCATGGGATATCTCCGGTGAATGTGAATCGGTTGGAGCGCGTCCTAGTGATTGTCGGCGTTCTTCGCCACACTCTCTTTCATCCGCGCGATCTGCGCCGGGGTGGCTTCGCCCTGATAACGGCTTTTCCATTCGCCAAAGGGCATACCGTGGATGATTTCCCGTGCTTCCTCGCGGCCCAATGTGCCATCGGCTTCCGCCACCCAGTCGGCCAGGCAGTTGCGGCAGAAGCCCGCCAGCCCCATCAGGTCGATATTTTCGACGTCCGTTCGATGCTGTAAATGCATGACCAGGCGGCGGAAGGCAGTTGCGGCAACCGCATCTGTGAGTATGCTATCGGACATTGGCGGAGCCTTTCGCTGATCTACATCATCCTGTCGTGCAGCACGGATAACCCATAACGACGCACAGGCAAGGCCGTGAGGCAAGCCGGAGGCGTCAGACGGTCAGGAGACGACATGACAAGATTACCCCCCCGTTCGCGCATGGTCCGCATCCTTGCCACGCTTGGTCCCGCGAGCGACACTGCCGAAATGATTCGCGCGCTTTTCGTCGCCGGGGCCGATGCCTTCCGCATCAATATGAGCCATGGCACGCATGAGGATCATGCCGCACGCATCGCCATCATCCGCGCGCTGGAAAAGGAATTTGCGCGGCCTACGACCATATTGGGCGACCTTCAGGGACCAAAGCTGCGCGTCGGCACGTTCGAGAAGGGATTGGCGATTCTGGAAACAGGCGCATCCTTCATTCTGGACCGCGACGAAACGCCCGGTGATGCACGGCGGGTCAACCTGCCCCACTCCGAAATCTACGCCGCGCTGGTGCCGGAAACGCGGCTGTTGCTGGACGATGGCAAGCTGGTGCTGCGCGTCAAGGCGATTGGCGAGGATCGCATCGACACGATCGTCGAGGTCGGCGGTGCGCTGTCTAATCGCAAAGGGGTGAATGTACCCGATGTTGTCGTGCCAGTGCCTGCGCTGACCGAGAAGGACCGGCGCGATCTGAGCTTTGCGATCGAACAGGGCTGCGACTGGATCGCATTGAGCTTCGTCCAGCGGCCGGAGGATCTGGCCGAGGCGCGCAAGCTGATGGGCGGCTATGGATCGTTGATGGCCAAGATCGAGAAGCCGTCGGCCGTGCAGCGGCTGGAGGAGATTATCGAACTGGCCGATGGCGTGATGGTGGCGCGTGGCGATCTGGGCGTCGAATTGCCGCCACAGGCCGTCCCGCCGCTCCAGAAGCAGATCGTGGCGACGGCGCGGCGTATGGGCCGCCCGGTCGTGGTGGCGACCCAAATGCTCGAATCGATGATCAAATCGCCCTCCCCCACCCGTGCCGAAGTGTCCGACGTGGCGACGGCAGTATATGACGGGGCGGACGCGATCATGCTGTCGGCCGAAACGGCGGCGGGCGACTGGCCGGTCGAGGCAGTGACGATGATGGACAGCATCGCCCATAGCGTGGAGCGCGATCCGGGCTATTTTGCGCGGCTGCACTTTACCGAAACCAAACCCGATCCGACCACAGCCGACGCGCTGGCCGAAGCGGCAGGGAATATCGTGTCGGTCGTCGGTGCCAGTGTCATCACCTGCTTCACCTCATCGGGCAGCACGGTGCGCCGCGTGGCGCGTGAGCGACCCTCTGCCCCGATATTGGCGCTGACCCCGCGCACCGACACCGCACGCAAGCTGGGCCTGACATGGGGCGTCCATGCTATTCGCACCAAGGACATCGGCACGTTCGAGGAAATGATCGGCAAGGCCCGGCGCATGGCGTTGCGCCATGACATGGCCGAAAAGGGCGGCAAGATCGTTGTGCTGGCCGGTGTCCCCTTTGGCACGCCGGGATCGACCAATGTGCTGCATGTAGCGGCGGTGCGCGGCGACGAGCTTAAAGGGCGCGATTAGAGCCTGACAGGCTGTGGGTGGCCACATCTTGCCGGTTATGCCGGTGAAGATGTGGCTGCCATGGCCCCTCCGCGCAGGGGGAGGGACGAGCAGCGCGGCTTTACAGGATATGAGGCAGCGCGACAGGCCCGGCGAGATCCCTCACCAGTCAAAACCATCTTGCGCTGCCGAAATATCCGATTGGACGCAGTAACGCATCAAGCGCCCGATCGCGAAGGATCAGGCGCTTATGGAGAATTCGCAGATTCCAGTGACAGGGAACATTGCCGACACCAAGGATGGCGGCGGCGGTCCCCATTGCCGGATCAGCCCTGGCGGGCCTTGAAACGGCGGTTCGTCTTGTTGATGACGTAGGTGCGGCCGCGACGACGGATCACGCGGTTGTCCCGGTGACGGCCCTTGAGCGACTTGAGCGAGTTGCGGATCTTCATGGAAGTCAGCCTTTGATGAATCTGATTATGATCGAAAATTGAAGCGCAGCCCCTATGGGTGGCACGGTCCAAAGTCAAGTGTGGGGACGCTCTTTTGCGCAGCTTTTGCCAACCGTTCATCCCCGATGCAGCAAGTGGATGGCTTGAAGCGTTGAAGGGAATATGTCGGCCGCGTCGTTTTAGCGATCAAAGCCCTATCGGAGAAACATCATGTCCAAGCGCCTGATCCTTGCCGCCTGCCTTGCCCTGCCGATCGGCGCCAGCGCCGCTGCTGCGCCGCGTGTGGAAGTGACGCGCTTCCATGTCGGCGACCCCGCGCGCAGTGGCACGATCGCGGTGGAGGAAATGCCGGGCAATCCCGACATCAGCCTGGAATTTCGCACCTATGCCGCCGCCGTGGCGCAGGAATGGCAGCGCGTCGGCTTCACCACCGCCGCTGCGCCCGCGGCCAGCGACTATGTCGCGCAGGTGGCGTTCCGCCGCAGCTTCCGCCCGACCGGCGCGCCGCGCAACGACCGGCCAGTGAGCGTGGGCGTGGGTGGCGGCATTGGTAGCGGAGGTGGTTCCGGGCTGGGGCTTGGCATCGGCATCAACCTGTCGGGCAAGCCCAAGGACATGGTGACCACGGAATTGCAGATCCAGTTGCGCCGCCGTGCCGATTCGGCCGTGATATGGGAAGGCCGCGCCATGACGCAGGCGCGGCAGGGCAGCGCCGACGCGCAGCCGGTGACCGCCGCGCAAAAGCTGTCGGCTGCGCTGATCGGGGGCTATCCGGGGGAATCAGGCCGCACTATAACCGTCAAATGAGCATTTCCATTTCCAGCGGCTTTGACAGCGGCAACATCAACATCCTTTCGATCACCGACAAGCCAAGCGGCGTGCGCGCCGAGCTGGAAATCGTGACCGATCATCAAAGCGACTTTTATCAATGGTTCCATTTCCGGGTCGCGGGCGCGGCCGGGCGGGAAGTCGAACTGGCGATCGTCAATTGTGCGGGGTCGGCTTATCCCGATGGATGGCTGAACTATAGCGCGCGGGTGAGCGAGGATCGGGAAAATTGGCTGCTGGCGGACACCAGCTATGCCGACGGCACATTGACCATCCGCCTGTCGCCGGATGCCAACCCCGTCTGGGTCGCCTATTTTGCACCCTATTCGATGGAACGGCATCATGACCTGATCGCCTTTGCCGCGTGCCAGCCGGGCGTTGCGCACCGCGAACTGGGGTTGACGCTGGACGGCCAGCCGATCGACCTGCTGACCATTGGCGACGGGCCGAAGCAGGTTTGGCTCTATGCCCGCCAGCATCCGGGCGAATCGATGGCGCAATGGTGGATGGAAGGCGCGCTGGAACGCCTGACCGACGATGATGACTCGGTTGCCCGGCTGTTAAGGCAGAAGGCGACGATCCATCTGGTCCCCAACATGAACCCGGACGGCAGCCGCCGGGGCCATTTGCGCACCAATGCGGTGGGCGTGAACCTGAACCGCGAATGGCACGAGCCTACGGCGGACCGCAGCCCGGAAGTGTTGTTCGTGCGCAACGCCATGGACGAAACGGGCGTGGACCTGGCAATCGACGTGCATGGCGACGAAGCCATCCCCGCCGTGTTCATTGCAGGCTTTGAGGGGATCCCGTCGATCACCGACAAGCAATTGGCGCTCTATCACCGCTATCGCGACACGCTGGCTGCGCGCACGCCCGATTTTCAGACGCGGTTGGGCTATCCGGTGGCAGGCGTGGGCCGGGCGAACCTTTCCATGTCGACCAATCAGGTCGCCGAACGGTTCGGCGCGGTAGCGATGACGCTGGAAATGCCGTTCAAGGACAATGACGACTTGCCCGACGCCGATTATGGCTGGTCGCCCGCACGCTCCATGCAGTTGGCCAAGGATTGCCTGGCCGTGCTGGCGGAGATGATCGAGGATATTTGAACAGTCGCGTTCCCGCAAAGGCGGGAACGCGCAGTTTATTTCCAGTCGAACGGCAGCGGTGCTTCGCGGAAGGCGAAGCGGTCGAGATGATCGGCAACGACCTGCTTGAACCTGTCGACATCGACGTCCGGGTTCGGCTCGATCGTCACCGACAGCGCATTTTCGCTGGCCGCCATGCGGATCGGTCCCATAGGGAAAGCGATAAAGCCCTGTTCCGGGCCGAAATCCGTTTCGAACTTGTGGCTCCAATGCTTGCAAAGCTGTTGGAGATAGCGGCTGCCGTTCGTGGTCGGCACCTGTGCGGTCAGGGTCATGTCAGAGCCTTTCGATCTTCGTAGCGGCTTCGTCGATCAACGATGCTACGTCGAACATGGTCTGGTTATCCGCGCCTTCCTTTTCAAGCCGGTGCTGGATGGCGATGCGCAGATTATGGAGCGCGCGGCGCACGGGAGCGCCATCGACCCGATCCGCGCGTTCGGCCAGCGACGTCAATCGCGCCAGCGCCAGGTCGAGCGCCGCCTTGCGCTCCTCGATCTGCGCACGGCCGGCATCGGTGATGGCAAAAAGTTTGCGGCTGCCTTCGCCCGGTTGTTCGACGATCAGGTCCATGTCGGCCAGCAGGGTCAGCGTAGGATAGACCACGCCGGGGCTGGGGGCGTAGACTTCACCCGATAGTGCTTCGATCGCGCGGATCAGTTCATAGCCATGGCGCGGTTCGTCGGCGATGAGCTTCAAAAGGATCAGGCGCAGCGTTTCATTATCGAACAGGCGCCTACGCCCGCCGCCACCGCCACGTCCGCCCCGGCCACCGCCGCGCACGCCCTCGTCGCCAAAGGGATCGCCGCCGAACGGACCACCGCGCCCGCCGCCAAAGCCGCCGCGGCCAAAACCATCAGGCGCGGCAGCGCGCCCTATGCTGGCATGTCCGCCAAAATGACGGCCGCCATGGCCGCCGCGATGAGAATGAGGAAAATGCATCATTATGTCTTTCATATGCTTCATGATGCATTGAGATATATCTTAAAAAGAGCATAGGTCAAGAGTTGCGATAGATCTTAACTGTATCATTCTGTATCAGAGGGTGGCGAAGTCGATTGGTGCGTGCCGGTCCAACGTGCGCGACTGGTCCTCCAGCGGATATTTAAGGCCGCTGGCGCAGTTGAACAGCACTGACCGATCCTGACGCCCGATCAGCCCTTCGTCCAAGGCACGTTGATAGGCTGCCAGCGTCGCCCCGCCCTCCGGGCAGAGCAGCAAACCGTCGTCGCGCGCCACATCGCGCACCGCCGCTGCGATGGCGGCGTCAGACACGGCGAGCGCCGCGCCACCGCTTTCCCGCACCGCGCGCAGGATCAGGAAATCGCCAACCGCGCGCGGCACGCGGATGCCCATGGCGATGGTGTGGGCATCTTCCCACCGTTCGGCAAATTCCAGACCCTGATCGAAGGCGCGGACCATGGGCGCGCAGCCTTCAGCTTGCACTGCGAACATTTTGGGGCGTTTGGACCCGATGAAGCCGATCTTTTCCAGCTCATCGAACGCTTTCCACATGCCGATCAGGCCAGTGCCGCCACCAGTGGGATAGAAAATCGCGTCGGGCAATTCCCAGTCCAGCTGTTCGGCCAGTTCCAGCCCCATCGTCTTCTTTCCCTCGATGCGATAGGGTTCTTTCAGCGTCGAGAAATCGAACCAGCCGCGCGCCTTGGCCCCCTGCCCCACGATCGCCCCGCAATCGTCGATCAGACCGTTGACGCGATAGACGCGCGCGCCCTGCGCCGCGATTTCGCGCACATTGATTTCGGGCGTGTCGGCGGGACAAAAGACGATCGCTTCCATACCCGCGACGGCAGCATAGGCGGCCAGTGCCGCCCCCGCATTGCCGTTGGTGGGCATGGCAATCTGCGTCACGCCCAGTTCCTTTGCCATCGACACCGCCATGACGAGGCCGCGTGCCTTGAACGATGCTGTCGGCAAACGCCCCTCATCCTTCGCCCACAGATGCGCACCGCCCAACCGCGCCGCCGTGCGCGGCAGCGCGATCAGCGGCGTGGCATTTTCGCCCAGGCTCACGATATTGGCGGTCTGCCGCACCGGCAGCAATTCGCGCCAGCGCCACAGGTCCATTGGCCGGGTGGCAAGCGCTTTCTTGGTCAGCGTCGCGCGGACGCCGTCCAGATCATAGCGCACCAAAAGCGGCTTCCCCGCCGCCGACAGCCCGTGCAGCCTGTCCGCCTCATAACGCTCTCCGTTCAGAGAACATTCCAGATGGGTGACGAAGGTAGGGCGGTCGGTGGTGAGGTTGATGTCGTGGCGCATGGGAGCCTTTTTCTGAATAATTGGCCCCCATCAAGATAAGGGACTGTAACAGTGCTGCGTAGAACGCAGCGCTATCCGGCAAGCCCCCACCCCCGGCTCCTCCCGCAAGCGGGAGGGGGAAATTTGATCAGTCCGGCTTTTTCGCCACGCTGACCATGGCGGGCCGCAGCAGACGGTCCTTGATCATGTAGCCGGCCTGCATTTCGATCAGGATCGTGCCAGGTTCGGCGTCTGCCGACGGGACTTCCATCATCGCCTGATGCTTGTTGGGGTCGAGCGGCTGGCCGACCGATTCGATCTTTGCAATGCCGTTGCGACCAAACACGCTTTCAAGTTCGCGGCCCGTGGCTTCCAGGCCGACGACCAGACCCTTGAACTTCTCGTCCTCGCGCAGGTCGGCGGGAATCGCCGCCAATGCGCGCGACAGGTTGTCGGCGACCGACAAGATGTCACGGGCAAAGCTGGTCGCGGCATAAGCGCGCGTATCGGCCAGTTCCTTTTCCAGCCGACGCCGCACATTCTGCGTGTCGGCGTGGGCATAGAGAATGTCCTGCTTGGCTGTGGCAAGTTCCGCTTCCAGCGCGGCAATACGCTCGGCATTGCCATCGGCCACAGGCGTTTCCTCTTCCGGCAACTGGTCCACGACTTGGGTGTTTTCGATATTCTGTGTGTCTTCGCTCATCTCATCAATCTCGATAGCGTCTGTGCAGTAAAATCTACCATGGGGATGACCCGCGCATAGTTCAAGCGCGTGGGACCGATCACGCCGACCACGCCGACCACCCGGCCATCCGCGCCACGATAGGGCGCGGCTATGACCGAAGAACCCGACAGGGAAAAGAGCTTGTTTTCCGACCCGATGAAGATTTTGGTCGCGCTGCCTGCCAATGCGCCTTCCAGCAGGCGGGAAATTTCCTGTTTCCCTTCCAGCTGTTCCAGCAATTGCCGCACTCTTTCCAGGTCCGCTGCCGTGCCGTCGTCGATCAGATGCGCCTGCCCCCGCACGATCAGCACGGGCCGGTCGTCGGCATCGTGCGACCAGATGGCGATGCCGCGTTCCACCAGTTCGCGCGCTGCGCCATCCAGCAGGCTGCGCTCCGTTTCCATTTCGCGACTGAGCATGTCGCCTGCCTGCCGCAGCGTCATGCCCGCAAAGCGCGCCGACATGAAATTGGCCGCTTCATTGAGCATCGAGGGTGTGACCGCAGGCGGCAGGTCCAGCACGCGGTTTTCGACCGACCCGTCCTGCCCGACCAGCACGGCCAGCGCCTGCCGGTCGTTCAACGGCACGAAGCCGAACTGGCGCAGTACAGGTTCCCGGCGCGGCACCATGACGATCCCGGCGCAGGCGGACAGACCCGACAGCGCGGCGGTGGCAGCGGACAGCGCTTCCTCGATCGGGCCACTTTCGGCCAGGCCCGCCTCGATCGCGCGCCGTTCCTCCAGCGAGGGTTCTGCGGCCTGCATCATGCCGTCGACAAACAGGCGCAGCCCGGTTTCGGTGGGCATCCGACCGGCCGATGTGTGGGGGGCGGCGAGCAGGCCCAATTCTTCCAGATCCTGCATGACATTGCGGATCGACGCGGGCGACAGGCTGATGCCCGCCAGCTTGCTGAGCGTGCGCGATGCGACGGGCAGGCCGGTGCCGAGATAGCTTTCCACCACCAGGCGAAAGACATCGCGGGCGCGGTCGTTGAGTTCGGAGATGGGCGTGACCGACATTTACGTCCAGCTCCGCCACGCAGCGCGTAAAGGCGGCCTCATTTCGTCACTACCGGGGCTTTGAGCATCGGTTCGACATCCAGCATTTTGGGGATCGCCGCAATCGCGGTGCGCAGCCGCCCATAGCGGGCATCCATGCAGCCCGACTGGAAATCCAGCCGGGTCGGCTTGCCCGTGCCGCCGCTCCATTCAAGGGAATAGCCGGGCATGTCAGTGGCGAAGCGCGTGCAGTTTTCGCCCTGGGCGATGCGCTTGGTCGTGCCGCTGAGCGGGCGGAACGGGGCGAGCGCAGCGCGCACGCGGCGATATTGGGCGGCGCTGACGGCAAAGCGCGTCGGTCCCGGCACGGCGGTGAAGCGCTCCGGCTCCAGCAGGCCCGACCCATCGGGCGTCACGCGCAGACTGTAGGCCGGACAGGCGCCAAAACAACGGCCAGCGGTCAGGCGGATCGTTTCACCCGGCGCCTTTGGCTTTTCCAGTTCGGTATCGGCCCCGGCGCATCCCGCCACCATCATCAGGCCCGCCAGCATCGTCAATCGCATCATCATGCCCCCCTCTTAGCGGCTAATCGTCGCCTTGACACTGGCATCCTGCGCCACCGGGCGCTAAGCGGCGCTGTGAAGGCGCGCTTCGGCGCGTTGGCAGCACCAGACTTGTTTCGGAGAAAATATATGCGTCCTTCCGGCCGCGCGCCCGACCAGATGCGCGACATCACCATGGAGCCTGGCTTCACCGTCCATGCCGAGGGCAGCTGCCTGATCAGCTTTGGCGATACGCGGGTTCTTTGCACCGCGTCGGTCGAGGAAAAGGTGCCGCCTTTCCTGCGCGGCAAGGGTTCAGGCTGGGTCACGGCGGAATATGGCATGTTGCCCCGCGCGACGCATACCCGTGGCAGCCGTGAAGCGGCCAAGGGCAAGCAGTCGGGCCGGACGCAGGAAATCCAGCGCCTGATCGGCCGGTCGCTGCGTACCGTGGTGGACATGAAAAAGCTGGGCGAGCGCCAGATCGTGATCGATTGCGACGTGATCCAGGCCGATGGCGGCACGCGCACGGCGTCGATTTCCGGCGCGTGGGTCGCGCTGCGCATTGCGGTGGACAAGCTGCTGGCGTCCGGCGCGCTCAAGGAAGACCCGATCATCCAGAAAGTCGCGGCGATCAGTTGCGGCATCTACAACGGCACGCCGGTCCTCGACCTCGACTATGCCGAGGATAGCAATGCCGAGACGGACGCCAACCTGATCCTGACCGGCGACGGCAAGTTCGCCGAAGTGCAGGCGACGGCTGAGGGCGCTGCCTATGACGAGGAAGAGTTGCTTCGTCTGCTGCGGCTGGCGCGGATCGGTTGCGCGAAGATCTTTGCGGCGCAGGATGCGGCGACCGGGCGTTAAGCGCCTAAATCCCCTCCGTCATGCCAGCGACCCGAAGGGCGACCGAAGGTCAACGCTGGCATCCCACTTTTCTTTCGGCTCTAAGACTGGAAAGAAGTGAGATCCCAGCGTTCGCTGGGATGACGGAATGATTTGAAGGTAAGGCAATGACCGACCAATTCGGACAGGAACAGGCGATCCGCAAGCTGGCCCCCGGCAAGCTGGTGATTGCCAGCCATAATGCGGGCAAGGTGCGCGAAATTGCGGCGTTGCTTGGCCCGTTCGGGATCGAGCCGATTTCCGCCGCGTCGCTCGACCTGCCCGAACCGGAGGAAACAGGCACCACTTTCATCGCCAATGCCGAATTGAAGGCGATGCAGGCGGCAGACCTATCCGGCCTGCCTGCGCTGGCCGATGATTCGGGGCTGTGCGTCGAAGCGCTGGGCGGTGATCCCGGCCTGTTTTCGGCGCGCTGGGCCGGGCCGGACAAGGATTTCGGCCTTGCCATGCAGAAGGTGTGGGACGGCATCGCCGCCAGGGGGCCGGACGCAGGCCATGACGCCCATTTCATCTGCGCCCTCGCCCTCGCCTGGCCCGACGGGCATGTCGAAGCGTTCGAGGGGCGGGTCGACGGCACGCTGGTCTGGCCGCCGCGTGGGGGCAATGGCTTTGGCTATGACGCGATGTTCATGCCGCATGGCCACGCAATCAGCTTTGGCGAAATGGACCCGGACGCCAAGCACGCCATGAGCCACCGCGCCGACGCTTTCAGGAAGCTGGTCGCGGCGGTGTTCTGACCCTTATTGCCCGCCGCTGGCCAACTCGATCGCGGCGTCCGCATCCATCGGGCCTTTGCCAAAGGCGTTGCCGGCGGGGAGATAGCGGCAGACGAGATATTCATAATTGGCCCCGTCGCCCAATGCGCAGCCAACCTTGCGGGTGCCGCGCCAGATCATCTGGCTGTAATGGCCGACATCCTGCCAGCGCCCGGTGGTGCTGAGGTCGGGGAGCTTTCCGCCAGTGCGCATCCATTTGCGTTCGTCCAGAAACGCGCCGACCATCACGCCATAGCCATAGAGGCGGCGCGGACCCATCCATAGATTTTCACCGCTGGGCATGGTGCGGCTGGCACGCGGGGAATGGCGGAACAGGCCGGTGCGGGCCATGTCCTGCGCATAGCGGGCAGCGTCGGCGGTGAGATCATCGTCCCAGTCGAGCGGGTCGAGGCCCAATGCCGTCCGCTCGCCATTATGGGCGTCGAGCATCACCGATTGCAGCAGGGCGTCGCCGCGCGGGGCTTCCTCCATACCGTAGAAGGGTGCCGCCATGACCGGCGCGGTCGGTGTGACGGCTCTGGATCGCGCGAATCGCGAATCGCTGTCCGATGCCGCGTACGCGCCGCTGGCGAGCAAGGCCGCAGCCCATAGCCCGGCGTGCAAAAAGCGTTTAGGGCTGCCCCCAACCATGTCGCCTGATACTCCCCCCAACGCATCGGCCCCCGCCGACACCCAAGCCTTATATATCCATTGGCCATTTTGCGTATCCAAATGTCCCTATTGCGATTTTAACAGTCATGTTCGCGAGTCCGTGGACGTTGCCGCGTGGCGCAGCGCGTTGCTGGCAGACATGGCGCATGAAGCGGGGCTGACGGCAGGGCGGCCGCTATCGTCGATTTTCTTTGGCGGCGGCACGCCTTCGTTGATGCCACCTGCGCTGGTGGCGGACCTGATTGCGGCGGCGCAGGACCATTGGGGCTTTACCCCCGACATGGAAATCACGCTGGAGGCCAATCCCAATTCGGTGGAGGCCGCGCGCTTTGGCGATCTGGCGGCAGCCGGGATCAACCGGGTATCGTTGGGCTTGCAGGCGCTCGACGGGGAAGCGCTGCATTTTTTGGGCCGGGCGCATGACGTGGCCGAGGGGCTGGCGGCACTGGATACGGCGCAGCGATTGTTCGCGCGAGTGAGTTTCGACCTGATCTACGCCCGTCCGGGGCAGAGCGAGAGGGACTGGGCAGCGGAACTGGCGCAGGCGCTATCGTTCGGCACCGGGCATCTTTCGCTTTATCAACTGACGATCGAGCCGGGGACGCGCTTTGCCACGCTGGTGGCGCAGGGCAAGCTGACCCCGGCGGACCCCGACCATGGCGCGACGCTGTATGAACTGACCGCCGCGATGACCGGGGCGGCGGGCATCCCGGCCTATGAGATCAGCAACCATGCCCGCGCCGGGCAGGCAAGCCGCCACAACCTGACCTATTGGCGCTATGGCGACTATATGGGTGTGGGTCCGGGCGCGCATGGGCGGCGCGGCGGCATGGCGACGATGCGGCACAAGAAGCCGGAAAACTGGATGGGCGCGGTCGCGCGCAACGGTCATGGGCTTCAGAGCGAGGATGTGCTGTCGGGTGAAGACAAGGCGCGTGAGGCGTTGTTGATGGGGTTGCGACTGGGCGAAGGGGTCGACCTGTCGCGGATCGCCGCATTGTCCGGCATTGGCGCGGCGCGGCTGGTGGATGAGCGGGCGATCGGCCAGTTGACCGACCTGGGCCTCATTCGCCTGACAGGCAGCCGGTTGCAGGTTGCGCCAGCGGGCATGTTGCTGCTCGACGCGATTCTGCCCGAAGTAGTCGCGGTTTAGGCTCAGTCCTGCCCTTTGCGTATTTCTGCGATCGAGCGGTCGATTTCGCGCAGCGCTTCGGTGCGGGCGAAGGCGGGCATGGATGCGTCGCTTGCGATCTGGGCGCGGGCGGAGCGTAGCCCGGCGAGCGCTTCGGCATGGTCGTTACGGGCCATGTGGTCGGCATTGATCCTGTCCCGATCCGCCTGCCGGGCGGCGCGGTCCGCCTGTAGGCTGGCGCGGTCGGCGGCGCGAGCGGCGCGGTCCGCCTGAGCGCGGGCATGATCGGCGGTGCGCGCGATGGCGGCCTCGCAAATGCGTATGCGGATGTTGCGGCGACCATCGGACCCGGTGGTTTCGCGGTGGCTGACCATATCGCTGCCATCGCAGCCGTTACGGACATCGACGCGCGGCACCATGCGGGCGATGTCGGCCTGCGTCGGGACGCGGGGCGTTTCGGGCCAGGCACTGGACACTGGCGGCGCTGGTGGCACCGGGGCCATCGGGGCGATCATATCCGCTGCCGGAACGGGCGGCGCAGCGGGTACGGACGGTTCGGGCCAGGCAGCCGCTGCGCTGGCGGTAGGCACGGCTGGAGTTTCCGGCACAGTGGCGACTGCTGGGGCGACCGCTGGGGCGCTGGCCGCTGCTGGCTGCGCGACCAGATGGGTCAGGCGGGAGAAATCGGTCGCTTCGACCCTGTCGGTGAGGACGGCCATCTGCTGCGCGGCGCGGCTGCCCGATGCGGTCATGGCGAGGCCAGCGGCAGTGACGAGCGCGATGGCGGCCATGCCCCAGCTGATCTGGCGCAGCGAATGTTCGTGAGTCGAGAGCATTTTGAGCCTCCCTTTCAATGTCGTGATGCGGGTGAGGTGGCAGGCGGCGGCAAACTGGCGGCCGCCTGCTGCCTTGAGGATCGCGCGGCCATAGGCATGGGCGTTTTCGCGGCCATAAAGCGCCAGGACGCGCGCGTCGCAGGCGGTTTCCTGATCGGCGCGATAGGCGCGATAGGCGATCCACGCGACCGGGTTGCACCAGTGGATGGCGAGCAGCAGCAGGGCGACCATATTTGCGGCAAGATCCGCATGGTCATGATGCGCCCGTTCATGGGCGATCGCCATATCCTGTTCCAGCGGGTCGTAGCGCAGCGTGAAATCGGTGGGCAGGACGATATATGGCGTCAGGACGCCAAAGGCGAGCGGGCCGCTGGCATTGGGACTGGCGATCAGGCGGATTCGTCCTTCCTGCCCGACCGGCGTGGCACCGCGCAGCATGTGGCGACGGAAGCGAAAGTAGACAGCGAGATGGACAGTCACGAACAAAATCGCACCGACCAGCCAAAGCGCGACAGCCGCTTCGAGCCATGGAAAAGATTGTTCTATTACAATGGCTTGCTGTGTATTTTTGACCGCCAGAAGTGCCGGCAATCCGGCCTGGTCGACCGCCATGTGTAGCGGGGATGGTTGCACGATTTCCTGCGGCAAGGCGGGCAGGATCATCCGCGCGAAGGGCAATGCCCAGAGCCAGTAGGCGACCCCTGCCCCCAGCCAGCGCGCGACCGGACGGCGCAGCAGCATGACGAGTGCCATCAACAAGGTCGTGGCGATCAGCGTTTCGGCCAGCCAGACGTTCATGATTTCAACCCCTTGAGGATCGCTTCCAGTTCGGCAATGTCCTGCGCGCTCAACTGGTCCTGACTGGCCAGTTGGGCGACCAGCGGCGACACGCGCCCGCCGAACAATCGGTTGACCAGCCGCCCCGATTCGCTGGCGACATAATCGTCGCGGGCCACCATGGGGCGGTAGAGGAAGCGGCGGCCGTCCTGATCGGCGGCGATCACATCCTTGGCCATCAGGCGCGAGAGCAGGGTCTTGACCGTCTGCACGCTCCAGTCGCGGTCGGTGGCGACGCGATCGGCCACGTCGTTGGCGGTCAGCGGCGCGCGTTCCCACAGCGCCTCCATCACCACCAGTTCCGCTTCGCTGATCTTTTCCCCTGCCTGCGTCACGCGACTCTGCCTCCCAATCAACTACAGATGTAATCGCATTGATTACGGATGTAGTCAATAGAATAGGAAAACAGCCAAGATGCTAGAATGTCGGGATATTTTACATATGGAGGAGTGCCCGGCCCGGCGTTAACCGTCGGAAAGCGCGGATTAGCGCGCGTCTGCTTTTTTGGCACGCCGATTGCGTTGTTTGACGGGTAACGCACCGTTTAACTACCGGGGGTGTCGGCACAGTCTCCGTCGACACCCCCACCCGGTGATTTTCCCAACATTGCATGAAAAAAGGCGGCCCGGACATGCCGGACCGCCCTGATCGCGTTCGTTGTGCTGAACTCCAGGTTCAGCTGGCCGCAGCGACGCCCTGATCGGTCATCAGTTGCTGCAATTCGCCCGCTTCATACATTTCCATCATGATGTCGCTGCCGCCGACAAATTCACCCTTCACATAAAGCTGTGGGATGGTCGGCCAGTCGGAAAAGCCCTTGATCCCCTGACGCACGGCCTGATCCTGCAAGACGTCGACCGTGTCATAGCCCACGCCCAGATGCTCCAGAATGGCGATCGCGCGGCTGGAAAAGCCGCATTGCGGGAAAAGGGGCGTCCCCTTCATGAACAGCACCACATCATTGGCGTTCACGATGTCGGCAATCCGCTGATGTACGGCGTCGGTCATGTTCGAAAGTCCATTCCTGTCTGGCGTCCCGTAGGACGCAAATCTGTGATGCACGCTTAGTTGGGAACCGCCGTGGTCAGTTGCAAGGCGTGCAGGACGCCGCCCATGCGCCCGCCCAGCGCGGCATAGACCGCGCGCTGTTGCGCCACCCGGCTCATGCCCCGGAAACTTTCCGCCACGACGCGCGCGGCATAATGGTCGCCGTCTCCGGCCAGGTCGGTGATTTCGACATCAGCGTCCGGGATGGCGGTGCGGATCATGTCGGCAATATCGTCGGCGGCCATTGGCATTTCAGGCGGCCTTATTGTGCTTCGATGAACATGCGGCGTGCGACGACCGCCTGTTCTTCCAGAGCGGCGCGCACGCCCGGTTCGTCGATGTCGAGGCCAGCCGAGGTCATGTCGCCGACCAGCTTGCGGATGACGTCTTCGTCGCCCGCTTCCTCGAAATCGGCCTGCACCACAGCCTTGGCATAGGAATCGGTTTCTTCCGGGGTCAGGCCCATCTTTGCCGCTGCCCATTCGCCCAGCAGGCGATTGCGCCGGGCCTGGATGCGGAACTGCATTTCCTGGTCATGGGCGAACATATTTTCGAATGCCCGTTCGCGATCGTCGAAAGTCGTCATGCCAAAATGCCCCGTTGAAACCTGGTCTATGTAACAGAGATAGGTAGAAGCGCGCGGTTACGCAACGGCGGGGATGATCCAGGGGCGATCATGCACCACGGCCTTTTCATACACGCCAATTCCGTCCGCATCGCCCAGCGTCAGGCCGATTTCGTCCAGCCCGCCCAGCAGGCAATGTTTGCGGAACGGGTCGATTTCGAACGCAAAGCGATCCTGAAACTGGGTGGTGACGGTCTGCTGTTCCAGATCGACATGGATTTCGTCCGTTTCGGCCACTTCCATCAGCCGGTCGATCGCCGACTGTGGCAGAACGACGGTCAATATGCCGTTCTTGAACGCATTGCTGGAAAAAATGTCGGAGAAGCTGGGCGCGATCACGACCTTGATGCCAAGATCGCCCAAGGCCCAGGCAGCATGTTCGCGGCTGGACCCGCAGCCGAAATTGTCGCCTGCGATCAGTATCGGACTGCCCGCATAGGCCGGATCGTCAAAGACGTTGCCCGGTTCCTTGCGCAGCACTTCGAACGCGCCCTTGCCAAGGCCGGTGCGCGAAATCGTCTTGAGCCAGTGCGAGGGAATGACGATGTCGGTGTCGACATTCTTCATCCCGAACGGATAGGCTTTGCCCTCAACGGTCGTCAGCTTTTCCATCAGCGGGCCTGCTGCACTTTCGTCGCAGGCACATCTTCGGCGCGGCCCAGCGTCGCGGCCATGGCAGCGCTTGCCAATGCGCCCAGCGTCAGCAGCCAGAAAATCTTTTTCACTATGCCATCCCCTCTTCTTTTTTCAGCAATTCGCGCACGTCGGTCAGCCGCCCGGTCAGCGCCGCCGCCGCCGCCATGGCGGGCGAGACGAGATGGGTGCGTGCGCCCGGACCCTGACGACCCATGAAATTGCGGTTGCTGGTCGATGCGCAGCGTTCGCCCGCTGGCACCTTGTCCGGGTTCATGCCCAGGCACGCCGAACAGCCCGGTTCGCGCCATTCGAAGCCAGCGTCAGTGAAGATGCGGTCCAGCCCTTCGGCCTCCGCCTGCCGTTTGACGAGGCCGGAGCCGGGAACGACCATGGCGTGCTTGATGCCGCTGGCGATATGCCGCCCCTTCAGCAGGGCAGCGGCGGCGCGCAGATCCTCGATCCGGCTGTTGGTGCAACTGCCGATGAAGATATGTTCGACGGTGACGTCGCTCAGCTTCTGCCCCGCGCTCAGCCCCATATAGTCGAGCGACTTTTGCACGGCGGCGCGCTTGGACGCATCCTCGAAACTGTCGGGCGACGGGACCGTGCCGGTAACGGCGACGACGTCTTCGGGGCTGGTGCCCCAGGTGACGGTCGGCACGATGTCGGCAGCGTCGATCACGATGCTCTGGTCGAAAGCTGCGCCTTCGTCGGTGACGAGGGTGCGCCACCAGCCAAGCGCCGCATCCCAGTCGGCACCTTTGGGTGCCATCGGGCGGCCTTTGAGATAGGCGAAAGTCTTTTCGTCCGGGGCGAACAGGCCGGAGCGAGCGCCCGCTTCGATCGACATGTTGGCGACGGTCAGCCGCCCTTCGACCGACATGTCGCGGAACACCGATCCGCGATATTCCATGACATAGCCGGTGCCGCCCGCCGTGCCGATGCGCCCGCAAATCGCCAGCGCGACATCCTTGGGCGTAACGCCAAAGCCCAGTTCACCTTCGACCACGACTTCCATCGTTTTCGACTGTTTGAGCAGCAGGGTCTGGGTCGCCAGCACATGTTCGACTTCGGACGTGCCGATGCCGAACGCCAGCGCACCCAGCGCGCCGTGCGAGCTGGTATGGCTGTCGCCGCACACCAGAGTCGTTCCGGGCAAAGTGAAGCCCTGTTCGGGACCGACGACATGGACGATGCCCTGTTCGGCGTCCGCGTCACCGATGAGGCGGATGCCGAATTCCGGCGCGTTCGTTTCCAGCGCGGCAAGCTGTTGCGCGCTTTGCGGGTCGGCGATGGGAATACGGTTGCCGTCCGCGTCGCGGCGCGGAGTCGTGGGCAGATTATGGTCCGGCACCGCCAGCGTCAGATCGGGCCGCCGCACCTTGCGCCCGGCGAGCCTAAGCCCCTCGAACGCCTGTGGCGAGGTCACTTCATGGACCAGATGGCGATCAATATAGATCAGGCAGGTGCCATCCGGGCGGCGCTCGACGACATGCGCGTCCCAGATCTTCTCATAGAGGGTGCGAGGCTTAACCATAATGGCTTCCCCCTAGACCCGTAACGACAAGGGGAAAAGGGGGAAGAAGGCCATGATCCGTCCTTTTGTTCGTCAGGCGGGCAAGAATGTTACAGTGCAGCCTTAAACGGCGCGATAATCTTCGATGATGCGTCCAGCCGCGCCGATCTCTGCCTCATGGCTGTCCTCGCGCCATGTTTCGGCAAGGGCGGCGGCTTCCCACGCGCGCATGGCGGGGTGGGCCAGCATATGATCGACCCATGCCTGCCCGGCAGGACCGACATCCAGCCCATAGGTCCGCACCCGGAAGGCGACCGGCGCGTAGAAGGCATCGACGGCGGTGAAAGCATCGCCCGCCAGAAACGGTCCGCCAAAGCGCGCCAGCCCTTCGCCCCACAATTCGGCCAGCCGGGCGATGTCGCGGTTGAGCGCGGGGGATGGCATATGCGGTTCCACCCGGACGCCGACATTCATGGTGCAATCGTTGCGCAGAGTGGAAAAGCCGCTGTGCATTTCGGTCGTCGCGCATTGCGCCCAGCCGCGCGCCGCTTCGTCGGACGGCCAGACGGCGGGATGCCGGTCGGCCAGATAGAGGATGATGCCCAGCGAATCCCAGACCGCCCGATCACCGTCGATGAGCGCCGGCACCTGCCCCGTGGGCGAAAAGCTGCGGAAGGCGGCATAGTTGGTGGCATGGACGAAGGGTTCGATGCGGTCGGTGAAAGGGATCCCCAGCGCCGTCATCAGCACCCATGGGCGCAGCGACCAGCTGCTGTAATTGCGGTTCGCGGTGATGAGCGTGTAGGCCATGGCATGTCCCTTCCCTGTGGATGCGCGCCGCTTATCGCATTGGCGCGGCGGGGGATAGGCGTTGTCGTTTGCCGGGTCTGGCCAAGCCGTTGGGATCGCGGCACAAGGGGAGCATCATGGGCGGCGCCCCCCTTGCCGCCCTCCCCTGATCAATGGAGCCATGAGTCGTGAACCGACGCCAATTTCTTGCCACCAGCGGCGCGAGCGCGCTGACCGCCGCTACGGCTGCGCCTGCTTTTGCCCAATCGGGCAGCGGCAATGCACGCCTGCGCGCCATGCTGGACGGGTTTTTCTACGAACGGCTGGACGATTCGCCGGAGCAGGCGACGCGGCTTGGCCTGGACAGCGGGGCGCGGGCCGCGTTGCGCGGCAAGCTGAGCGATACCAGCGCGGCGGGCATGGCGCGCGATCTGGCGCGGAGCAAGGCGCAGGCAAGGCAGTTAGCCAGCATCGACCGCAAGTCTTTGAGCGCAAACGCCAGGCTGGACTATGATGTGGTCGCCTATCAGCTGGATCGGGCGGTCGGCGGCGAAAAATTCGGCTATGGCGAGACGGCGGGCCGGTATGCGCCCTATGTGCTGAGCCAGTTGACCGGCAGCTATCGCGAGACGCCCGACTTCCTCGATTCGCAGCATCGGGTGAAGGATGCGGCGGACGCCGACGCCTATCTGGCGCGGCTGGAAGCCTTCCCGATCGCCATGGACGGCGAACTGGCCCGGCAGCAGGCCGATGCGGCCAGGGGCGTGTTCGCGCCGGACTATATTCTGGACACGACGTTGAAGATGCAGGCGTCGCTGCGGGACCAGCCAGCGGCGCAGACCGTGCTGGTCGCGTCCTTTGCCAAGAAGCTGGCCGCTGCCGGACTGCCGCCCGAACGCGCCGCGCAGGCCGAGAAGATCGTGACGGATAAGGTCTTCCCCGCGCTCGACAGGCAACGCGCGCTGGTGCAGGCATTGCGGGCAAAGACCAGCCATGATGCGGGCGTATGGCGCCTGCCCGATGGCGAGGCTTTCTATGCGGCGGCGGCAGAAGCGGCGACCACGACGGCGCTGACCGGCGAGGAGATTCACCGCATCGGGCTGGATCAGGTCGCGGAAATCAGCGCGCGGATCGACACGATCCTGAAAGGCGAAGGGATGAGCCAGGGGAGCGTGGGCGATCGTCTCGTCGCGCTGAACCAGCGGCCCGACCAGCTGTTCCCCAACACCGATCCGGGGGGCGAGGCGCTGCTGGCGCAGCTCAATACCCAGATCATCGCGATGCAGAAGCGGTTGGGCGAAGCGTTCAGCACCGTGCCGAAAGCGCCGGTTGAGGTCCGCCGCGTGCCGGTGACCATTCAGGCGGGCGCGCCGGGCGGCTATTATCAGAATGCGTCGCTGGATGGGTCGCGGCCCGCCATCTATTATATCAACCTGCGCGACACGTTCGACCGGCCCAAATTCGGGCTGGCGACGCTGGCCCATCATGAGGCGGTGCCGGGCCATCATCTGCAAGTGTCGGTCGCGTTGGAATCGGAATCGATCCCGATAATCCGGCGGCGCGGCGGCTATAGCGGCTATAGCGAAGGCTGGGCGCTCTATTCCGAGCAGCTGGCCGACGAAATGGGCATGTATGCAGGCGATCCGCTGGGCCAGGTCGGCTATCTCCAGTCGTTGCTGTTCCGCGCGACGCGGCTGGTAGTGGACAGCGGGATGCACGCGAAACGGTGGAGCCGGGAGAAGGCGACCGATTATCTGATCGCCACCACTGGCATCGCGCGCGGGCGCAGCCAAGGGGAAATCGACCGCTACACCGTCTGGCCGGGTCAGGCGTGCAGTTACAAGATCGGCCATACCGTATGGAACGAATTACGCGAGGAAGTGAAGCGCAAGCAGGGCGCGCAGTTCGACATCAAGGCGTTTCATGACGTGTTGACGCTGGGGGCGATGCCGCTGGACATATTGAAGCAGGCGGTGCGGCAGCAGGCGGGGATTGCCTGAAAATCTTCCCCTTTCAAGCGAGGATTATAACGAGAAAAAACGACCCGGCGGTGCGCCGCCGGGTCGTCCAGTTTCTTCCACCCAAATCGCGAGGGAGTGTCGACGTCCCCGCGAACTGGCCCTTCACGCGGCATAGGCCGCGAAACGCTGTTCTTTCCGGTTTGCGCGCTGCGCGAAACCCATCTCCCCGACGACGATCGGGATATCGTCGGGGAGATGGTGCCTGCGCTGCCTTTGTCAGGCCGCGAATTGTTTCCCCCCGCAGCCTTTAGGCTGCGAATTGGTTCATCGTG
This sequence comes from Sphingobium sp. KCTC 72723, assembly GCF_014280435.1. NCBI lineage: Bacteria > Pseudomonadati > Pseudomonadota > Alphaproteobacteria > Sphingomonadales > Sphingobiaceae > Sphingobium > Sphingobium sp. KCTC 72723. Next base: position 211,353 of record NZ_CP060388.1, on the reverse strand, counting down.
TTGTGCGCGCCGCCCGCCTTGAGCGCGGCTTCCCCGGCGAAATAATCCTTGTGATCGTCGCCAATGTCGCTGCCCGACATATTCTGATGCTTGACGCAGGCGATGCCCTGACGGATTTCCTTGCGCTGGACGCCCTCGACATAGCCCAGCATACCTTCCTCGCCGAAATAGGTCTTGGCGAGATTATCGGTGCTGAGCGCTGCGGTGTGATAGGTCGGCAGGGTGATGAGGTGATGGAAAATCCCTGCTCGTGCAGCCGCATCCCGCTGGAAGGTGCGGATACGGTCGTCGGCTTCTTGGCCCAGATCGGTGGCGTCATAATCGACGCTCATCAGGCGCGCCCGGTCATAGGCGCTGACATCCTTGCCCGCTTCGACCCAGGCGTCATAAACCTGCTGGCGGAAGTTGAGCGTCCAGTTGAAGCTGGGCGAGTTGTTGTAGACCAGCTTGGCGTTGGGGATGACTTCACGGATGCGGTCGACCATCGAGGCGATCTGTTCGATGTGCGGCTTTTCGGTTTCGATCCACAGTAGGTCCGCGCCGTTCTGAAGCGAGGTGATGCAGTCGAGGACGCAGCGGTCCGCTCCGGTGCCTTCGCGGAACTGGAACAGGTTGCTGGGCAGTCGCTTGGGGCGCAGCAGCTTGCCGTCGCGGTTCAGGATGACGTCGCCATTCTTCGCCGTGGCCGGATCGATTTCCTCGCAATCGAGGAAGCTGTTATATTGGTCGCCAATGTCGCCCGCTTCCTTGCTGACCGCGATCTGCTTGGTCAGGCCAGCGCCCAGCGAGTCGGTGCGGGTGACGATGATGCCATCATCAACGCCCAGTTCGAGGAAGGCGTAGCGGCAGGCGCGGACCTTGGCCAGGAAGTCCTCATGCGGCACGGTGACCTTGCCGTCCTGATGCCCGCACTGCTTTTCGTCCGAAACCTGGTTCTCGATCTGGAGCGCGCAGGCGCCCGCCTCGATCATCTTCTTGGCGAGCAGGTAGGTCGCCTCGGCATTGCCGAAGCCTGCGTCGATGTCGGCGATGATGGGGACGACATGGGTTTCATAATTGTCGATGGCATGGGCGATGCGCTGTGCCTCGACCGCGTTGCCGGCTTCGCGAGCCTTGTCGAGATCGCGGAACATCATGCCAAGTTCGCGGGCGTCGGCCTGCTTGAGGAAGGTGTAGAGTTCCTCGATCAGCGCGGCGACGCTGGTCTTTTCGTGCATCGACTGATCAGGCAGCGGGCCGAAATCGCTGCGCAGCGCCGCGACCATCCAGCCGGACAGGTAGAGATATTTCTGCTTGGTCGTGCCGAAATGCTTTTTAATGGCGATCAGCTTTTGCTGACCGATGAAGCCGTGCCAGCAACCCAGCGACTGGGTGTAGTTGGCCGGGTCGAGATCATAGGCGGCCATGTCGCGGCGCATGATGCCCGCGGTATATTTGGCGATGTCGAGGCCGGTGTTGAAGCGGTTTTGCAGCTTCATGCGCGCGACGGATTCCGCATTGATGCCGTCCCAGGTGCCGGGATGGCTGCCGATCAGCGCTTGCGCCTTTGCGATATTATCCTGGTAGGTCATGGGCCGTTCCTTGCGTGGATGGTGGTCTGTTGGGTTCCGCCTATCCCCTGCCGTTGCGGCGCGGCAGTCCTCTTGCAGTTCAGTTGTCGATCTTTACAAAATTCTGATGTATAGTTGTAAAGTCTGCACATAGGATTGGTGATATGCGTAAGGATAGCCCGGTTTATATGGGGCCAAGGCTGCGCCGCCTGCGCCGCGACCTGGGCCTGACGCAGGCGGATATGGCCGCCGATCTGGATATTTCGGCGTCCTATGTCGCGTTGCTGGAACGCAACCAGCGGCCATTGACCGCCGACATGCTGTTGCGGCTGGCGCGGACGTATAAGCTGGACATGGCGGAGGTGGCAGGCGACGGCGGCACGGAGCAGACGGCGCGGCTGCACGCGGTGCTGAAAGACCCGATGTTCGCGGACATCGATCTGCCGCAGTTGGCGACGGGGGATGTCGCAGTCAATTATCCGGGCATCACCGAAGCGTTGCTGCGGCTTTATACCAGTTACCGCGAGGAGCATCTAGCGCTCGCCGACCGGGGGGTGCGCGCGGAGGATGCGCCCGACGCGCCCGATCCGGTGGCCGAAGCGCGTCGGTTCATTGCGGCGCGGCGCAACAGTTTTCCGCTGCTGGACGATGCGGCGGAAAGACTGGCGGCAGAGGCGGAAGCTGAGGGCGGGCTGACCGGATGGTTGCGGGCCAAACATAATTTGCGGGTTCGCCGCTTGCCGTCCGATGTGATGGCCGGGTCGCTACGCCGTTATGACCGGCATCGCGACGCCGTGCTGCTGGACGATGCGCTCGATAGCGCCAGTTCCGCTTTTCAACTGGCGCTCCAGATCGCCTATCTGGAGATGCGCAAAGCCTTTGACGCTATATTGAAGGACGGGCAATTCAGCGGCGAAAGCGAGCGTCGGCTGACCCGGCGGGCGCTGGCCAGTTACGGGGCGGCGGCGATATTGATGCCCTATGGTGCCTTTGCCAAGGCGGTGGAGGCGCGGCGTTATGATGTCGAGGCGCTGGCCCGGCAGTTCGGCACCAGTTTCGAGCAGACCGCCCATCGGCTGACGACGTTGCAGAAGCCGGGGCAGGAACGGGTGCCTTTCTTTTTCCTGCGAGTCGACCCGGCGGGCAATGTGTCCAAGCGGCTGGATGGCGCGGGCTTTCCCTTTGCCCGGCATGGCGGCTCCTGCCCGCTCTGGTCGGTGCATCGGGTGTTCGAGACGCCCCGCGCGGTCGTGACCCAATGGCTGGAACTGCCCGATGGCCAGCGTTTCTTTTCCATCGCCCGCACCGTGACCGCCGGGGGTGGCGGATGGGGTGCGCCCAGGGTAGACCGAGCGATCGCGCTATGCTGCGCCGCCGACCATGCCCATCGGCTGATCTATACGCAAGGCAGCCCGGCAGCCGAGCCGACGCCCATCGGCGTGACGTGCCGCCTGTGCCACCGGCCCCAATGCCTGGCCCGATCCGCCCCGCCGATCGGCCGGGACATGTTGCCCGACGATTATCGGCGGACCAGAGCGCCCTTTGGCTTTGCGGACGGCTGAGGGACATAAGGGAATGAGAGGAGTGACCATGCCAATGACCGATCCGGGCGCGCGCCTGTCCACGCGGTCGCTGTTGATCGCGGGGTTGTCCACGGTCATCGAATGGTATGATTTCACGCTCTATCTGTATCTGGCCACCACGCTGTCGCGCATTTTCTTTGGCGGCGGCGCGGATGGGGTCGGCTATGCGCTGGCGGGGTTTGCGCTGGCCTATCTGATGCGGCCGCTGGGTGCGATCGTCTTTGGCCATATCGGCGACCGCCATGGCAGGCGGGTGACGATGCTGTTGTCGATGGCACTGATGAGCGGGGCGATGCTGGCCACCGCGCTGCTGCCGACGCAGGCGCAGATGGGAGCATCGGCGGGATGGCTGCTGCTGGCGCTGCGCTGCCTGATGGCGTTTTCGGTCGGGGGCGAATATACCGGCGTGGTCGCCTATTTGCTGGAAAGCGCACAGGCGCGGCGACGGGGTTTCGTCACGTCGCTCGCGTCGGCGGCGAGCGAGGTTGGCGGGCTGATCGCGGTGACGCTGTCGGCGATTACCGTTGCCAGCATGGATCAGGTGGCGCTCGATAGCTGGGGGTGGCGGATACCCTTTTTCGTCGGCGCAGCGATGGCGGGACTTGTGCTGCTGGCCCGGTCGACCATGGAAGAATCGCCCGATTTCGTGCGGCAACGTGAGCAGAACAGCATTCCCGCCGCGCCGTTGCGCCACAGCCTGACCCATCATCGCCCGGCGATAGTGCGCGGCTTTGCCATATCGGCGCTGGGATCGATCACTTATTATGTCGGCATCGTCTATGTCCCCAATTTCCTGACCGGGGTGGCGGCGATGGGTGAAGCCGATGCGCTGTGGCTGTCCACGCTGGCGGCGGTCATGGTCATTTTGGTTACGCCGGTCACGGGCCATTTGTCGGACCGGGTGGGGCGCAGGCCGGTGCTGGTCGCGCTGGCGCTGGGCGGGGTCGCGTTGCCGGTGCTGATGTTCGGGGTGATGGCACAGGGTAGCTTCGTGCAGGCGCTGGCCGGGGCGCTGGTGCTGGCGGGGCTGGGCGGCGCGGTCAGTGCCGTGGGGGCAGTGACGACGGCGGAGCAGTTTCCGGGCGAAGGGCGACTGAGCGGCCTGGCGCTCGGCGCGACCAGCGCCACGGCCTTGTTCGGCGGGCTGACCCCCTATCTGTCGCATATCCTGACCCAGCGGAGCGGATGGGCGGCGACGCCCGGCGTGATGATTGCGGTCGTGGCGCTGGGCGTGCTGCCATTCCTTTGGCGGATGCCGGAAACCGCGCCTTATCCCTCGATCAGGTCGAGATAGGCAACCACGTCATTGTCGGTGGCCAGATAGAGGCCGTCCTGCACCTCCTGCGGTTGTTGTTCAGCGACGCGCAGCGCTTGGCTGAACGCGCCGTACATCAGGGTCGTCGCGCCGCCATCATCGCCCAGATGGTAGAGGCGGACGGTGGCATTGTCATAGGTGGTGCGCATGGTGGCGACTATCGCTCCTGCGCCCCACATTGGCAAGTCAGCGGCGGTCCTTCACTTTCATCGACGGGGCAAGATCGTTCGCGCCGATCCGCACCGCGTCATCGGTGAAGTTCGCCACGAAGGTCGAGTTGCGCTCCACCCCCGGCACGAAACCGGCCTTGTTGCCTTCGATCACCAGACCCGCGCTGCTTTGTTCGCGGCCTTCCGGGGCGACGGTGATGAAAACGGACCAGTTATCCTTGTCCTTGCCCTGCACCATGTCATTGCCGCGAATGACGCCGCTGGCCCCGTTGGGCAAGTCGATCATATAGTTGGTCAGTTTCCCGCCGCTGTCATCGAAACTATTGTCGGTGATGGTGACGCGGGCGGCGCGGCTTTTGAGATAATGGCCGCCATCGCCCAGGTCGAAGCGGCTGTTAGTGACGGTCAGGCTGTCCAGACGACCGATATAGATGCCATGGGCGCAATCCAGGTCGCGGTCGCAGCGGCCCAGATGGCGGAAGGTGGATTTGTCGATCGTCACGCTGCCATCGCCGTCGCCGGTCAGAATCCCTTCCTCGCTGTTGCGGAACAGGCTGTTGCGGACGGTCAGGTTTCCGCTTTCCAGCCGGATGCCCGCGCCATTGCCGTCGGGGACGCGGATATTCTGGAATATGATGCCGTCGACTATGCTGCCCTGCCCACGCAGCACCAGCGCCGCCTTACCCTCGCACGGCACGCCGTCGAAGATGACGGTGCCGGGGGTTGCGGCGCGGATGGTGATGTCGCCGCCCTGTTGCACCGCACATGCGTGATAGGTGCCGGGCGCCACCGTCACCGTGCCGCGCCCGTCGCCGATTGCACTCAGCGCATCGGCCAGCGAGGCATAGCCATTGCCGTCGATAGTGAAGGGTGCCGGGTTTCCCTGTGCCAGTGCGGTCGATGCGATGGCGGCGGAGGCGAGCAAAGTGGTGGTAAGGATACGCATGGGTGCCAAGGTAGGCGCGGCGCGCGGCGCGGCCAAGGAAAGTAGAGGGTTAACGGCAGGCTGGTCCGTTATGGGACAGGCGGGACGGCGAAGATTAACATGGTCGCCGCCGTCGGCCGGGCATTTCATCGGCGGGCGCATCACGCTAAAAGCCCCCATCACCGTTCGCAGGAGACTATGCCGATGCCGTCCCCCTCCCCCTGGAGCCATAGCCGCAACGCTTCGCTGTCCGACGATATCGATTTCGAGATCAAGGGGCAGGAGCTGCAATTTCTGGAGATCGAGCTGGACCCCGGCGAAAGTGCGGTCGCCGAAGCGGGCGCAATGGTGTGGAAGGATGCCAGCATTTCGATGACCACGGTGTTCGGCGACGGCAGCGGCGGGTCGGACGGGGGCTTCATGGGCAAGCTGCTGGGCGCGGGCAAGCGGCTGGTGACGGGGGAGAGCCTGTTCACCACCGTGTTCACCCACCAAGGGTCGGGCAAGGCGCGGGTCGCCTTTGCCGCGCCCACGCCCGGCGCGATCTTGCCGCTGAAACTCGACCAATATGGCGGCACGCTGATCTGCCAAAAGGATGCCTTTCTGGCCGCGGCCAAGGGCGTGTCGATGGGCATATATTTCCAGAAGAAGATCATGACCGGGCTGTTCGGTGGCGAAGGTTTCATCATGCAGCGGCTGGACGGCGATGGGTGGGTGTTCACCCAGATGGGCGGCACGGTGGTCGAACGCGAATTGGCGGCGGGCGAGGAATTGCATGTCGACACGGGTTGCCTGGCGGCAATGACATCCACGGTCGATTTCGATCTGGTCGCGGCGGGCGGAGTCAAATCGATGATATTCGGCGGCGAAGGGGCTTTCTTTGCCCGGCTGCGCGGACCGGGGCATGTGTGGATCCAGTCCTTGCCGTTCAGCCGCCTGGCCGGACGGATGATGGCGGCGGCAGGCAGCCGGGGCGGCCAGAATCGCGGCGAAGGGTCGATGCTGGGCGAGTTGGGCGACCTGATCGGGGGCAATCGTTGAGCCAAGGCGCCGAGGTCGGGGGCGAAGTTCACACCGTTGCAGGGGTGCAGAAATGCGTGTCTCAATCAGTCGCCGGTGACTTCGCCCTCATCGTCCTTCAGCTTTGTCGCAACCCGGCGTGACCGTGAAGCCTGGATGATTTCCTCGATCGCAAATAACAGCGCGCGACCCTGATCGCTTTTGCCATTGTCACCATCGGGATCGGCGGCGAACAACGCCTTTGCCTGTGCGGCAAGGTCCATCAGTTGGGCATAACGTTCCTCTCCCACCTTTTTGCGGACTTTGCCAAAACTCTCGACCAATTGATGAAATCGCGTGTCGATAGTCCGCATAGGAAACACGCCAGATTCGTCGATAAAAATAGGCGCCTCAAGTATCATGGCTCCCAACAGATCATAGATTTCGCTGAGAGACGCGGGAATGTAGGGGGTAGTATTATGATAGGAACTGGTGAAATATTCCGTCATCACTTGGTCTCCGGACGGCTAATAATATAACTGCTCTCAGATCCAATCTGGCGAGGGCGGATGATTACCACATGGGTTGGTTTAAAATCAGCGTTGAAGAACCCACGAATTTGCTGTGCTTTTAGCGTCTTTTGGGTGAGAGTAACATCATAGGCGACAGTGCCCACCCGCATATCGGGACGTCGAAAACTCAGTTCGCTGCCTGAACTATCATTTTCGCGCCGGTTCACGCGCACTGGTCCTTTACCGGCTGCGTCGATGCCATATTGCGCATACCGCTCGCGCAATTCAATGCGAACTCGGCGGTCGATAAAATTTCCTAACGCCTCCTGTTCAGAAAGGCGGATCGGCAGCTTGCCTGCTCGCAGAGATTTGATGCCTTGAGCATACGCGCGATCAGTCGCGGCTTGTACAAAGCGGAGCGTTTCTAATTGCATTGGCCGTAACTCATTTTTTATGAGTAAGAATGTAGCAGCCTGATCGAAGCGCAGCCTGTTCAATTGATTGATCTGCCCCAGCTTTGTTTCAGGAAAGCCGAAATCACCAAACTGGTAATCGGGATCGAGCGCCTTGATCTGATTGATCAACTGGTTCGACCGTTCCCGCGCCAACTGGGTAGTTAATTCCTGCGCCGGACCCGTGATGTCGAACAGGGTATCGGCCAGAGCAACGATTGCGCCGCCCGGTTGGCCTTGCAGGCCGGGAATCGCCTGCTGCAAGGTCATGGGATCTTGAAAAGCCCGAATATTGCTGCCACCAGTAGCCCTTGGCGAGCGTGGCAGGGACGCAGGCACAAGTTCGGCCCGACTTTGGCCTGGTCGATATACGGCATCGGTAAATGTAGCGCTTTGCGTGCTCGCAGGTTGGGCGAGCGCATACTTGCCACCACTTGAGCCAACGCGGGTCGCCACATTCGACGGACTGGCCGCATCATAGCGCGCCCGCGAAACGATCACCCGAGCAAGTGATCGGGGTCCGCCTGGCGCAAAGGTAAATTGCCCGTTGCGTGGATCGTGATAGGGATTGAACTTGCATTCAATGTCGCCTTCACCGTGTCTTTCGACCCAGCGCCCCGTTCGCAACCAATGTGCATATCCCTGACGATATGCTTCCGACGATATATCCATCATGCCACCCCGACCTGTCATCGCGGCGAGAACATATCAGCAACATTTTCCAACAAGTCAATGATTATGTTTATGCCTGCCCGCATGGACCAAGGCCTTTGGGCAGCCATGGTAAGAACCTCAATCCAAATTCGGCCTCAAATACCGCTCCGCCGTTTCCAGGTCGATGCCGCGCCTTGTCGCATATTCTTCCAACTGGTCGCGCCCTACCCGCGCTACGCCGAAATATTCGGCCTGGGGGTGGCCGAAATAGAAGCCGCTGACGGCGGCGGTGGGCAGCATGGCGAAGCTTTCGGTGAGCGTGATGCCCGTTGCGTGATGGGCGTCGAGCATGTCGAACAATATGGGCTTTAGGCTATGTTCCGGGCAGGCGGGATAGCCGGGCGCGGGGCGGATGCCGCGATATTGTTCGCGGATCAGGGCTTCGTTGGTCAGTTGCTCCCCCTCTGCATAGCCCCATAAGGCGGTGCGGACATAATGGTGGAGGCGTTCGGCGAAGGCCTCGGCCAGACGATCGGCCAGCGCCTTGAGCAAGATGTCCGAATAGTCGTCGATCGCATTTTTGAAGCGAGCGAGATGGGGTTCGATGCCGTGGATCGACACGGCAAAACCGCCCATCCAGTCGCCATCATGGCTGATGAAGTCAGCGAGGCACATGTTCGCCCGCCCTCCCCGCTTCTGAATCTGCTGGCGCAGCATCGGCAGGGTATAGTGTTTTTCATCCTCGACATGGACGATGATGTCGTCATCCTGACGGCGGCAGGGCCACAGGCCCGCGACGCCGCGCGCGGTCAGCCATTTGTCGGTGATGATCTTGTCCAGCATCGCCTGCGCATCGGCGAACAGGCTGGTGGCGCTTTCGCCGACGACCGGATCGGTCAGGATCGCGGGGTAATTGCCCGCCAGTTCCCATGCACGGAAGAAGGGGGTCCAGTCGATGTAGGGGACCAGATCCTTCAAGTCCCAGTCGGGGAAGCGATGGACGCCGGGCAGGCGCGGGCGCGGGGCTTTGAGGCTTTCGTCGATTTCGAAGGCGTTGGCGCGCGCGTCCTCGATCGACACGAGCGCGCTTTGCCCCTTGTTGGCGCGGGCGACGCGGACATGTTCATAGTCGTCCTTGGTCTTGCCGACGAAGGCGTCCTTTTGCGTTTCGGAGACGAGCGCGGTGGCCACGCCGACGGCGCGGCTGGCATCCAGCACATGGACGACGGGGCCGCTATAGGCCGGGTCGATGCGCAGCGCGGTATGGACTTTGGACGTGGTCGCGCCGCCGATCAGCAACGGCATGGTCATGCCCGCACGCTGCATTTCGGTGGCGACGGTCACCATTTCGTCCAGCGAGGGCGTGATGAGGCCGGACAGGCCGATCATGTCGGCGTCATGTTCCACCGCCGCCTTGATGATGTCATGCCATGGCACCATCACGCCCATGTCGACCACGTCGAAGCCGTTGCATTGCAGGACGACGCCGACGATATTCTTGCCGATGTCATGGACGTCGCCCTTGACCGTGGCCATGATGATCTTGCCCTTGCCCTTGGCGCCCGGTTCCTTGGCAGCCTCGATAAAGGGGAGCAGGTGGGCGACGGCTTTTTTCATCACGCGGGCGGATTTGACGACTTGCGGCAGGAACATCTTGCCCGCGCCGAACAGGTCGCCGACGACGTTCATGCCGTCCATCAGTGGCCCTTCGATCACATGGATCGGTTTTTCGGCGGAGAGGCGACATTCCTCCGTATCCTCCACCACATACATGTCGATGCCCTTGACCAAGGCATGTTCGAGGCGACGGGCGACGGGCCAACCGCGCCATTCCTGCGCCGCCTTTTCGGTTGCGGCATCCTTGCCCCGGAAACTTTCGGCCAGAGTGACGAGCCGTTCGCCCGCGTCAGGATCCCGGTTGAGGACGACATCCTCGCACGCGGTGCGCAGCGCGGGGTCGATCGTGTCATAGACGTCGAGTTGGCCCGCATTAACGATCGCCATATCCAGGCCAGCGGGGATGGCGTGGTAGAGGAACACGCTGTGCATCGCGCGGCGGACGGGTTCGTTGCCTCGGAAGGAGAAGCTGAGGTTCGACAGGCCGCCGGAGATATGGACGTGAGGGCAGCGCTGCTTGATTTCCTTGCAGGCTTCGATGAAGTCCACGCCGTAATTATTATGTTCCTCGATCCCCGTCGCGACTGCGAAGATATTGGGGTCGAAGATGATGTCCTCCGGCGGGAAGCCGATGCCGGTCAGCAGGTCATAGGCGCGGGCGCAGATTTCGACCTTACGCTCCTTCGTGTCCGCCTGACCCGTTTCGTCGAAGGCCATGACCACGACCGCCGCGCCATAGGCCATGCATTTGCGGGCGTGGAACAGGAAGGCTTCTTCGCCTTCCTTCATGCTGATCGAATTGACGATCGGCTTGCCGGAGACGCATTTCAGCCCCGCTTCGATCACGCTCCATTTGGAGGAGTCGATCATGACGGGGACGCGGCTGATGTCCGGTTCCGACGTCATGAGTTTGAGGAAAGTGGTCATCGCCGCTTCGGAGTCGAGCAGCCCTTCGTCCATGTTCACGTCGACGATCTGCGCGCCGCTTTCCACCTGATCGCGGGCAATGTCGATGGCGGCGGCATAGTCGCCCGCCATGATCAGCTTCTTGAACTTGGCCGACCCGGTGATGTTGGTGCGTTCACCGATGTTGACGAAGGTGGCGGTGGATTTCTGATTCATTCTTCATTCTCACTCCCCTCCCGCTTGCGGGAGGGGCTGGGGGTGGGCTTTTGGGACAGTGCCTGAACAGGCCCACCCCTTGAACGGAGTCACGTGCCTCCGTTCAACCCCTCCCGCAAGCGGGAGGGGGAACGTCATTCAGACCGCGATGTGCATCGGTTCCAGGCCCGCGAGCCGCGTTACCACGGGCAGTTCCGGCACGACGCGCGGCTTATGACCGCTAAGCGCCTTTGCCACTGCGCCGATATGGGCAGGCGTGGTGCCGCAGCAGCCACCGACCATGTTGACCAGCCCTTCGTCCACCCACTGACGGATCAGTTTCGCGGTGGTTTCGGGCAATTCGTCATATTGGCCCAGTTCGTTGGGCAGGCCGGCATTGGGATAGGCCAGGATCAGCGTGTCGGCGTTCTTGGACAGTTCGGCCAGATAGGGACGCAGCAGATCGGCACCGAAGGCGCAGTTCACGCCAATGGTCAGCGGCTTCAAATGGCGCAGCGAATACCAGAAGGCGTTGATCGTGTGGCCCGACAGGTTGCGGCCCGACATGTCGGTGATGGTGAAGCTCATCATCAGCGGCACGGGGCGGCCCGCCGCGTCCTCCGCCTCGCGCGCGGCCATGCCTGCGGCCTTGGCGTTGAGCGTGTCGAAACAGGTTTCGACCAGCAGGAAATCCACGCCGCCCGCGATCAGCGCGTCGCATTGTTCGCGATAATCGGCTTTCAGCGTATCATAATCGACTTCGCGATAGGCGGGGTCGTTGACGTCGGGGGAGATGGACAGGGTCTTGTTGGTGGGGCCGATCGAGCCGCAGACGAAGCGGGGCTGGCCGTCCTTCGCCGTTGCCTTTTCGCACGCGCTGCGGGCCAGTTTGGCCGCCGCGATATTGATGTCCCATACCAGATGTTCGCAGCCATAATCGGCCATGGCGATCTTGGTCGAGCTGAACGTGTTCGTTTCGATCATGTCCGCGCCCGCGTCCAGATAGGCGGTGTGGATCCCCTCCACAATGTCCGGCCGGGTCAGGCAGAGCAGGTCGTTATTGCCCTTCTGATCCTTGGCCAAATCAAGGGTTCCGCGATAATCGGCTTCGGTCAGGCCATGCTTCTGGATCGAGGTGCCATAGCCGCCGTCGAAGATGAGGATTTTTTCGGCGGCCAGCGCGCGTAATGTCTGTTCGGCGTTCATGCTGCCTTCTCCGATGTCGTCGCCCGAAGCCCCAGCAGGTGGCAGATGGCATAGCTGAGTTCCGCGCGGTTGAGCGTGTAGAAATGAAAGTCGCGCACGCCGCCGACATAGAGGCTGCGGCACAGTTCCGCCGCGATCGTGGCCGACACCAGCTGGCGGGAGGCGGGATGATCGTCCAGCCCTTCGAACAGGCGGCCCATCCAGCTTGGCACCTGCGTATTGCACATGGCGGCCATGCGCTGCGTCGCGGCGAAATTGCTGACCGGCATGATGCCCGGCACGATGTCTGCGTCGATGCCTGCTGCCGCCGTCTTGTCGAGGAAGCGGAAATAGGCGTCGGGGGTGAAGAAGAATTGCGTGATGGCGCGGGTCGCCCCGGCGTCCAGCTTGCGCTTGAGATTGTCGAGGTCGCTTTGCGCGCTGGCCGCTTCGGGATGGACTTCGGGATAGGCCGACACCGAAATTTCGAACGGGTGGCGCTTCATCAGCCCTTCGACCAGTTCGGCCGCGCCCTTATACCCGTCCGGGTGGGGTTCGAATGTGCCGCCCACTTCGGGCGGATCGCCGCGCAGGGCAACGATATGGCGCACGCCCGCGTCCCAATAAGCGTCGGCCACTTCGTCGATTTCGCTTTTGCTGGCGGCGACGCAGGTCAGGTGCGCGGCGGCGGCGAGCGGGGTTTCCCGTGCGATCCGCGCGACTGTGTTGTGCGTCCGTTCGCGGGTCGAGCCGCCCGCGCCATAAGTGACGGACACGAATTTGGGATGGAGCGGCGTCAATGTTTCGATCGCCGACCAGAGCTGTGCTTCCATCTTTTCCGTCTTGGGCGGGAAAAATTCGAAGCTGACCTGGCAGTCGCCTGCAAGGTCCGCGTAAAGTGGCGCGACAGGATCGTTCAGGGTCATGGCGAAATCCGTTCTTCTTGCTGGCCGGGCCGCGCATCGCTGCGCCGCCCCAGCCATAATTGCACTGTCAATTCATGGCCCGGCAGCGTTTCCACCCGGTCCAGCACAAGGCCCGCCGCCGCGAACCAGCTTTCCATCTGTTCGTCCGAAAAGCCCAGCCGCGCATGTTGATCGCGCAGGCGCAGTTCTTCCCGTTCATGGGCGGCGAAATCCGCGATCAGGACGCGCCCGTCAAGCGCGGTGACGCGCGCGGCCTGTGCGATCACCTGTTCGGGCGCCTGCGCATAATGCAGCACCTGATGCAGCACGACGGTATCGACGCTGCCCGGTTCCAGCGGCAGGTCGAGGAAATCGCCCAGCAGCAGCGCATATTTGTCGCCCGCATCCTCCGGCAGTTTGGCCCGCGCCAGCCGCAGCATGTCGGGGCTGCGGTCGATCGCGGTCACGGCGCGCGCCGCGCCGCCGAACAGTTCGATCATGCGCCCGGTGCCAGTGCCAATGTCGAGCAGATGGCCGATCGGTTCGCGCCCCAGCAGCGCGGTCATCGCCGCTTCCACATCGGCTTCGGCGACGTGAAGCGAGCGGATCGCGTCCCATTCGTCGGCATGTTCGGCAAAATAGCTTTCCGCCGCGCGCGCCCGGTCGGCCCGCACCGCCGCCAGCCGGGCAAGGTCCGCCGCCTGCCACAGCCGCTCCGCTTCGGATGGTTCGAGTTGGTCGAACAGGGCAATGAAGGGGGCGACATCGCCGCCCTTGCCCAGGCGCAGGAATACCCAATTGCCCTCCTTGCGCCGTTCGACCAGGCCGGATTCCGCCAATATGCGGACATGACGCGACACGCGCGGCTGGCTTTGCCCCACCACCTGCGCGATTTCGCCCACGGCCAGTTCCATGGCGCGCAGCAAATGGATGATGCGCAGCCGCGTCGGGTCACCCAATGCCCGGAAAATGTCGATTGCAGCGTGCATGGCGGGCATATATAAAGAAATCTTTATATGCGTCAAGGAGCGCAAATTTTCCGCAACTGCGAACAAAAGCAGGGCCGATCATCCCCCCGGCGCAGGAATGGGATTGCCTTGCCCGGCGCAAGGCATTACGAATCGGCGCGCAGGCGCAATGGGGGGTGAGCTTTTCTCCGGGAGTGGTCTGCACTATTTTATTCTCAGAGAGGGGTTTCTGCCCATGACTAAGTCTATCGCTCTTTCGCTCGTTCTGGCTGCTTCGCTTGGCCTGGCCGCTTGCTCGGGTGGCGCGGAAAACGCTGCCAACAACGCCGCCAACTCGGCTGAAAATGCGTCGAACGCTGCCGACAACGCCATGAACGCTGCGCTGAACGCTGCCGACAACGCTGCGAACGCTGCGTCGAACGCGACCAACAACGTCGCCAACGCGATGTAATAAGACCATCTGGTCTTAGACATTTAGAAAAGGGGTCGCATCGGCAACGGTGCGGCCCCTTTTCCATTGGGCTGGTTTTGCAATGCCACTGCTCGCTATAAATCCTCCCCTTGCAGGGGAGGTGGCAACCCGCAGGGTTGACGGAGGGGTGTCGTGCTAACGATAGGGCGACACCCCTCCACCACCAGCTACGCTGGCGGTCCCCCTCCCCTTGCAGGGGAGGATCAGGACGATTTACTGATGGAAGCATGATAATGATCCGCGCCACCATATTTGCCCTGTCGCTATTGTCGCTGGCCGCTTGCGGATCGGACTCGCCCGATGGCGTGGGCGGAGTGAGCGCCAGTGAGGCAAGCGCGCTGAACGAGGCCGCCGCCACGCTGGACGCGCGCGCGGGCGCAGCGCAGGCCGGGGATGCGGGGCTGAACCCGGCGGCGGCGACTGCGGCGCGGGCGGATCGCGCGCGCACGACGCCGCAACCTGCGCCCAGGCCATGACGCAAAAAGGCCGCCCCGGATGGAGCGGCCTTTCGCGTTCAGCGATGCGTTAACGCTTTAGCAGTTGCGGTCGATCGCCCGGCCGGCCAGCGCACCTACGCCAGCGCCAATGATCGCGCCGGTCGTGCCGTCGCCACGGCGGCCATAACGGCCCGAACCCTTGCCGACTTCATTGCCGAGCAGACCACCGGCAATCGCGCCGATGATGGTGCCGCCGGTGCCATTGTCCCGACAGCGATAGCCGCCGCGATAGCCATTGTTACGATAGCCATTGTTGCGATAATAGCGGTCGCCGCCACGGTAATAATCCCCGCGATTGCCGCGATAGCCCCGGTCGCCGCGATAATAATCGCCGCGCTCATAACCCCGGTCATAACCGCGATAATAGCCGCCCTGGGCCATTGCCGGGGTTGCCGTTGCGACCAGCGAAGCAGCGCCCATCGCGAGAGCGGCTCCCATATTTACAAGAAACTTCATCTTCATGGCGTTGCTCCTTTCAATTCATCATGGGCGTTTCCAAAAGACGGGATGCGCCGTTGATTGACGTCCTTATGAAGGCACGGGCTTGAGCCAATGCTGAATGGCGCTGACAGCCGCCGTTAAGGCACGCGGTAGCCCCAGTCCGATGCTGCACCGCGACGAATAATCCCCTATGCTCGGTGGGATGACGCGAATCCTGATCGTGCTGGCGCTGGCGGTCCTGCTGATGCCCGCCCCCCATAATAGCAAACCCGAAGCGGTGCGGCCGGGCGCATTGCTGGTCGCGGCGCGTGCGTTACCGCTGGATACGCATGATCCGGCAGTCCGGCGGGTGGGGTCGCTCGACTATCTGGGCGGGTGGGAGCTGACCAGCGACAATCCAGGCTTTGGCGGGATTTCCGCGCTGCTTGCGCTGAGCGGGGGCGATATGCTGGCGCTCAGCGATTCGGGTGTGTTGATGGGCTTTCATGCCGGGGGCGGCGAATCGACCCGTCGTCCGTTCATCGCGCCGCTGCCGATCCGCACGCAGGACCGCGATCGCCCCTGGTGGGCGTGGGATTCCGAAGCGATGACTCATGACCGCGTGAGCGACCGATATTGGGTGGGGTTCGAATTGCAGCAGGCGATATGCCGTTACGCCCCCGGCTTTGCGCGGGTGGAAGCGTGCCGGACATGGCCCGAACTGGTCGCCTGGCCCAAGACCGGATCGATCGAATCGCTGGCGCGGCTGCCCGACGGGCGCTTCATTGCGATTGGTGAGATGGGGATGACGGCGGACGGGCGGCATGACGTGCTGCTATTTGCAGGCGATCCGGCCGATGCGGCGACCCCTGCCCCCATTCATGTGCGCTATGCCCCGCCGCAGGGTTTTCGCCCGACCGATGCGGTGGCGCTGGATGCGCGGCGCCTGCTGGTGCTGAACCGCCGCCTGACGCTCCAGTCGCTTTTTACCGCGACGATCGCGATCGTCGACCTGCCGGAGCGGATCGAGGCGGGGGCGGAGTTGAAGGCCCGCACGCTGGCCCGGCTCGCGCCGCCATTGCTGGCCGATAATTTCGAAGGGATGGCAGTGAGTCGCGAGGATGGGCGGGATGTCGTGTGGATCATATCCGACGACAATCATGAGAGTTTTCAGCGGACGTTGTTGCTGAAGTTGGGAATGTAACGCCCGATTGCTGCAGGCCCACCCCGCTGCGACTAGGGCGCTGCGCGCCCAAGTCTCGTTGCCCCTCCCGTCTACGGGAGGGGGGATCACGCAAAAAAGCGGCCCGTTGCGGGGCCGCTTCTATGCCGAAACGAATCGGAAGAGTTCAGGCTGCGACGGCAGCCTTCTTCTTGACGATGTCGCGCTTGAGGCGGCGTGCCTTGAGCGAGAGCTTGTCGTCGCTGGTCTTGACCAGCCAGTTGTCCAGGCCGCCATTATGTTCAACCGAACGCAGACCATGGGTCGATACGCGCAGCTTGACGCTGGTTTCCAGCGATTCGGAGATCAGCGACACATTCTGCAAGTTGGGCAGAAACACGCGCTTGGTCTTGTTGTTGGCGTGGGAAACATTGTGACCCACCTGGCGACCTTTGCCGGTCAGCTCGCAAATGCGCGACATAGTCAATCAACCTTGTAATTCGGGTTCGTTCGGAAAGCCGCGCCGATAACGGGATTCCCGCACCACGTCAACCACTGCCGGTCGATCGTAGCACCTGCGCAACCAATTCATCGAACCCCGCGTTGAACCCCTCGACCATATCAAGAGGAGGAATCCATGCGTTTCATCGGTGGACTGTTGCTGATTGCGCTTATCGTGCTGGGCGCGGGAATTGCAACCGGATTTATCGACCTGCAAAAGACGCAGGATGGCCGCCTGCCCCAAATCGCGGTCAAGGAAGGCGCGCTTCCCAAATATGAGGCGAATGTCGCCAAGGTGGAAGTCGGCACCCGCAACGAAACCGTGGAAGTGCCGACGGTGGCGGTGCAGAAGCCGTAAGGGCTAGTTTGCATAACCGGCCCGCTCCATAAGGCATGTTGCCCCGCACAGACGGCAGCCTGTTCCGAGGGTGGGACTGGACCTCCGCCTGCGCGGGGGAACGGCATGTTAATATAGGTCCGACCTGGCCCGCTTTCGCCATCGCGCCTTTCCATCTAAAGGGCGGGGCATGAACCCGCCCTTTCCCCTGCCCGCCCCGATGCGGCGTGCGCTCGATCTGGCGCGGGCGGCGGGGGATGCGGGCGAAGTGCCGATCGGCGCGGTGGTGACGCAGGATGGCGTCATCATTGGCGAGGGCGAGAATCGCAATCGGCGCGACCTGGACCCGACCGCCCATGCCGAAATCGTCGCGATGCGCGCGGCGGCCATTCATCTGAACGATTTTCGCCTGACCGGATGCGACCTGTGGGTCACGCTGGAACCCTGCCCCATGTGTGCAGGAGCCATTTCCCACGCGCGAATCGCCCGGCTTTATTATGCGGCGGGCGATGCCAAGGGCGGGGCCATCGAACAGGGACCGCGCCTGTTCGCCCAGCCGCAATGCCTGCACCGGCCCGACGTCTATGGCGGGATGGCCGAGGGCGAGGCGTCAGCGTTGTTGCGGGACTTTTTCGCCGCGCGACGATGAATAGTCGATTCGATAAAGTTGGTAGGGCAAGGTCGTGCCGCTGTTGAGCGCCACCGGCACCAGCCAGCCGGGCATCGTGCCGCGCATCAGGTCGGCATAGAATCCGCGCGGGCTGCGCGCGGCATAGAGCGTGCCTTCGGGGAAATAAGGGCAGACCAGAAGATAGGTGGCGTGATGCTTTGCAGCGATGGCGCGGAAGCCATCTGCCGGGCCGTCAAAAGCGTGGTGGATGTCGAGGATAGTCGCGCCGTTGCGGTGATAGGGTCCGGCCAGCGCGCTATGATGCGTAGTGGCAAGGATGCGCGGGCCAAGATCGACCATGGTGAAGATGGTGGCGGGTGGCAGTTGGTCCAGTATTTGCAGCGCGGGCAGCGTGCGGCAACGGCCATTGGCTTTCTTGATCGCGTCGTTGCGGGCAATGGCGGAGGGACGCCAGGGGCGTGGCTTGTTGCCGGTGGCCTCGGTCCACAGCTTCATCGCCTGCGGATAGAGCGGATAGGCAAAGGCGATGGCAGCGAGCAGTGCCACCCCTGCACCCGCCGCGATTCGCACGCGGCGGGTGCCGGTCAGGATTGCGACGAGCAGCCGGTGTGCGGCCCATGCAGCGGGCGGGATGGCCAGCAATTGCGCGGCGGGACCGGCGCGCACCTGCCAGAACAGAAGCGCGGTGGAAAAGACCATCATCAGCCCGACGGTCGCCCAGTCCCACAGCCGGTCAGAATCGCGGCGTGCGTCCCATAATGCCCAGAGCAGCCCGATCAGCCCGGCGAGCGGGATCGCCAGCAGCGGCACGACCATGCTTTGCGCCTGCGCGGTGATCGGCTTGGCTTCGCGGATATTGGCGAGCCAGAGCCGCTGAAGTTCGGGCGAAATCTGGTAGGGGCTGAGGCATTGGGGCCAGTTGAGCCAGAAGAAAGCCGCCACCGCGCCGCCGACGACCAGCCCGGCGGCAAGGCGCTGCACCCAGCCGCGCAAAGGGGCGAGCGCGAGCAGCACCATGCCCGCCGATGCCGCGCCGAATATCGCGACCCAGATGGGCGAGATGGCGTCGCACACCATGTCCCGGTTGGCATAGCTGGCGAAGATGACGAAGCAGAGCGATGTCGCGCCGCCCAGGCTGAGGGCATAGGGCAGCATCCGCCGCCCGGCCCCTTCGCGGAACACCCAGCGCAGGGCGATCAACCCGCCGCCCGCCGCCAGATAGACGATCATTTCCATGCCGATGGCGATCGACAGCGCGCTGCTGACCCCCGCGACGATGCCGCCACGCAACCAGTTGCGATCGACCAGCCCGGCCAGCATCGTGACGGCGAGCGCGAGTTGCCAGCCATGATGGTCGATCCGCATCGGCGCATACATGCCCAGCCCCATTTGCGCGGCGAGCGGGGCAAGCGCGGCGAGCAGCCAGCCATGCGGCCCGGCCAGCCGCCGCCCGACAAAGCCCAGACTGAGCATCAGCAGAAAGAGCGGCAACAGCGGCGCAATGGCGCAGGCGAGCCGGTCGGCCAGCGCGGAATCGACAAAGGCGCGGAAGAACAGCATCAGCCCGGCAAGGGGAATATCGACCAGTCGCGACCAGTGAATGTTCGCCCCGCCCGGCGGGTCGAGCCGATATTGGCGCAGGTCATACCAGCCCTGCCCCGCCAGCCAGTCCTTCACCTGCACGAAGCGGATATTGTCGTCCGTGTCGCTTAGCACGAGCCAGTGGATGGCGGGCCAGCGGGTGGCGACCATGGCGACCGCGATGACGACCCACAGCCGGAAGGTCAGCCATTTCCAGTGGCGCGCGCTGGCAGACAGCGAGATGGACAATATCGGTGCTAACCGTTCGCGCAGGGGATGGCCGCTTTTCAAGATCATGTCCTGCCCCTAGACCAGCCGCCGCAAAGCGCAACGGGGACCATGACCATCATCAACCGACTTTCATCGCAACAGCGCGCGCTGTTCTGGCAGATCCTGCGCTATGGCATCACCGGCCTGTTCGTCACCGCGTGTCAGGCGGCGATTTATTGGACGCTGGCGGCGATGGCCGGGCTGCATCCGCAACTGGCCAATCTGATCGGCTATGGCGCGGCGGTGGTGATCGGCTATGCCGCGCACAGCACCTTCACCTTTCGCGGCCATGGCGCGCAGGGCGGCACGGCGGCACGCGGGGCCAGGTTCGTGGCGGTGTCCTTGGTCAGCTACGCGCTCAATGCGCTGTGGGTATGGCTGTGCGTCAGCCATATGGGCTGGGCGGAATGGACGCCGATCCCCGCGATGCTGTTCGTGACGCCGGTGGTGGTGTTCGGGCTGAACCGGCAGTGGGTTTTTCGGTGATAAAACAATATGTTAAATGCCATTTGCGTGCAGGCCATCATGCCGCGTCGGCGGGTACGCCGAGCGGGAAATATGGCCGCCATGGACGCGCTTCGTCCACCGCGCGGGCGAAGGACGGGCGCACCAGTAGGCGGTCGCGATACGCGTGCAGATGGAGGTGACCCGGCGGAATCGGGTGCGACCAATGGGCGTAGAACAGATGCGGCGCAGCGGCAGCATCCGCCAGGCTGAACGCCGCCCCCGCTGCCCAGTGCCGATCCGCCATATGCGCGTCAAGCCAGGTATAGGCCCGCTCCAGCATCGCCTTTGCGTCCGCTACGCCCGCCGCGTCCCGTTGTGCTTCCGGGCGGAGCGCGTCGAACACCAGCTTCTGTTGCGGGGTGGCGACATAATTGTCGAAGAAACGGTCGAGCATCCGCATCTCCAGCGCCGCGCCCGGATCGTCGGGTATCAGACGGACCGGACCGGGGTGATGGATGTGGAGATGTTCGACGATGATGCTGGCTTCGAACAGGGTGCAGTCACCGTCGCGCAGCAGCGGGAATTTGCCGATCGGCCAGAACGCCGCGAACGCGGCACCATTGTCCGGCTGATCGGGTGCGAGCAGTCGGAAATCGAACGGCAGATCATTTTCGTAGAACGCAATCAGCGCCTTTTGACAGTAAGAGGAGAAGGGATGACCGTAAAATTCGAGCATAGCGCCCCTCCTCCTGCCTTAGTCGTCTGGCCTACGTTCAATGCACGAAACGGGCCACCACGTCGCGGTAGGAGCGGCTGACTTTTACCTGTGCGCCGGATTCCAGTACCAGGAAACATTCGCCATTGGTGTGCGGCTTGACCTGCTTCACCTGGCTGAGATTGACGATGGTGGAGCGGTGGACGCGCTGGAAATTGCGGGGGTCCAGGCGCTTTTCCAGATCCTTCATGGTTTCGCGCAGGATCAGCGAATTGTCGGCGGTGTAGATGCACATATAGTCGCCCGCCGCGTCGATCCGTTCGATCGAATCGACGTCGACGCGGAAAATCTGGCCGCGATCCTTGATGTTGATGAGTTTTTCGAAGCGGTTGGAGGCTGGGCCTTCTTCATCGGCGGCGTCGAAATCGCTCATGGCCTGGGGCGCGACTTCGGACAGCACTTCGCGCAGTTTCTCCGCTTCCTGCACCTGCCGCTTGTCCGAGAGGCGCAGACGTACCCGGTCGAGCGCATCGGCCAAGCGGCCTTCCTCGACCGGCTTGAGCAGATAATCGACCGCCTGCGCTTCGAACGCGCGGATGGCATGGTCCATATAAGCGGTGACGAAAATGAACAGCGGCGGTTCCACTTCCATCATGCCCTGCACGACCGAAAAACCGTCGAAACCGGGCATCTGGATGTCGAGGAACACAAGGTCGGGCTTGTGCGTCTTGATGGCGCGGATGGCTTCGCGGCCATTGTTGCATGTTTCGATGATTTCCACATCCTCATGCGCTTCCAGACGCAGCATAAGCCCTTGCGTTGCAAGGCTTTCGTCGTCGACGAGGATCGTTCTGATGGTCATGAGGCCACTTTCGATATATCTTCCAAGGCAAGCGGGATTTCGATGATGACCGAAAAGCCGCTCTGGGTAGAACGTGTTTCGAAGCTCTGTCGTTCCCCGAAAGCCTGAATCAGGCGATCGCGGATGTTCGGCAGCCCGACGCCCGTTCCTTCACTCATGGGTATGTGCGGCTTCATTCCGCCTTCGTTCAATCCCGGTCCGCTGTCCGATACGATGATCCGAACCTTTTCACCGGCAGGCTGCGCGCTGACGGTGATTTCGGCCCCCTCCTCCTTGGGCGTGACGGCATATTTGATCGCATTTTCGACCAGCGGCTGGAGCAGGAGCGAGGGCACGCGCGCATGGGCGACTGCCGGGTCGATCTCGAAAACGGGGCGCAGCCTATCCTCGAACCGCATCTTCTCAATCTCCAGATAGAGTTTGAGCGTCTCGATCTCCTGCTCGATCGTGACCTGCGCGGTGGGTTCGTTGATGAGGGTGTAGCGCAGGAAGGAGGACAGGCGCGAGAGCATGGCGTTGGCGCGGTCGGTCTGTTTGAGCAGGACCAGCGTGGAAATGGAGTTGAGGGTATTGAACAGGAAATGCGGGTTAAGCTGGTAACGCAGCATCGCCAGCTGCGCGCTGGACGCCTGATTTTCCAGATGGAGCAGCTGATCCGCCTGCTCCTCCACCGTCAGGTAGAAGTTGATGGCATAATAGAGCGCGGACCATGCGCCCAGCAGCGTCATCGACAGGTAGAAAGCGCCCAGGAACAGTTGCAGCCCGGCGGTTTCGCTGCCCCGGTTCTGGGTCGAAAAGACCCAGGCGTCGATGAAGGCGACCAGCCCCGCCGCGATCACCACGGTCAGGATGGATACGCCCCAGGTGACGATGGGCCTTTGTTTGAGCAGGAAGCGAAACATCACCGCGATCAGCAACGTCACCGAATAGCCGCTGACGGTGGAAATCAGCACCGGGACCAGGCTGGACAGCGGCTGGCCATTGGCGATCGTGGACGACCCGCGCAGCAGGAAAGCCCCCGCCCAGCCGAGCGATTGCAGGTTCCAGAAGGCGCGATTCTTGTCCGCGAAAAAGGGCTGGGGCTGGAAGCGGGGAGGAGACATTGGCAGCAACCTAGGCGATTTCACGCGCGGGGTGAAGGTGCCAGCGAGGCCCGGTCAGGCCGCAGCGGCCGGTTCCTCGGCCATCGGGGTCACTTCGTCCGGGCAAAGCCAGACCAGATCACACAGGCCAAGCGTGCGGCCGTCATGCGACATGATGCCGATCGGGCGGATCGGCTGGCTATCGCGCTTGTCCGCCAAAACTTGACAAGACGTAGGAGCGCAGCCCCATTTTTCGCCCCACTGGCGCAGCGCGATCATGACGGGGGCCAGTTCCTGCCCCTTTTCGGTCAGGCGATATTCCACCTTGCGCCGGTCGCACTGCATCGGCTGGCGCAGCATGATGCCGTTTTCGACCAGCCGCGACAGGCGGTTGGCCAATATGTTGCGGGCGATACCCAGGGTGGACTGAAATTCCTCGAAATGGCGGATGCCCGACAATGCGCCGCGCAGGATGAGAAACGACCAGCGTTCCCCCATCGCTTCCAGCGCGCCGGGCAGCGTGCATTGATCGAGATCCTGGGCGAGATTATGTTTCATGCTCATGACGCAATAGTCCAAAGCGGCCGGACTTGCAAAAATTGCCGGTTATATTGGCAAGATGGGCATTTTTTTGTTGCGCAGCAAGGGGCATCCAACACAATCGGGTAGAGATGCTACGCCAATATGAACTTGTCGAACGGGTAAAGCGCTACGATCCCAATGCGGACGAAGCGATGATCAACCGCGCCTATGTGTTTTCGGTCCAGAAACATGGGAGCCAGAAGCGGGCCAGCGGCGACCCCTATTTCAGCCACCCGATCGAGGTGGCGGGGATTCTCACCGATTTCGGGCTGGACGACCAGACGATCGTCACCGCCCTGCTGCACGACACGATCGAGGATACGCTGGTCACCTATGAGGAGATCGAGGCGGCGTTCGGCAAGGATGTCGCGCGGATGGTCGATGGCGTGACCAAGTTGTCGAAGATCGAGGCAATGTCCGAAAATGAGCGGGCGGCGGAGAATCTGCGCAAGTTCCTGCTCGCCATGTCGGACGATATTCGGGTGCTGTTGGTGAAGCTCGCCGACCGGCTGCACAATATGCGCACGCTGCACTTCATCAAAAATCCCGACAAGCGCCGCCGCATCGCGCGCGAGACGATGGATATCTACGCGCCGCTGGCGGAGCGGATCGGCATGTATGATTTCATGCGCGAAATGCAGTTGCTCTCGTTCCGCGAGATCGAGCCGGAAGCCTATGACAGCATCACCAAGCGACTGGAGCAGTTGAAGGAAGGCGGCCATGACAAGGTCGACCGGATCGGCGCGGAACTGCAATTGCTGCTGGGCGGGTCGGACATTCCGGTCACGGTGTCGGGGCGGGAGAAACACCCCTTCTCCATCTGGAAGAAGATGCAGGAACGCCATATCAGTTTCGAGCAGCTGACCGACGTGATGGCATTTCGCGTCATCACCGAAACGACGGCGGATTGTTACCGCGCGCTGGGCATCATCCATCAGACGTTCAAGATGGTGCCGGGCCGGTTCAAGGATTATATCTCCACCCCCAAGCGCAACGGATACCGATCCGTCCACACCACCGTCATTCATCAGGACAATGCCCGGATCGAAGTGCAGATCCGCAGCCGCGACATGCATAATGACGCCGAACTGGGGCTGGCGGCGCATTGGGCCTATAAGCAGAAGGGCGATGCGACCGACCATCATGCCGCCTGGCTGCGCGACCTGGTCGAGATATTGGAACAGAGCCAGGACGCGGACGAGCTGCTCGAACATACGCGCATGGCGATGTATCAGGACCGCATCTTCGCATTCTCTCCCAAGGGCGAATTGCACCAGTTGCCCAAGGGGTCGACCCCGGTGGATTTTGCCTATGCGGTGCATACGTCGCTGGGCAACCAGACGGTGGGGGCCAAGGTCAATGGCCGGGTGGTGCCGTTGCGCACGTCCCTGGAAAATGGCGATCAGGTCGAGATTTTGAAATCGGGGGGGCAGGAACCGCAGCCCGGATGGCTGACCTTTGCCATTACCGGCAAGGCGCGCGCGGCGATCCGCCGTTATATTCGCCAGAAGCAGCGCGGCGAACAGGTCGCGCTGGGCGAGAAGCTGTATGAGGAAATCATCGGCCGCCTGTCGCCCGACCTGGCCAAGGAACTGGGCGACAAGGCTTTGGCGGCGGCGCTCAAGCGGTTGAAGCTGGAGGATCGCGCGGCGCTGATGGTGGCCATCGCCACGCATCGGCTGCTCGATTCTGAAGTGATGGAGGCGCTGATCCCCGGTTCCACCAGCGTGTCGGGCATGGAGGAGGAAGCGCATCCGCGCCAGCACGCGCCAGTGTCGATCCGCGGGCTGACGCCGGGCATCGCGTTCAAACTGTCCGATTGCTGCCACCCGGTGCCGGGCGACCGGATCGTGGGCGTGCGCCGCACCGGCGAGCCGATCGAGGTGCATACGATCGATTGCCGCGCGCTGGAGGCGGGGCAGGATGACGACTGGATTGACCTTAGCTGGGACAGCAAGTCCAAGGGCGGGGCGGCACGGCTGTCGGTGATCGTCAAGAACCAGCCGGGCGCGCTGGCGGCGGTGGCCAACATATTCGGCGCGACCAAGGCGAACATTCTCAACCTGCAACTGGTCAACCGCGAAGGCCCGTTCCACACCGACGTCATCGACCTGGAAGTCGCCGACGCCCAGCATCTGATGCGGATATTGTCGGCGTTGCGCGCGATCGATGTCGTGGTGCAGGCGGACCGGGTTTAGCGGGGGATGATTTTGGGTGGGTGGCGGACGGTCGGCTTTCAGTTTGGACGTCTGAAAAATGCCGTCATGCCAGCGAAGGCTGGCATCTCAGGCAGGCGCACGCTGCGTCAACGGATAGCGCAGGACGACTGGCCTCATTCTACTGCCGCCTGAGACCCCAGCCTTCGCTGGGGTGACGGCTATGTGGCACGCTAAAACGACCCTCGCTCCTCCACATATGGTCGTCACTCGCCATTCCCCCCCTACCCTCACCCTTCCCGCAGCACCCAATTTCCGCGTGACACCGCGCGCCTTTTCCCCTAAGCGACCCGCACCGGACCCCTATGGGTCCACCGTCCGAGACAGTTGGTGAAGGGAATATGCCCTTCTTAATGTCCAGCCTAGGCGGGGAAAAGTTCTTTACCGGACGGGCCAAGCGCCCGATTCGGGTCTGCCTGTTCCGGTCAAACGGATGCGGGCCAGTCGATCTCTCCCCTTCGGACTTAGTGCCCCGTAGCTTTGGCTGCGGGTTTTAGCCGTTTTGCCGGGCAACCGGCGGCGGATATGAAGTGGAGAATGGCATGGATCGTAATCAGAAAGCTGAGGTCGTTTCCAAGCTGAACGCAGAGCTGGCAGAAGTTGGCGTGGTCGTTGTGACCCGCAACCTTGGCATGACCGTCGCACAGTCGACTGTCCTGCGCCAGAAGATGCGCGAAGCGGGAGCAACCTACAAGGTTACGAAGAACCGCCTCGCCCGTATCGCCCTTGATGGCACCGACTATTCCAGCCTCAGCGACCTGCTGACTGGCCCGGTCGGCCTTGCCACCTCGGCCGATCCGATCGCAGCCGCCAAGGTTGTGGTCGAATTCGCAAAGACCAACGACAAGATCGAAATCGTTGGTGGCGCGATGGGCACAGTGCTGCTCGACGTGGAGGGCGTGAAAGCCCTGGCGTCGATGCCGTCGCTGGACGAACTGCGTGCAAAGATTATCGGCCTCATCCAGGCGCCGGCAACCAAGCTCGCTACCGTCATCCAGACGCCGGCTTCGCAGCTTGCGCGGGTCTTCAACGCCTATGCGGAGAAGGAAGCAGCCTAAGGCTGCCCCCGACCCCTATTCGTTTGACAATTTATCGGGGGCTTTTTGCCCCAATCTCAAGGAATATTTCACATGGCAGACATCAACGCTCTGGTCGAACAGCTTTCGGCCCTCACCGTCCTCGAAGCCGCCGACCTGTCGAAGGCTCTGGAAGAAAAGTGGGGCGTTAGCGCCGCTGCTGCCGTAGCCGTTGCCGGCCCGGCCGCTGCCGCTGCACCGGCTGCTGAAGAGCAGACCGAATTCGACGTGATCCTGACCGGCGACGGTGGCAAGAAGATCAACGTCATCAAGGAAGTTCGCGCCATCACCGGCCTGGGCCTGACCGAAGCCAAGACCCTGGTTGAGTCGGCTCCCAAGGCGATCAAGGAAGGCGTCAGCAAGGACGAGGCCAACAAGGTCAAGACCCAGCTGGAAGCCGCCGGCGCGACCGTCGAACTCAAGTAATCGGTATGCCTCGCGTCATGCGGGGCGAACCGGGCTGGCCCCTGGGGCTGGCGGATATAGGGGCGGTGCCGCAAGGTGCCGCCCTTTTTCTGTTTGGGGGTGGGCTGAGCGTCCCATTGAGCGCCCGCGCCTGAGATGCCAGAATGCGCTGGCATGAGGGCTTGGGCCGATCGTCCCTTTCCCCCCGCAAAAACCGTTTCCCACGCCTCCCCCCGATGTTCTACAAGGCTGCCGGGGATATGGCGCGCGCACTTTCATCCGAGACGCTTCATGCGACGAGCGTGGCCATTGGTGGCCGCGCGGTTTTGCTGTGCGGGATCAGCGGGATCGGCAAGTCCGACCTGGGGCTGCGGCTCATAGACCGGGGGGCGACCCTGATCAGTGACGATTATACGCTGATCAAACGCATGGACGGGCGGCTGGTCGCGACCGCGCCTGCGACGATTGCGGGCAAGATGGAGGTGCGCAGCCTGGGCATCGTTGCAATGCCCCATGTCGCGAACGTGCCGGTCGCGTTGCTGGTCGATCTGTTCGATCAGGTGGACCGGATGCCACTCGACCCGCTGTTCCGCGCGGTTGCGGGGATGGACGTGCCGGTGGTCAAGATCGCGCCGCGTGAAGCCTCCGCCCCGATCAAGGTCGAACTGGCGCTGCGCATATTGGGCCTGGCGCCATGACGTCATCCCACCCCAAGTCGATCCTGCTGCTGTCGGGGCTGGCGGGCGCTGGCAAGACGACGGCGCTCAAGACGCTGGAGGATATGGGCTGGGAAGTGGTGGACAATCTGCCGCTGGTGCTGCTCGACCGATTGCTCGATACGCCGCTTTCATCCGGCCATGCGGGCGCGGACGAGCGGCCGCTGGCGCTGGGCATCGACGCACGCACCCGTGGGTTCGACGCGCAGGCCATCGTCCAGCGGATCAAGGCAATGCGCGAACGGCATGGCCATGACATAGAGACGCTCTATCTGGACTGTTCCGGGACCGAATTGGAGCGCCGCTTTGCCGAAACCCGGCGGCGGCATCCGCTAGCGCTTGATCGCCCGGCGGCCGATGGCATTGCGCGCGAACGCGAATTGACCGAGCCATTGCGCCGCTGGGCCAGCCAAGTGATCGACACGACCAGTTTCAGCAGCAACGGCCTGCAACAGGAAATCCGCAACCGCTTTTCGCTGGAACGGTTGTCCGATCCGGTGCTGACGATCCTGTCGTTCGGTTTTTCGCGCGGAGTGCCCCGCAACGCGGACCTGATGTTCGACATGCGATTCCTGCGCAACCCGCATTGGGACGAGGATTTGCGGCCAAAGACCGGGCTGGACGGTGATGTGGCGGCCTATATCATGGCCGATCCGGCCTATGAGGCGGCGGTGGGCAAGATCGAGGATCTGCTCGCCACGCTGTTGCCGCGCTACGCCGATGCTGGAAAATCCTATATTACCGTAGCGTTCGGCTGCACCGGGGGGCGACATCGTTCGGTCCATGTTGCAGAACGTGTCGCCAGATACTTGCAAGATGCGGGCTTTTCGCCCACCGTCTCGCACCGCAATATGGAATCGTCGCCCCAGGATAGTCTGGAGAAGCGCCGACCGGGAGGCCCGAAAGCAAATATCATGAAGCAGGTGGGCCGCAAAATCACATGATCGGACTCGTACTCGTCACCCATGGGTCGCTGGCGACCGAATTCGTCGTCGCCATGGAACATGTCGTCGGCCCGCAACAGCAGATCGAAACGATCTGCATCGGGCCGGAGGATGACATGGAGCTGCGCCGCGCGGACATCGCGACCGCCGTTGCGCGCGTCAATGACGGCACCGGCGTCATCCTGCTGACCGACCTGTTCGGCGGCACCCCTTCCAATCTGGCCATATCCCTGTTGAAAGCGGGCGAAATAGAGGTGATTGCGGGCATCAACCTGCCCATGCTCATTCGCCTGGAAAGCGCACGCAAGGTCATGGACGTGCGCGCCGCCGTCGCCGCCGCGCGTGAGGCGGGCCAGAAATATATCAGCGTCGCTTCAGAACTATTGGGTAGCACCACATGAATGAAATCAGCCAGCTCGTCTTGATCAGCAACAAGCGCGGGCTTCATGCCCGTGCCAGCGCGAAATTCGTGACACTGGCCAGCGGCCTGCCCGCTGCGATTACCGTCAGCAAGGATGGCAGCGACGTGACCGGCACGTCGATCATGGGCCTGATGATGTTGGGCGCGGCGATGGGCGACAGCATCACGATCAAGGCGAGCGGCCCGGACGCGATCGATTGCCTGGGCAAGCTGGTGGGCCTGGTCGAGGACAAGTTCGGGGAAGAATGACCCTGACGGCCCAACGCAGACGCGCGGGGCAGCCCCAGAATTGATGAGGCCCGGTCCTGCTTGCGCAGGCCGGGCCTCTTTCCTCTCCGAACAGGTCGAGCGATCAGCCGTCGTAATCGCCACCGATATTCTGATTGCGCGGCGGCGCAGCAGCGGTCAGGCGCAGCGCCTCCGCCGACTGGGCGATCGAGCCAATTTCATCCGGCGTATCGTCATCGTCGATCTGCACCTTTTGCAGCGACGCGATGGCCGAATCATGCAGATCGGCCGGGAATACGGTTTCTTCCGCGATTTCACGCAGGGCGACGACGGGATTTTTATCCCGGTCGCGATCGACGGTCAGTTCCGCGCCGCCCGAAATCTCCCGCGCGCGCTGAGCGGCGAGCAGGACGAGGTCAAAGCGGTTGGTAACCTTGTCGACACAATCTTCGACGGTAACGCGGGCCAAACGGGCCTCCTGCAACATCAAGGGGGAATTACGAGTTGGCGCGGTAGCAGTACCCCCCGCATGAGTCAATGAAAAGGCCATAAAGCCATGGCAACCCCCGCCAAAAAGCGGCATGAAGGCCCGATGGCGACCAGCAACCCGTCCCCCGATGCTGCCCGAACAGACGATATAGGCGTAACGATTGGCGGCAACCGGCTGCGCCTGATCGCGGACGGGGGCGTGTTGCGCGACACGCTGATGACGCTGATCGCGGGCGCGCGCGACAATCTGAAGCTCTATTATTATATCTTTGCCGCCGATGGCAGCGGGGCGATGGTGCGCGACGCGCTCATTGCCGCGCGGGCGCGTGGGGTGACTGTGACGTTGATGGTCGATGGTTTCGGATCGGCCGACACGCCCGACGCTTTCTTCGCGCCACTGGTCGAAGCGGGCGCGCATTTCGGCCGGTTCGGCACGCGGCGGTCGACCCGTTACCTGATCCGCAACCACCAGAAAATGGCGATCGCCGACGACAAGCGCATGGTGATTGGCGGATTCAATGTGGAGGATGGCTATTTCGGCATCCCCGCCGATGATTGCTGGTTCGACCTGGGCCTGTGGATCGAAGGATCGCAGGTGGAGGCCATGACGCTATGGTATGGGCAATTGTGGCGCTGGGTCATGACGAAGAAGCAGCGGTTCCGCACGTTGCGGCGCATGGTGCGCGGATGGCACCCGTCGCTGCGCCATGACCCGGCCGATCCGTTCCGCTGGCTGATTGGCGGGCCGACCCGGCGGCTAAGCCCGTGGGCGCAGGTGGTGAAGCACGACCTGGAACAGGCGCGGCGCGTAGACATGATCGCGGCCTATTTCTCGCCGGGGCGGGGGATGTTGAAACGCATCGCGCGGGCGGCGCGGCGCGATGGCGCGCGGATCATCCTGCCCGCCCGGTCGGACAATGGCGCGACCGTGGCGGCGGCGCGGCTGCTCTACGGGCCGTTGCTCAAGCGTGGGGTGGAGATTGCCGAATATCAGCCGCGCAAGCTGCACATGAAGCTGATCGTCATCGACGACGCAGTATTCGTGGGGTCGGCCAATTTCGACATGCGCAGCCTGTTCGTCAATCTGGAGATCATGCTGCGGATCGAGGACGCCGGTTTCGCTGCGCAGGTGCGCGATTTCATCACGGCACGCATGGGCGAGAGCCGGACGATCACCATGGCCGACCATCGCGCAACCCGGACGATGCCGACGCTGATCAAGCAATGGATCAGCTATCTGCTGGTGGGCGTGCTGGACTACACGGTGACGCGGCGATTGAATTTCCGCAATCCCGACGCGGACTGAGCGGGAAAGGGGCGGTCCCCCTCCCCGCTTTGCCTTAGCTCGACTTTGTACGATCAGGTAGCGAAGCATAGTGCCTGAGCCATGCGTTTTAGGCGGGTTGTGGGAATATAGTGCGGTTCTGGGTGCGGCGGGGAGTGTTGATTAATGTCTCCGACCCAGAGTTGGAGGCGGACGGCTCCGATGGCGTCACTGAATGTCAGGCTGGTTTTTCGATACCACGCGGCGGAATAAGGGGTGCTTTTAGTGGTCAACAGATCGCAGGCCCATAGCGATATAAGGCTGTAGAGACCCAGCAGCGCCGGCGTGGTTCGCGCTATGGCTTTGTCGGTCCACTGGCGCTGTGTCTCGACACCCAAGTGCGCGCGGGTTTCGGCAAAGGTGACCTCGATCTGCCATCGGCGGACGTAGAGGGCGATTATCTCGGCGGGCTCGAGGGTGATGTCGGTACTGAAGAAGGCCTGCGGGCCGCGCTTTCCTTCAGGATCGCGAACCAGGACCCATCGGACCGGCAAGACCGGAGTGCCGGGCCTGTACCATAAGGCGATGTCAGATGTGATCTCGAGCATCTTGCCGTTGAGATGGCCATACCAGGCAGAGACGAGAATGCTGGTCCAGCGTGTCGCCGGGTTGGCGAGCAGGGTCTTGAGTTTTGGTAATGCTCGCCCTTTCTGCGCCGGTCGCCCCATCGTGCGTGCCGTTCGCCCCGCAGGCTGCGCAAACAAGTTGGCGTCGAGCCGCAGTCGGCTGATGAGTGTGGCCCGGCGGACGATCGCATGTGCCAGTTCGTGGACAGCAAAGCTGCTGTCGCCAATGAAGATGATCCGCCGACCCGGCAGCCAGCGAGACAGCTGCAGCGCGCCCTGCCGGGCCCAGTCCGTCAGCAATTTATGACGACAGCCGCGTTGACGGTTCGATCGTTCCGAAGGAGCGAGCAACGTCAAGACTGGCAGTGCCTTGATCAGGCGGGTCCATGACACCGGGGTGAGCACCATGAAGCTGAGCCAGCGCAGTCCGCTGGCTTTGACGAAATGGCCGTGACTGGAGCGGACCGGGTCGCGGTAGATACCCCGTGCGGTGATCCGGCGCCCCCATCGCCGTTCAATGGTGTCGTCCATACCGATGACCACAGGACCATCGGGCACGAGCCGTTCGACCACAATGCCCAGTAAACGCCTGGCAACGGCACGCGAACTCCAGCGGGCGCGGTTGAGGATCTGGTGATAGGTTGCAAAGTTGGCAGCATCGGCTCGGCCGGTCACACGCAGGCAAGACGTAACGGTCCGTTTGCCCGTGGCCAGCAGGCCGCCCATCACAAGAACAAGTACATGCTCCCAACTGGGAGCCGTAAAGCAGGGACGCCATGCCTGCAGCCATTGGCGCAGAATCTGGGGGACGGGATCGCCGATAACGGCCTTGTTCTGGTCCAGCATTCCATGCTTCGAATCCTGACTGAAGCACGTTGCAACGCTTAGGCTGTTGCCATGCGGCGAGGTGACTCGAATATGCTGTGACCCGACGGCAGCTATGGATGCACCATGAAAGACGAGGAAATCATTCTGCGCATCGAGACGTTCGACGCGGCCAACGGCGGCGGCGTCGGATGGTATGAGGACAAGGGCGCTTACCATCTCTATCTGCTGGAAACCGAGGCACCGATCGCCCGCCTCAAGCCTGTCGGCACGCGCGACGAAATCAGGCTCGGCTACTGGTCACACCGGCGAAAATGGGAAGATATCGACGATATGGGCGGATGCGTCTTGCCCCTCGATCAAGCCCTCGACCACATCGCTGAAAACAGCATCTTCTGGACCTGGACCTGACCAAAAACGTACAAAGCCGAGCTTAGAGCCTGTCTCGGAATGCGCCTTTGGCGCATCCGCACCGGCCCTCACCCCCACCCGACCTCCCACAGAGTGTATCCTGAATGGGAGGTCGGGTGGGGGTGAGGGCCGGTGCGGCAACCGAAATGCGCTCTTTCGCGCATTTCGAGACAGACTTTTAGCGTCCGGTGTCGGTCAGCACGCGAACCTGCCCGACGGGATAGCCTTTCTCGGCCATTTCCTTGGCATAATCACCCCGTGCATCGGCCAGTTCGGCGCGATATTCTTCCCAGGCATCGCGATTATCCTCCGCATCGGACGATCCGCGCAGATCCTTGGTCAATTCCTTGCGCGCTTCGGCCAGGTCAGTCTGATAATTGAACCAATAGTCGTTTTCGACCCCGGCAATGGGTGCCTGATAGGTTAGTTCCACTTCGACACGGGCCAGCTGCTCCTCATAGCTTACTGGTCCTTCGCCCTGCGCCAGCGCGGCGGTGGAGGACAAGCTGATGACTATAGCGGCAGCGAAAATCTTGCGGTTCATGGGGTCGTCTCCTCATCATTGCACGGAAGGGGCAACGCCCCGACCCCCGGCTTTTTCGCCTGAACACATGTGCAGAATGGACGAAGCGCACCGATGGAGCGACGAAAGGAGCCTCAGCGCACAATCAGATAGAAAGTCGCGGGGGTCGATCCGCCATTTTCGATGACGATGTCATAGCGGTCGGTAAAGACCGGCAGCCAGGCGCAATCGGCCTGCGGGCCGCCAACGGGCTTGGCGCACAGCGTTGCGCCGTCGGCCCCCTGCACCCGGATGGAAAGACCCGCGCCCCGTCCCGCCCCGCCCGCCGGTGCGACCGAAATCTGCGCACGCTGACCCGCGAGGAATAATTGGCGCATGGTAAAGGTGCCGCCCGCCACCAGCGACCCGCGCCGATAGGCCGGTCCCAGCGCGCGCCCGCGAAAGGCCAGCGTCGATCGGGTGGCACCATGGGCCTGAGCCGCGTCGGTCCATGCAACGGCCAGATCGTCCTGCCCCTCCACCGGGGTTGCACCCAGCACCTTCAAAAGCTGCGCCATGTCCGCCAACCCGGCATGATCGCGCTTTGCGACCGCTGCGTCCCCCTCCACCAACGTGCGCAGCACCGGGTCGGCGGGCAGCAGTTCCGCCGCCGGTCCGGGCGCTGGCGCGGCGGTCATCAACAGGGCGGGCAGCAGCAGCCTAATCATCGCGCACCTCCGGCTGAAGGATGAAGCGCGCGCCGGGCGCGGCATCCTCCACATGCAGGGACAGCTCATGCCGTTGCGCAATCGCCATGGCAAGGGCCAGCCCAAGCCCGTGACCGTTACGCCCCCGATGCCCCTGCGCCTCGTCCAGCCGGACATAGCGTTCGAACACCCTTTCCCGGTCGGCCTGCGCGATACCGGGGCCATCATCCTGCACGATGATGCGCGGGCCGGGTAACAGCGACAGCGCCACCGACCCGCCGCTCGGCACATATTTGAACGCATTGTCGAGCAAGTTGGACAACAGCCGCGTCATCTGCATCGGGTCCGCGCGCAGCATGATGCCCGATGCGATGCGGGCGTGGAAACCGATGCCCAGTTCCTCCGCACTGGCGCCATAAAGGTCGGCCAGATTTTCCAATATGTCGCTAAGGTCGACATCGACCAGCCCGCGCAGGTCGCCGCGCATCGCCTGACTGCCTGCAATGTCGAGCAGCGAATCGAGCAGCCGCACGACCCCGCGTATTTCCTCACGCGACTGGCCCAGCGTGCGCAGCAGTGCAGCGTCCTGCGTCCCTTCCATCGCCTTGAGGATGCGTGTGTCCAGGTGCATCAGGGGCGTGCGGATTTCGTGCGCGGTCTGATCCGACACGGCGCGCTGCGCCTCGATCAGCCGTTCGACCTGATCCAGCATCGCGTTGGTGTTGACCGCCAGTTCGGCCAGTTCGTCGTCGGACGTGGTTCCCGGCTCCGGCGCGCGGGCGGCGATATGCCCGGCGCGCACCGCCGCGAACGTCGCGTTCACCGCTTCCACCCGCACGCGCAGGCGCAGCGCGGCATAATGGCCCGCAAGCAGGCTGAGCAAGGCGATCAGCGCGCCTGCCCCGGCGAAGGCGACGGCCAGCCGCCCCAGCAGCGCTTCGCCGCGATAATGGCTGCGCCCGACCAGCAGGCGCGCGCCCGAACCCAGTTGCGTGGCGCGCGCGAACATCCGTTCGCCATCGGGCAGCGTGACGAAACGGGTCTGCGATACGCGCGCGTCGATGCCGGGCCAGCGATCCAGATTGCCCGCCACCGGCCGACCGGCCCTGTCGGCCAGCAGATACCAGGCGCGTTCGCCATCCTCCCGCTCCATGGCCAGCCGGTCAGCGATGCGCGCGCGCAATTCGGGCGTCCCGCCGCTGACATAGATGTCGGCCAACCCCGCCAGGTCGGTATCGACTTCGCGGGCCAGCATCATGCGGCCATCATCCTGAACGATTTTCTGCACCACCAGAAACAGCGCCAGCGTGGACAACAGGCTGACCAGCAGGGCAGATAGCGTAACCCGGCCGAATACCGACCGGAGCAGGTCGACCCT
This sequence comes from Sphingobium sp. KCTC 72723, assembly GCF_014280435.1. Taxonomy (NCBI): domain Bacteria; kingdom Pseudomonadati; phylum Pseudomonadota; class Alphaproteobacteria; order Sphingomonadales; family Sphingobiaceae; genus Sphingobium; species Sphingobium sp. KCTC 72723. The sequence goes on along the minus strand of NZ_CP060388.1, from coordinate 175,650 downwards.
AGCCACCGGACGCTGCGCCCGCCCGTCCCGTCGCAGCGACGGCGGGAGCGGCAGCGATCAGCCGATATCCTGTCCCCCACACGGTTTCCAGCACGGGGCCGTCAAACCCTTCTTCCAGCTTGCGGCGCAGGCGGCCGACATTGACGTCGACCACATTGGTCTGGGGATCGAAACTCAATTTCCACACATGGCGCAGCAGCATTTCGCGCGTCACGACTTCCCCTGCATGATGCATCAGGTAGAGGAACAGTTCGAATTCCTTGGGCGAAAGCGCCAGATGCCGCCCCTGCCGCCAGACGGTGCGCGCCTTTACATGACATTCCAGGTCGCCGAACAGCAGCACGGGATCAGGGTTGCGGCGGCTGGCGCGACGCCACAGCGCACGGACGCGCGCGACCAGTTCGTCCGGCTCGAACGGTTTGGCCAGATAATCATCGACGCCGCTTTCCAGCCCTTCGACCCGATGTTCGCTGCGGCCAAGCGCCGACAGCATCAGCACCGGCGCGCCCACACCCGCGCCGCGCATCCGTTTGACGATGTCGATGCCCGACAGGCTGGGCAGCATCCGGTCGAGAATGACGACGTCATGGGTGCCGCTGCCCGCGCGGGTCAGGCCCACCGCGCCATCCTCCGCCTGCTCCACTGCCATGCCCGCGCCGGTCAGGATGGCCGCGATATTGGCGCGCGCAGCCGCATCATCCTCCACCAGCAATATGGAAATCTGGTCACTTTGCTCCATCATGCCCCCCGCTTCCCAGATAAACGAGAAAGCGGCCAGTGACAAAGCCTGTTAGGGGCGTCCCGCACTGGGCCTGTTAGGGGCGTCCCGTTATGAGCGCGCTATTCAGCGATGGCTGCTGCGCGCATCCGGGTAAAGATGTTCCACGTCGCGATGAACAGCGCGGCAATCACCGGGCCAATGACGATGCCGTTGAAGCCGAACATTTCGATGCCGCCCAATGTGGAAATCAGCACGACATAGTCGGGGATGCGCGTGTCGCGACCGACCAGGATCGGGCGCAGCACATTGTCGACCATGCCGATCACCAGCACCCCGCACGCGACCAGCACCGCCCCCTGCCAGAACGCCCCGCTGGCAAACAGATAGATGGCGACCGGCACCCAGATCAGGCCCGTGCCGATGGCGGGCAGCAGCGAGAAAGCGCCCATCAGCACGCCCCACAGCAGCGCGCCCTGTATGCCCAGCGCCCAGAATATGACTCCGCCGATCAGCCCCTGAACGATGGCGACGACGATGCTGCCCTTGATCGTGGCGCGGATGACGACGACGAATTGCTGGATCAGCGCCTGACGCTGATGCGCGCGCAGCGGCGCGGCGGCGGCGACCCGCCCGGCCAGTTCCTCGCCATCGCGCAGCAGGAAGAAGGCGAGGTAGAGCATGACGCCCAGCGCCATGATGAAGCCGAACGCGCTTTGCCCGATCACCAGTGCCTGTGTCGCCAGCGTGCGGAAGCTGCTGGTGATGCCGCGCGTCAGCATCGCCTGCGCCGCGTCGAAATTGGTCAGCCCCCAGTTGCGCAGAAATCCCCGCGCCCATGCAGGCAGGCTGTTGAGTACCTGCGCGAACATGCGGGCGAAGTCGATTTCGCCCGCCTGGATCTTGGCGTAGAAATAGACTGCTTCCTGCAACAGCGCCATGGCCAGCACGATGGCAGGCACGATGACGATGCACAGGATCAGCATCAGGGTGATGAGCGCCGCCCCGTTGCGGTGAGTCGGCATGAACGTCAGCAGCCGTTTATTGACCGGCGCGAACAGGATCGCGGCGATCACACCCCACAGGATGGCAGCGAACAGCGGCTGGACCACCATCGCAAAGGCGATCGAGACGATCAGCACCAGCGCGAGGAAGAAACCATCCTCTATCCGGGTCGGGGGCGAAACTTGCGTGTCCATGCCTGCCCCTTTCGCAAATATCGAGGGCCAAATCCATCGCGTAACGACCTGTCACCCTGCCCCCTGTCTTTTTGTGCATCGGCCCGGTAGAGAGGCCGCTTGATCCGCCTTTTATTGGGAACAGACGCATCGTGGCACGCGAAATCACCGGATTTTCCAACCCGCTGGTGAAGCGTGTGCGATCCTTGCGGGAAAAGAAATTCCGCAAGGCCGAAGGGCTGTTTCTGGCCGAAGGACTGCGCATCCTGACCGAAGCACGCGAGGAAGGCGTGTTGCCGGAAATGCTGTTTCACGCCGGGTCCACGCATCCGCTGGCGCGCGATCTGATCGCGGCGATGGAGGATGCAGGCGGCGAAGCGGCGGGCTATGATGTCATCGAAACTTCGGCCGACATTTTGTCCAAAATCAGCGGCAAGGACAATGCGCAGGCAGTCGTGGGCGTCTATCGCGACCGGCTGACCCCGCTGGAAAAGCTGGATCGCAGCAAGGCCGACATCTGGATCGTCGCGCAATCGCTGCGCGATCCGGGCAACCTTGGCACCATCCTGCGCACCGGGGACGCGGTGGGGGCTGGCGGGCTGATTCTGGTCGACGATTGCGTCGATCCCTTTTCCGTCGAATCGGTGCGGGCCAGCATGGGCGCTTTGTTCACCCAGTCGATCACGCAGGCACGCTGGCCGGAATTCATGACATGGCTGCGCAGCGGGCCGGGCGAACTGATCGGCACCAGCCTGAAAGCCACGCACGACTATCAGGAACCGCGCTATCAAAGCCCGTCCTTCCTGCTGGTCGGCAATGAAGCGCAGGGGTTGCCGGAAGCCTATGAGGCGGAATGCGACCTGCTGGTGAAGATGCCGATGCTGGGCAAGGCCGACAGCCTGAACGCAGCAGTGGCGACGGCGGTGATGGCGTATGAATTGCTGAACCAGAAGCGCAAACGATAAGACACCGTCATCCCAGCGCAGGCTGGGATCTCACTTTCCTGCGCGCATGGCCGCCAGAACAGAGATTCCAGCCTGCACTGGAATGACGAAATTAGGGGCGAGACGATATGGCGGAAGCAAGCGGCATCGGCGAAATGTGGCGGCACAAGCGGGTGCTGGGGGCCAGCCTGATCGGCACGGCAGTCGAATTTTACGACTTCTATATCTATGCGACCGCCGCCAGCCTGATCTTCCCATCGCTGTTTTTCCCATCGTCCAGCCCGTCGGCGCAGTTGATGGCGTCCTATGGCAGCCTGGCCCTCGCCTTTCTCGCCCGACCGCTGGGGGCAGCGGTGTTCGGCCATTATGGCGACCGGGTGGGACGCAAGGCGACACTGGTGACGTCGCTGATGCTGATGGGCGGATGCACGCTGGCGATCGGTTTCCTGCCGACCCATGCGCAGATCGGCTGGTGGGCGCCGCTGATCCTGTGCCTGCTGCGCTTTGGTCAGGGGCTGGGGCTGGGCGGCGAATGGGGCGGCGCGGCGCTGCTGGCGGTGGAGAACGCACCACCGGGATGGCGCGCACGCTTTGGCATGTTCCCGCAACTGGGGGCGCCGGTCGGCTTCATCGCGGCCAATGGCCTGTTCCTGATCCTTGGCTCCATCCTGACCGACGCGGAGTTTTTCGCCTGGGGCTGGCGCCTGCCCTTCCTGGGCAGCGCGGTGCTGGTGTTTCTGGGCCTTTGGGTGCGGCTGAAGCTGACCGAAACGCCTGAGTTTGCCGCTGCGCAGGCGGATGCGCCACCGCCCGCCATGCCGCTCGCCACCTTGCTGAAAGAGCATCTGGGTGCCGCGATCGCTGGCACTTTTGCGGTCGTGGCCTGCTTTGCCATCTATTATATCGCGACGGCCTTTGCGCTGGGATACGGCACCACCGCGCTGAAAATCGACCGCAGCGCCTTCCTGTCGGTGCAGCTCGGCGCGATCCTGTTCATGGCGGTCAGCATCGTGATCGCTGGATGGTGGGCGGACAGGACCAGCCCGACCCGCGTGCTGGCATGGGGCTGTATCGGCACGATCTTCATGGGGCTGATTTTTGGCCCGATGATCGGCACCGGCGCGCTGTTGCCGATCTTTGCGATCCTGAGCCTCGCGCTGTTCCTGATGGGGTTCGTCTATGGGCCGCTGGGGGCATATCTGCCTGCCCTGTTCCCGATCCAGCTGCGCTATACCGGCGCGTCCTTCTCGTTCAATCTGGGTGGAATCATTGGTGGGGCGCTGGCACCCATCGTCGCCACCTGGCTGATCGCGGCGCAGGGTGTGGCGCTGGTCGGCCTCTATATGTCAGCGGCCGCCGCGATCAGCCTGGGCGGGCTGTGGTTTACCAGCCGCCGGTAAGACGCCCATGAAAAAGGCGGCGGCTCCGGGGAGCCACCGCCTTTTCTTTGCCTGCCTGCGCTATCCGGTAAAGGACAGCCGAAGGATCAACCTTCGGTGCGGACGTCGCGGCGCTCGGCGATGCGCGCGCGCTTGCCGGTGCGGCCGCGCAGATAATAGAGCTTGGCACGACGCACGACACCGCGACGAACGACGGTGATCGAATCTAGGTTGGGCGAATAAAGCGGGAATACGCGCTCCACGCCTTCGCCGAACGAAATCTTGCGCACGGTGAAGTTGGAACCCATGCCCTTGTTCGAACGCGCGATGCACACGCCTTCGTAATTCTGGACGCGGCTCCGTTCGCCTTCGACGACCTTCACGCCGACGCGCAGCGTGTCGCCGGGACGGAATTCAGGGATGGTCTTGCCGAGGGCAGCGATGTTTTCCGCCTCGATCTGCTGGAGGATGTTCATGGTCAGTCCTTCAAGTCGCGTTGCGCACCAGAGGGCGACTCGACCCGAACGCCAGTGTGACGTTCCCAAAGGTCCGGCCGCCTTAGCCGTGTATCATCATCCGCCCTTTGTTTCCGCCAGGCAGCGATCTTCGCATGATCCCCCGATCGCAACACCTGCGGGATCGTGCGTCCCTCCCATTCTACCGGGCGGGTATAGTGGGGATATTCAAGCAGCCCCGTTTCAAAGGACTCCTCCACCCCACTGGAAGCCGCGCCCATTACACCGGGAAGCAGCCTGACGCAAGCATCCAGCAGCAGCAGCGCGGCCATTTCCCCGCCGGACAATATGATGTCGCCCATGCTGACCTGCTCAATCGGGCGGGCGTCGAAAATCCGTTCGTCAAATCCCTCGAACCGGCCGCACAGGATGGTTGCGCCCGACCCCTCCGCCAGTTGGCGCACACGGGCTTGCGTAATCGGCGCGCCGCGCGGCGTCATCGCCAGCACGGGCAGGTCCGGGCGGCGTTCCAGCGCATGGTCGACCGCGCATGCTACTATGTCCGCGCGCAACACCATGCCCGCGCCGCCGCCCGCAGGCGTATCGTCCACCGTGCGATGCTTGTCGGTGGCAAAGTCGCGGATACAGATGGGATCGCACGACCATTTCCCCTCCATCAGCGCCCTGCCCGCCAGCGATACGCCCAGCGGCCCCGGAAACATCTCCGGATAGAGCGTCAATATCTGCGCGGCAAAGCTCATCTGCGCCGCGCCCGCAGCCAGGCCGCCGACCAGCCGCCCGCAATGCAAAGCGCCCCGCAGACCAGCAGCGCAAGGCCAATGGCGCGCAGCAGGTCGGCAAAGGGGCGCTGCGGCTGCATCAGCGCGGGCAGGATCAGCAGCAATGGCAGCGGCAGAAGCACCGCCACCGCCGTTACGATCTTGATGCCGCGCGACCAGCCCAGCCCGAACAAGCGCCAGCCAGCCGCCAGCATCATCACCAAATAAAGAGCCGTCAGGATTTTTGCCATGGCGCAGCACTTAGGACAATGGCGCAAAGACGTCCAGTTCAGGGCGTCTTGATCGCGATCTTCCATTCCTGAATCTGCGCTGTCGGCGTGGGGGCGAGCAGGATCGTGCCTGCGACCCGCCCCTTTTCGCACGTCCAGGTGAAGCGCCCCGACAGCGCGCCGGTGGCGACGATCGGCGCGTCGCTGCGGCAGGCGCCGACTTCGCTTTTCAGCGCCGCCAGTTTGCGCGCCCAATGTGCGGCGTCGGCGTCCATCAGGAAGTTCATCGCCAGCCTGTCCCGCGCCGCCAGCACATCGCCCGCCGCATAGATGCGGGCAGCCGCGCCATAGCCATCGGCCAGCAACGCCGACACCGGCAGCGTCCGCGCGATCAGCGCGCCCGCCCGATGCAGCGCCACCGCCGCGTCCCAGGCCGCGCCGCTGCCGCCATTATAAGTCCGGTTGGTAAAGACGAAAATGCCCACGCCATGGTCGGGCATCAGCATCACATGGCTGCCATAGCCGGGATAGCCGCCGCCATGCGCCAGCGTCAGGCCCAGGTCACAATCCTGCGCCACCCGCATCGCAAAGCCATAGGCCGCCGCCTGACGGCAGGCGCTCGGCCCACTCGTGCCGTTACGCTGCGCCAGCGTCACGAAATTGCTGCCCTGCGCCAGCATCCGCACCGACGCGCGCGCCACCGGACCTGCCTCCGCATCGTCGCGCGCGGGCCAGGCCGACAGCAGGAAGGCGACCCAGCGCGCATAATCATTCGCACTGGTCTGCAACCCACCCATTGCGCCGAACGCGCCATCGGCCATCGTCGGTTCCTGCGTCCAGTGGCCGTCCGCCCAGCGATAACCGATCGCGCGGCGCTTCAGCGGCCATTCGCTCATCTGATAGCCGCTGGACGCCATGCCCAGCGGAGTGAGCAGCGTGCGTTCGACATAGCGGCGATAGGGCTGCCCCGACACGTTGGCTATGACCCGCCCCAGCAGCGCATAGCCAAAATTGCTATATTCATAGGCCGTGCCGGGCGCGGTGCTGAACGGCACGCCCTGCGCCAGCATCTTCGTGAAGTCGGCCTGCGGCAATGGCGTCTGCCGGTCGCCCCACGGGTTGTCGTCCACAAAGCCCGCGCTGTGGGTCAGCAGGTCGCGGATGCGGATGCGCGGGCTGTCCCTGGTCGGATAGGTCCAGTTGCGCAGTTCCGGCACATGGGTTTCGGCCAGATCGTCCAGCCCCAGTTTCCCGTCGTCGCGCAGTTTCAGGATGGCAAGTGCCGTAAACGCCTTGGTCATCGACGCGATGCGGAACAGGCTGTCGGGCGTGACCGGGCGTTTGTCGACCAGATCCTGCACGCCCAGCCCCTTTACATGGACCATCCGCCCGTCCGCAACGATGCCGTAGACAAGGCCGGGGGCATGGCTGTCCACCTGAAACTCGGCGAAGATGCGGTCGATGTCGGGGATGACAGCGGCGATTTTGGCGGGGTCGGCCGCGTGGGCCGTGGCGGGGATGATCGCGAGGAGCAGGAGGAGAATCGCGCGGATCATAATGTCCAGTTCTCCAGCCTAAGCCCGGAAATGTCGGCAAAATCGCGTTCGTTGCAGGTCACCAGCGTCAGGCCGAGCAGCAGCGCCTGCGCCCCGATCAGCCGATCGAAACTTTTGCGCCGCACGCCGACATGACGCACGACATCAGCATAGCTTGCGGCTGCGCGCGCATCGAACGGCGCAATGTCGAGCATCGAAAGAAACGTATCGACCCGGCGCATATCGCCCTTTGGATCGCTGGACGTGCGACTGCCCACGCGCAATTCCGCCGCCGTGATTGCCGATACCGCCAGCGCGCCAAAGCTGTTGCCCACCCGTTCCACCAGTGCGGCGCTGCGTCCCAGCAGAAAGTCGATGCAGACATTCGTGTCGAGCAGATAGCCGCTGGTCATGCGGCTTGCGGCGCACCGGACGTCCAGTCGCGGTCTGCCTGTTCGGTATCGCCGCGTCCATCCTGCATGAAGTCAGTCGACATGCTGCCGTAAAGCGCGAGGAAAACCTGTCGTGCCTGATCTTCTTTCCAGAAAGAGATGCTGCCATCTTCATGGGGAAGCAGAACGACTTCCTCGCCTTCGGCCAAGCCCAGCGCCTTTGGCAGGCGCAAGGCCAGGCTGTTGCCCGACTTGAAAATCCTGGCCCGATATTCTTCGCCCATGATCGCGCCTTTCGTATATACAGAAAGTATATACTATTCCACGAACAGCGCGTCAATCATAGCCGCATCGTCCGACAGTGTGACTGCGTGCATCGGCACCATGAAGCGCTTGCCGGGCTTGTCATCCAAGGACGGGCGCTGGATTTCGATCACGTCGCCCGCGCCGAAATTTTCGATCGCGATGATGTCGCCCAAGGCTTCGCCCTCGCTGGACGTGCAGGGCAGGCCGATCACGTCGGCATGATAATATTCGCCCTCGCCCAAAGGCGGCAGGGCGGATCGCGGGACGGTAAGCGCCGTGCCGCGCAGGGCTTCGGCTGCGCTTCGTGTCTCCACCTCGGCGAAACGCGCGACCGCGCCATTGGGGCTGGGGCGCACCGACTTCAACGTCAATGTGCGCCCCGCCGCATCGAAACTGCCATAGGCTTTGAGGCTTTCGGCCCCTTCGCCAAACAGTTTCAGACGGACTTCGCCCGCCACCCCATGCGCCCCGATGATCGCGGCGAGCGTGACGGGCTTGTCGGTCAAGAGGATCAGCCCTCGGTCTTTTCAGCGGCGGCTTCTTCGGCAGGCGCTTCGGCAGCGGGCGCTTCTTCAGCGGCAGCGGCTTCTTCAACCACAGGCGCTTCGACAGGAGCCTTGGCGGCTTCTTCGGCTGCGGCGCGGGCAGCGTCGGCAGCTTCCTGCGCTTCGGCGATCTTGGCCGCACGATCTTCGGCGCGGTCCTTGGCCTTCTGGCCCGGCACTGCCTTGTTCGGGTTGTTGCGTGCGGGGCGTTCCTTCACGCCAGCGGCGTCCAGAAAGCGTGCGACGCGGTCGGTCGGCTGCGCGCCGGCGGCAACCCAATGCTTGGCGCGTTCTGTGTCGAGAATGACGCGCTTTTCATCGCCCTTGGGCAGGACCGGGTTATAGCTGCCGATACGCTCGATGAACTTGCCATCACGCGGCGCGCGGCTGTCGGCCACGACGATACGATAATAGGGACGCTTCTTGGAGCCGCCGCGCGACAGACGAATGGACGTTGCCATGGAACTTACCTTTCTACTTCAAACCGATATGTTGGAACTGATTATTTCTTCATGAAATTCTGAAAGCCGGGCGGAAGCTTTGGCATGTTGCCGCCGCCCAATCCGCCCAGCGCGCCGCCAAGGCCCGACAGGTCGGGAGGACCACCTGCGCCATCCGGGCCGCCAAGGCCACCCATGCCGCCACCCGTGAACATCTTGGCCAGCCCTTTCAGGCCGCCCATCTTGCGGATCTTCTTCATCGCGCCTTCCATTTCCTGATGCATTTTCAGGAGACGGTTGACTTCCTGCACGCTGCGACCGGCACCCTTGGCGATGCGGATCTTGCGCTTGGCGTTGATCAGGGCGGGCTTTTCCCGCTCCTTGGGCGTCATGGAGCCGATCATCGCGTCGAGGTGGATCAGCGTCTTGTCGTTCGCGCCGCTATTGGCCATCGCTGCCTGCGCCTTTTTCAGGCCTGGCAACATGCCCGCCAGCGCGCCCAGCCCGCCCATGCGGCGCATCTGGCCCAGTTGCGCGCGCAGGTCGTTCATGTCGAACTGACCCTTGGCCATCTTCTTGGCCAGCTTGTCGGCTTCGTCCGCGTCGATGCTTTCGGCGGCGCGCTCGACCAGCGATACGACATCGCCCATGCCCAAGATACGCTGCGCGACTCGCTGCGGATGGAACACCTCCAGCGCGTCGAGTTTCTCCCCGGTGCCGGCGAACTTGATCGGGCGGCCAGTGACCGCCCGCATCGACAGCGCCGCACCACCGCGCGCGTCGCCGTCCATACGGGTCAGCACCACGCCGGTCAGCGGCACCTGGCTCGTAAAGCTCTGCGCCACATTGACCGCATCCTGACCCGTCAGCGAGTCCACGACCAGCAGGATTTCGGCAGGCGTCGCCACGTCGGCGACCGCCTTCATCTCATCCATCAGCGCCTGATCGACATGCAGGCGACCGGCGGTATCGAGCATGACGACGTCAAAGCCCTGCAACTTGGCCGACTGGAGCGCGCGACGGGCGATGTCCACCGGCTGTTGCCCCGGCACGATCGGCAGGGTCGCGACGTCGCACTGGGTGCCCAGCACCGCCAGCTGTTCCTGCGCGGCGGGGCGCTGGACGTCGAGCGACGCCATCAGCACTTTCTTACGGTCCCGCTCCTTCAGCCGCTTGGCGATCTTGGCGGTCGTCGTCGTCTTGCCCGAACCCTGCAAGCCGACCATCATGATGACGGCGGGCGGGGTGACGTCGATCATCAGGTCCGACGTGTCGGAACCCAGCGTTTCGGTGAGTGTGTCGGAGACGATCTTGACGACCATCTGCCCCGGCGTGACCGAACGCAGCACGTCGCTGCCCACGGCGCGTTCGGTCGCCTGATCGACGAACTGGCGCACGACCGGCAGCGCGACGTCGGCTTCCAGCAGCGCGATTCGCACTTCACGCATCGCGGCGCGGACATCGTCCTCCGTAAGCGCACCACGCCCACGCAGCTTGTCGAATACCCCACTCAGACGATCGCTCAGCGAATCGAACATCATCACCTCAATTGGCCCCAAAGGCCTGAAAATCTTTGCATTCCCGCCAAAACGACAAAATCGCCGGTGGGCGAAACCTCGCCAACCAGCGTCCATGCAGAACGCCTGATGCAGGCCCGTTTCCGGGTGCGCGCTCAATGGATTTGTCAGGGACCGAACGGAAACCCGCCCGATTGCAGACGCGCCCTTAGCGCAGACATGCGATAATCGCAAGTCGTGCCGCCGCCTTTCCCGTCATGGCACGCAAGGCTGGCATCCCGCTTTCTTTTGCACCACTGTGTCGCCAGAAAAACAGGGATGCCAGCCGCCGCTGGCATGAGGGATGATGAGGGAACCGCACCATGAGCTGGACACGCCGCAAGCCGATGGAGGCGATGACGCCGAGCGGCGACCAGCAGCGGCTGGCGCGAACCCTGTCCTGGCCGCATCTGCTGGCGCTGGGCGTGGGGGCGATCGTCGGCACGGGCATATTGACGCTGATCGGCGTCGGCGCGGACCGGGCCGGGCCTGCCGTTCTGCTCTCCTTTGCCATTGCGGGCGCGATCTGCGCCTGCGCCGCCCTCGCCTATGCCGAATTGTCGACCATGATGCCCGCGGCGGGCAGCGCCTACAGCTATAGCTATGTCGCGCTGGGCGAAGGGATCGCCTGGGTCGTGGGGTGGAGCCTCATTCTGGAATATTCGCTGGTCGTGTCGACGGTGGCGGTCGGCTGGTCGGGCTATGCCGCGCCGTTGCTGACCGGCATCGGTTTTCCCGTCAGCCTGACGCAGGGGCCGGAACTGGGCGGCATCATCAACCTGCCCGCCATCTTCATCATTGCGGTAGTCGCGGGCCTGCTGATGCTCGGCACCCATGAAAGCGCGCGGCTGAACAGCGTACTGGTGCTGATCAAGATCGCGACGTTGAGCCTGTTCGTCTGGTTCGCCCTGCCTGCCTTCGACGCGCAGAATTTGGAGCCGTTCATGCCGTTCGGCTTTGCCAAACATATGGGACCGGACGGGGTCGAGCGCGGCGTCATGGCCGCCGCCGCGATCATCTTCTTCGCCTTTTACGGTTTCGACGCGATTTCGACGGCGGCGGAAGAAGCCAAGAACCCGGACCGCGACCTGGCCATCGGCATCGTCGGGTCGCTGATCGTCTGCACCATCATCTATGTCCTGGTCGCTGCCGCCGCGATCGGCGCGATGCCCTTCACCCGCTTTGCCGACAGCCCCGAACCGCTGGCCCTCATCCTGCGCGAAATGGGTCAGGGCAGCGTGGCGCGGATCGTCGCCATCGCCGCCGTCATCGCCCTGCCCACTGTGCTGCTCGGCTTCCTCTATGGCCAGAGCCGCATATTTCTGGTCATGGCGCGCGACGGGTTTTTGCCGCAATCGCTGGCCAAGATTTCCAAGCGCGGAACGCCGGTGCGGATCACCATCGTGACGGCCGTGCTGGTCGCGATCATCGCGGGCCTGCTGCCGATTGACGAGATTGCCGCGCTGGCAAATGCGGGCACGCTGATCGCATTCACCGCCGTGGGTGCCTGCCTCCTCGTCCTGCGCCGCCGCTCGCCCAACTTGCGCCGTCCGTTCCGCACGCCTGCCGCGTGGTTCGTGGGGCTGGGCGCGATCGGGGGATGCGCCTATCTGTTCATCAGCCTGCCGATGCAGACGATCATGGCCTGCTTCGCGTGGAACGCGGTGGGGCTGGCGGTATATTTTCTCTATGGGCAGAAGCGGGCTGTGGTGGCGGGCTAAACATCACGCCGCCAGCGGTTTGACCTCCAGCGCATCGGCATGTTGCCGCGCCAGTGACAGATCGTGACGCATCTGCATCCGCACCAGCGTATCCGCGTCAATGCCGAACAGCTTTTCGAACCGGATCGCCATGTCCGCCGTCAAATCCTGCCGCTGATTGAGCAGGCGGCTGACGGTCTGGAGCGTGACGCACAGATGATCGGCCAGATCGCCGACTTTGAGGCCATGCGCCGCGACAATTTCGGTCTTGAGCCAATCGCCGGGATGGACCGCCAGCGAAGCGTGCATCTTAATCGCCATGACAATCCTCTTTTCCCGTTCGGGCGGAGCCTGTCGAAGCCTTGCCCTTCCCCTTGCTGCGCGCCAACAGACTGATCCGATCCCAATCACCACGAACCAACGCCAGCTTCTTGGCGCGACTCCAGCCTTTGATTCGCCGCTCCATCTCAAGCGCTTCGATACGGGTGGAAAAATATTCAGACCAGATCAGCTTCACCGGCAAACGGTCTGCCGTAAATCCTGGAATAGCGCCATGCTCATGCTGGGCGATACGTTGCTCCAAATTGTCGGTGTGCCCGACATAAAGAGCACCACGGTTGCAATGGAGCATATAGGTCCAGAAGGGCATTGCGGGAGGAAATCAGAAAGGCAAGGCTTCGACAAGCTCAGCCCGAACGGAGGTTGTGGCATTTTGACCCGCTATACCCTACATGCGCGGCCATCATGGGACGCTTTTCCAAAATGCATGGCCTGGGCAACGACTTTGTCGTGATCGACGCGCGCGTCGATGCGGTGGAGATGACGCAGGGGCGCGCGCGCGCTATTGCCGATCGTCATGCCGGGATCGGGTGCGACCAGTTGATCCTGATTGGCAACGCCGACGATGCAGATGTTTCGATGCAGATATTCAACGCCGACGGCAGCGAAGTGGAGGCGTGCGGCAACGCCACCCGCTGCGTGCCGTTGTTCGTAGGCCGCGATGTGCTGATCCGCACGCGCGCGGGCCTGCTCGACGCAAAGGTGATCGATGGCGGCGCGCGCGTCGATATGGGGGCGCCGCGTTTCGATTGGGACGCGATCCCGCTGGCCTATGCCATGGACACGCTGACCATGAGCGCGAGTTGGGAAGACCTGCCTGCGCCTGCCGCCGTCAATGTCGGCAATCCGCATGTCATCTTCTTCGTGGAGGATCTGGACGCGGTGGACACGGCCCGGCTTGGCCCGATCATCGAAACCGACCCGCTCTTTCCCGCCCGCGTGAACGTGAATTTCGCACAGGTTATGGGCGACGATCATATCCGCCTGATCGTTTGGGAAAGGGGCGCTGGCCTGACCCGCGCCTGCGGCACCGGGGCGTGCGCCACGGCCGTTGCCGCCGTGCGCCGCAAGCTGGTGCGCGGTCCCGTGACCGTCAGCCTGCCGGGCGGTGACCTGATCATCGACTGGACGCCGGGCGGCACTATCAGCATGACTGGTCCGGCCACCCATGTGTTCGATGGCGAGGCGGACTGGTCGCGCTTTTAAGCCATGGCCGGACCCGACATCATCACGCTGGGCTGCCGCCTCAACATTGCGGAGAGCGAGGCCATAAGGGATATGGCTGGCGCGCAGGACGGGCTGGTCGTCGTCAACAGTTGCGCCGTGACGGCAGAGGCGGTGCGTCAGACCCGGCAGGCGATCCGCCGCGCCCGGCGCGAACAGCCCGACGCACGGATCATCGTCACCGGATGCGCCGCGCAGACCGACCCGGAAACCTTTGGGGCAATGGCCGAAGTCGATCTGGTGCTGGGCAACCGGGAAAAGCTGGAGGCGCAAGCCTATCTTCCGTCATCCCGGCGACAGCCGGACCCTTTTTTCTCAGCGTCCTCTGCGCCTCTGCGCGAAGAGAATATTTTGCGCGCAGAGGCGCAGAGGACGCGGAGTGAAGAACGCGAAAGCCCGGCGTTCGCCGGGATAATGCCGGAGAAAATCCGCGTCGCCGACATCATGGCCGTGCGCGACACTGCGCCCCATATGGCCAGCGCCTTTGCCGATCATGCCCGCGCCTTTCTGGAGGTGCAAAATGGTTGCGACCATCGCTGCACTTTTTGCATCATCCCCTATGGCAGGGGCAACAGCCGCTCCGTTCCGGCCGGCGCAGTCGTGGACAAGGCACGCGAACTGGTGGATGCGGGCTATCGCGAAATCGTGCTGACCGGGGTGGATGTCACCAGCTATGGCCCCGACCTGCCGGGCAGCCCGTCGCTGGGTTCTCTGGTCGAACGGATATTGAAGGGCGTGCCGGACCTGCCCCGCCTGCGCCTGTCGTCCATCGACAGTGTGGAAATTGACGAACGCCTGTTCGACCTGATCGCCCACGAACCGCGCATGATGCCGCATTTGCATCTGTCGTTGCAGGCGGGCGACGACATGATCCTCAAGCGCATGAAGCGCCGCCACAGCCGGGCCGACGCGGTGCGCATCGTGGAGCGGCTCAAAAGCGCGCGCCCGGACATCAGCATTGGCGCGGACATCATCGCCGGTTTCCCGACCGAAGATGACGCGATGTTCGAAAACAGCCTGGCGCTGGTGGCCGATTGCCAGATCGTCCACGGCCATATCTTTCCCTATTCGCCGCGCACCGGCACCCCCGCCGCGCGGATGCCGCAGGTGGATCGCGCAATTATCAAGGCGCGCGCCGCCCGCCTGCGCGCCGCGTGCGAAGGGCAACGGGAAGCGTGGCTGGCATCGCTGGTCGGCACGCGCCAATCGATGCTGGTCGAACTGAGCGGCGCGCGCGGCCACGCCGAAAATTTCGCGCCGGTCCGTTTTGCCACGCCGCAAACGCCCGGCGCCATCGTGGCCGCAACGATCACGGGGCTTGAGAAGGGCGTCCTGATCGCGCAAGAGGTCGGGCAATGACTGACACAGGAACCAGCTGGCGCGATCGCCTCTTTGGCGGATTGAAGCGCACGTCCGACAAGCTCGGCGAAAATCTCACCGGCCTTTTCGGCAAGGCCGCACTCGATGACCAGACCCTCGACGAGATCGAGGAAGCGCTGATCATGACCGACCTTGGCCCCGCCATGGCCGGGCGCGTGCGCGAACGGCTGGCCGCCGGGCGTTTTAACAAGGAACTGACCGAGGATTATCTGCGCGAAATCATCGCGGAGGAAATCGAGAAGGTGCTGGCCCCGGTCGCCCGCCCGCTGGAAATAGAAGCTTTTCCCCGGCCGCAGGTGATATTGGTGATCGGCGTCAATGGTTCGGGCAAGACCACGACCATCGCCAAGCTGGCCAGCCAGTTTCTGGAACAGGATTATGGCGTGATGCTGGCGGCGGGCGACACGTTCCGCGCGGCGGCCATCGGCCAGCTTAAAATATGGGCCGATCGCCTGGGCATCCCCATCGTCGCGGGCAAGGAAGGCGGCGACGCGGCGGGCATCGTGTTCGACGCGGTCAAGCAGGCAACGGCGACCGGCATCGACGTGCTGATCGTGGACACTGCCGGGCGTTTGCAGAACAAGACCGAGCTGATGGACGAGCTGGCCAAGGTGCGCCGAGTGCTGGGCCGGTTGAACCCGGCGGCCCCCCACGACGTTGTGTTGGTGCTGGATGCCACAACGGGACAAAATGCATTGAACCAGATCGAGGTTTTCAAGGAAGTCGCGCAAGTCACTGGCCTGGTCATGACCAAGCTGGACGGCACGGCGCGCGGCGGCGTGCTGGTCGCGGCGGCGGAGAAATATCGCCTGCCCATCCATGCCATTGGCGTGGGCGAAAAGATCGAGGATCTGCGCCCGTTCGATGCAGGCGACATGGCCCGCGCCATTGCCGGGACCGCCTATGCGCGGTGATGCCCTCCTTTCGTCATGCCAGCGCAGGCTGGCATCTCCCTTCCTTCTGACCACCGCGAAGAAAAGTGGGATCCCAGCCTTCGCTGGGATGACGGAGCGATTTTGATGACCACCACCAAGCCCACCCAGCCGCCCAAACATGGCGGCACGCTCAGCCTGGCGCTCGATTTCGGGCCGCTGCTGATATTCTTCCTGACCTATAAGGGGGCCGGCTGGATCTGGGGGTGGGGCAATCCGATCACCGCGATGACGGTCGGCACCGCCGCCTTCATGGCCGCGATCGTCATTGCCGTCATCATATCCAAGGTGAAGCTGGGCCGGGTGTCGCCCATGCTGTGGCTGTCGGCGATGCTGATCCTGTTTTTCGGCGGGCTGACCATCTATTTCCACGACCAGCGCTTCATTCAGCTCAAACCCACGATCATCTACAGCTTCTTTGCGCTGATGCTGTTCGCCGGGTTGCTGCGCGGCCAGCCGCTGCTCAAATATCTGCTTCAGGCCGCCTATGACGGATTGTCGCACACCGGCTGGATGAAGCTGTCGCGCAACTGGGCCTTGTTCTTCGTGGGCATGGCCATTGCCAACGAAGCCATGCGCCGTTCGATGGACTTCGACACATGGCTGGCGGTCAAGGTGTGGGGCGTCACCATCGTTTCGGTCGTCTTTGCCGCTGCCAATGTGCCGATGCTGATGCGCCACGGCCTTAATCTGGGCGACGGGCTGGACAGCGACGAAGTGGGTGAAACCACCCCGCCGCAGGGATAATTGCCGGCCGTTTCTGCAATCGTTTCGCAATAGTCACATATGGGTTTTCATGGGCGCAGGGTGCGCATATGGGACAAGGGCGGTCGCGCCAGCGCCCCGCCCGGACCATGATCCGGTCCATTGAACCAATCGGCCGCGCCAGCCGTTGTGCGACCGTCCCCATTACGAAACCGAGGAGTTCCGCCATGGCCTTTGTTCTTCCCGACCTGCCCTATGCCAAGGACGCTTTCGGCGACATCCTGTCGGTCGAAACGTTCGATTTCCATCATGGCAAGCATCACAATGCCTATGTCGTGAAGGCCAATGAACTGGTCGCCGCCGACGCAAGCCTTCAGGGCAAGTCGCTGGTCGAACTGATCAAGACGGCCAAGGGCGGTCTGTTCAACCAGGTCGGCCAGATCTGGAACCACACCTTCTACTGGAAGTCGTTGTCGCCGACCAAGACCGCGCCGACCGGCGACCTGCTGGCCAAGATCGAGGACGCTTTCGGTTCGGTCGACGCCCTGATCGACAAGATGAAGGCGGAGGCCGTCGGCCATTTCGCCAGCGGCTGGGCTGCGCTGATCCTCAAGGACGGCAAGCTGGAAGTCACCAGCTATCATGACGCCGACACCCCCGTCGCGCATGAAGACCATGCGCCGCTGCTGATCCTCGATGTATGGGAACATGCCTATTATATCGACTATCGCAACCTGCGCCCCGCCTATGCCGAAAAGCTGCTGAAGGAAGCGATCAACTGGGATTTTGCAGCGGAAAATCTGGACGGTCAAGGCGCCAGCCGCGCCGACCAGCCGGCCTGACAGGAACATGACGCCCGGTTCCCATTGGGACCGGGCGTCTTGCCTTTCCCGCCCATAATGGCGGGAACACAATCTTTTATTAAGGCGCGCCAGCCATCATGATTTCCGTAGGGACGGAGATGTCACATGATGGACTTGACCGAACTGCGCCGTCAGCATGACGATATCAGCCTGACGGCGAAACAGCTGACGCAGGCGACCGCCAATGTGGCGCATCCGGCCCAGGTCGGGGCGATTCGATGGCAACTGGCACGCCAGTTGATGGCCCATCTGGCGCTCGAAGATCGCATACTCTACCCCGCGCTGCAAAAATCGGGTGATACTCAGGTCCGCGATACCGCTGCCCGGCTTCAGACCGAAACCGGCGCGCTGGCCGACGCCTTTGCCACTTATATGTCGGCATGGAGCGATGATCGCGTTGCCCGCGACTGGAGCGGTTTCTGTTCGGAAACCGCCCGCATATTGACCGCGCTGACCGATCGGATCGACCGGGAAAACAAGCGGCTCTACCCCCTCGCAGATGGGGCGCGCTCGACCGGCGAACCGATCAGGCGCGCGGGCTAACAGCGCTCACGCCGCTTCCAGCTGGGCCACGAACAGATCGGTCGCCCGTTGCAGATTCTGCGCCGTCCGCGACAGGCCAGTCGCCGCGCTCGACACTCGGTCCGACAGGCTTTCGGTGTTGCGCGCGACATCGGCCACGCCCTCCATCTGGCGCGTCATTTCGGTCGCATCGCGCGCGGTATCCTGCGCCGACTGGTTGATTGCCGCCGTCGCATCGCGCTGATCGGCGGCGGCGCGCTGGATAGCATCGGCCGCGTCCGCCAATTGTTCGACGGCCCCCGCCACATCGGACAAGGCTTCGCGCGCGACGCCCGCGCCCTGCCGTGCCGACCATGCCAGCGACTGGATTTCGCCCGTGGCGCTGCTTGTCTGGCTGGCCAATTGCTTGACCTCTCCCGCGACCACGGCAAAACCGCGTCCGACATCGCCGGCCCGCGCCGCCTCGATCGTGGCGTTGAGCGCCAGCAAGTTGGTACGGGACGCAATATCGTTGATCGAATCGGCAAAGCTGGTGATCGACGCAGTGCGTCCTTCCATGTCCTGCACCGCCAGATGCCCGGCGCTCGACACGCGCTGCGCTTCGCCGCCAAGCGTCGCCTGCTGCTGGGCCGCAGTCGCGATGGCCGTGATCGACTGGGACAAACGCTCGATCCGCCGGGCCAGCAATGCGGCGCTGGCAGAGGATTGTTCGGCCGCCGCCACCGTTTCGCCTGTTCCCATGCTGGCCCGCCGGGCCAGACCGTTCAGCAACTGGGCCGATTCTTCCAGTTCA
Source organism: Sphingobium sp. KCTC 72723 (assembly GCF_014280435.1). Classification (NCBI taxonomy): domain Bacteria; kingdom Pseudomonadati; phylum Pseudomonadota; class Alphaproteobacteria; order Sphingomonadales; family Sphingobiaceae; genus Sphingobium; species Sphingobium sp. KCTC 72723. The sequence continues at coordinate 156,735 of NZ_CP060388.1, read as the reverse complement.
TGCGTCGCCGCCCCGACCGCGCCGACGATGCCCGACACCGATTCGCGAAATTCGCGCACCAGCGCCAGCGTCGCGTCACGCCGGTCCGCCGCCATCCGCGCCATATCCTTTTCCTGCGTGCGCCGCAGCGCCGCTTCGCGCGCATCCGCATCGCGACTCGCCACCATCGCCGCTTCGGCCGCACCGCGCCCTGCCTGTGCCTGCTCGGTCAGACGGGATGATTGTTCGATATGGCCATCGAGCGCACGCAACATCGCACGCAGACGCACGGTCAGATAGCTCAGCACCGCCGCTTGCAGGATGACGGCGACACCATGGATCGCCACCCGTTCCAGGTCGCTGCCGCCGGGAAACACCCAAGTCGGCACGATGAAGTTCAGCACCAGATGATGCAGCGCCACCAACCCGGCACCCAGCCAGATCGGCCGCCAGTCATACAGCAGCGCCAGCCCCGCCAGCGCCACGAAGAAATACATATGCCCGTCCATCTGCCACGCATGGCCCGACAGCAGGAACAGGCCGATGGCAGGCTGCACCGCCGCCAGCGTCCCCATGGCCAGCCGCGCGACGATGTCGGTGCGCTGCTGGAGCAGCATAAGGGTCGGCAGGATGTTGACCAGCATCGACAGCGCCAGCGCCTGCCCGCCATGCACGCCGGGCAGCAACAGCGTCGCAACGCCCAGCATCAGCGTCCACAGCCAACTGGCAAACAGCAGCACCCGCAATCCCTGAAGCCGCAATCGGGTAAGGCTCGTTTCGGCACTCATCGACCGGACTCCCCGCATCCACGCGCCGCGCTGGACAGGGCGATGACGCCATGGCGCAGCAATGGCCCGACCAGCAGGTCGCGCTGTCCATCGACCAGCAGGGAACCCGTCCATGGGCCTGCCGCGACCAGCCGCGCGCCATGGTCGATCGCGACGGCGGCAAGCGTCGCACGCCCCTGCGCCGATAGCGGCACCAGCACCATGCGGCCTTGTGCCGGTGGAACGGCATAAAGGCCGACCAGCCCGACAAGGACCAAAACAGATTGCGCCAACAAGGGCAACCAGCGTCGAAAGGAGGAAGATCGAGACATTCCATCCGATTAGGATAGATTGGTAAGTATTGGATTAACGATGTTGAAAAGCAGCGTGGATTGAGCCGCTTAGGGCGTGTCGCCAGTCAGCCCCAATGCCTGACCCAGCGCATCCAGATCCGCGCCCGGCTGCACCAGCAACCAGTCGCGGCTCTGCGCGCCATTGACGATGGTCACGGCCCCTTTGGGGCATACGCCAAGGCAGCTGACCTCGACGATGCCCGCCGCTGCCTTGCGCCCCTTGCCCAGCGACAAATGCCGCCGCAGCGCCTTGGCCAGCCGCTCATTCCCTTTCGGACCGAAGCCACCGTCCAGCTTCTTTTCGCATTTGCGGCATATCAGCACGGCATTCTGCCAGTTGGAACGGACCCTGTCCTTCAACAGTCCATCCTCAATCGACTGCGCCGCGCGGCTTCCAGGTCCGCCGTTCCTCGGCGGTGCGCAACACTTCATAGGCTGCCTGAATCGCCTGAAACATCACCGCTGCCTGCGCGTCGCCGGGCTTGACGTCGGGGTGAAACTCCTTGGCCAGCCGCCGCCAGCTTTTCTTGACCGCCTCGAAATCGGCATCGTCTTCCAGTTCCAGCGCCTTGAGCGCGTGCATTTCGTCGCGCGAACGGCTGCCGTCGCCCGGCCCGCCCCAGCTATGATAGGCGCTGCCCTGATAACCGCCCGCGTCGCGTCGCTCGTCCCGCTCGCGCTGTTCGCGCTCTTCCTGGTCCAGTCCCTGAAAATAGTCCCAGTTGCGGTTATATTCGCCCGCATGATCGGGGCAGAAATACCAGCGTTCCGGGCTGTTGGGGGATTTGGGCGCGGGGCAGTCGCCCGGCTGGTCGCAACCAAAGCGGTCGCACATGCGGACGCGCTGCGCCTCACGCGATGCACCATAGGCGCGCCAGCGGGGAAAGCCCCAGTCATTGGATCGGCTGTTTCGTGCCATGGTTCCGAATTAGGGAAGGTGCGGGCGGAAAGCCACCCCACCTGCAATATTTGCTGAGAGCCTGTTGGGAAATGCGCGAAAGAGCAGATTTTGCAGTCCGCACCGCCCCCCCCCCGCCCGGCCATCCGTTCAGGATATTCTGTGGGTGGCCGGGTGGGGGGGGGCGGGCCGGTGCGGCAAAATATCTCAAATAAATGCCAGAGGGCCTGTAAGCCGGGTTCTGTCCACCCGCGACCTGCGTCGAAGGATAGGCGACCATTCCTCTAGGGAACGGATTGCTCCGTTCCTCAAGCAACCAACCCGGACGATCTCAGCCGAAACTGGCCTAGCGATTTTGACATCGCGCGCCGTCCCTATTCGGTCTTGCTCCCGGTGGGGTTTACCGTGCCGCCTTGCGTTGCCGCAGACGCGGTGCGCTCTTACCGCACCCTTTCAATTTCGCCCGCCCGAAGGCTTAGTCTAAAAGACTGAGGCGACCTGCTTTCTGTTGCACTGTCCCTTGGATCGCTCCAGCCGGTCGTTAACCGGCACCGTCATTTCGTGGAGCCCGGACTTTCCTCGCCGTGGAAGTTACCCGCCACGCCGCGGCCGCCCGGCCCTCTGGCGCGCTCGCCTCTATCGGCTTGGCGGCCATGAGTCACCCCACTTATTCATCGCCCCTGGGCTTGGGCAGCAACAGCGCGAGCAGGATGGCGCGACATTCGCCACAAATCACCCCGTCGATTACTTCTGGACGGAAGCGACGCTGGAATGCGACCACCGCGGCCTGCGGATCGGCAATGTCATAGCCAAAGCGTTCCAGCGCCAGCATGAAGCCGCTGTCGGTCCAGTGCGGGTCCATCAGATTCTTGGTCGGGCGCGGCAGCGCCAGCCGCAACCGCGCCAGTTGCGCCCAGGGGAACAGCTCGCCCGGATCCTGCTTGCGCGCGGGCGCAATGTCGCTGTGGCCGACGATATTGCCGCGCGTGATGCCATGGCGCTGGACGATGGCATGGACCAGCGGGATCAACGACCCCATCTGCGCTTCGGGGAAAGGGCGATAGCCCCATTCATGCCCCGGATTGACGATCTCTATGCCGATGCTGGCGCTGTTGATGTCGTCCATCCCGCGCCAGTGCGATCGGCCCGCGTGCCACGCCCGCTTGGCTTCATCGACCATGCGGATGATCTGGCCATCTTCGGTCACGACATAATGGGCCGACACTTTGGATTCGGGATTGGCCAGCCAGTTGATCGCGCTCGCAGCATCCGGCATCCCGGTATAGTGCAGCACCAGCATGGTGATGGGCAGGCTGCGCTCATCGAAATTGGGCGACGGCGTTTCGATCATCGGCATGTCGGTCATCGGGAAAGGCCAGTTACCAGAGCATCCAACGCATTGCGTCCTTTACGGCCAGCTTCACCAGAAGCCACGTTGACAGGGACAATGACGCAGAGCCGCACGGCAATCAAGCGCGTTGCGCAGTTACCCCGCGCGCCGCACCCGGCCCATCGTCCCGTCCGGCACGGCCGCCTGCCGCGCATAGCCGCCGCGGAAATCGGGATGGGCGGTGAAATCATCGCCATGGCCAATCACGGTTTCGCCCGCGCCCAGCAGCAATATCGACCGGGCATGGCTGTGCCGACCCAGCAATTGCAACACCGCCTGCCGCCGTTCCGGCGTGAAGTAGAGCAGCACGTTGCGGCATAGCAGCAGGTCGTAGGCACCGCTCGGCGCCTTGGCATCGAACAGATTATCGTGGCGGAAATCGATCATCCGGCGCAGTTCGGGGCTGGCCCGCCAATCTTCCCCCGCAGGTTCGAACCATTTGATGAGGTCGCCGACGCCCAGGCCGCGCTGTACGTCCATCTGCGAAAATATGCCCGATCGCGCCTGCTCGATCGCGGCGGTGGAAATGTCGGTCGCCAATATCTCGATCCGCCACCCGCTCCAGCGCGCGGCGTCGTTACGCAGGCGGATCGCCAGCGAATAGGCCTCCTGCCCCGTCGAACAGCCTGCGCTCCAGATCCGCAGCGTCCGATCCGGCCGATCGGCGTGGATGGCGGGCAGGATCTGGCGGTGAATCATGTCGAAAATCTGGAGGTCGCGAAAGAAGCTGCTTTCATTGTTGAGCAGCGCGTTGACCACATCGGCTTCCAGCCCCGTATCCCCCTTGCGCAGCAAACGGGCGGCCAGTTCGTCCATGTCGGTCAGGCCATGGGTCCGCATGACCGGGCGCAGCGCGGTTTCCATCCGCCATGCGCGCCCTTCCGACAATATCTGCCCGGTGCGCGCTTCCAGCAGGCCCGACAGGACGCGCGCGGCCCCCTGAAACGCAGCAGAAGCGGAGGGCGGCGGCATGACCATCAAACAAAAACCTTCCCGCGTCTTGCGACGAAATCCATGATCGCCTGCGGTTCCATCACGGCGCAGGTCAACCCTGCCCCCGCGACCGATCCCGGCATTCCCCACACCACGCTGCTCGCTTCATCCTGCGCCACGATCCAGCCGCCAGCGGCCACGATGTCGCGCGCTCCCACGGTCCCGTCGCGCCCCATGCCGGTCAGCACGACCCCGGCGGCACCCGCGCCATAGACGTCGGCCATGCTGGCGAACATCGGATCGACACCGGGCAAATTGCCCGCAGGCGTGCGTTCGGAGTTTAAGATGATCGTCACCCGCCCGTGCAATCCCCGCCGCAATATCAGATTGGCGTCACCCGGCGCGACATAGACGGTATCGGGCATCAGCGTATCGCCGGTTTGCGCGACATGCACTTTCAGGCTGGTCATCCGCGCCAGTTGTTGCGCGAAATAGACAGTGAAGCTTGCCGGCAGATGCTGGGTCAGCAACACCGGCACGCCCAGCGGTGCGGCAAGGCCCGCAAAAAGCTGCGCCAGCGCATGAATGCCGCCCGTCGATGCGCCAATGCCCAGGCACGCGATCGGTTGCGCGGCAGGCTGTACCACCGGCGGCATCGCCGGGCGCGATGGTGCCTGCGGCGCGGGCCTGTCGGCAAACAGCCGGTTGAGCCGTTCGATCAGTGCCTGGGGGAAATTTTCGCCGAAACTGCCGCTGCCCGGCTTCGACACGATGTCGCTTGCGCCCAGCGCCAGCGCCTCGATCGCCGCCGCGCTGCCTTCCTCGCACTTGCCCGAAAGGATCGCGACCTTCACCTGCCCGTTGGCGCGCAGAATGGCGGGCAGCGCGGCCAGCCCGCTCTGCCCCGGCAATTCGATGTCCAACAGCACCAGATCGACATCATTGTCGGCGACATAGCCCAGCGCCTGTTCGGCATTGCTGGCCTTATGGACCACGGCATAGGCCGGATCGGCGTTCAGGATACGCTCGATCACGGTTCGCACGACGACCGAATCGTCCACAACCAAAGTGCGCACCTGCGTGCGCGCGCTCCTGTCACTGGTCATGATCGGCATGTTGACGGTCATCACGGGTCTTTCCGCACGAAAGATGAAGGGAAGGCTGGGAATACTCCTTGAACAGGGCAGGCAGGCCGCCCGGCTAGATGACGCCGACGATCGCCAGTTTGCTTTCCAGCGTTTCACGATCGAACGGCTTCATCACATATTCGTCCGCCCCGGCCTCGACCGCTGCCTTGATATGGCTGATGCCGTTTTCGGTGGTGCAGAAAATGATCTTGGGCCGCGCCGCCATCTTCGCGCTCGACAGCGCCTGGAGAAACTCCATCCCGCTCATGACCGGCATGTTCCAGTCGAGCAGGACCACGTCCGGGGCGGAAGCCTCGCACTGGGTCAGGGCATCCTGCCCGTCCACCGCTTCGCTGACGGTCAGGTCGAGTGATTCCAGAATGTGGCGAGCCACCTTGCGGATGACCTTCGAATCGTCGACGACCAGGCAATTCTTCATGAAGCGTCCCTTTATTTTATACGTCCCGGTTCAATGGGCCGGATGATCAGCATAGCCGGCAAAGCCAAGCAATTGGTAAACGCGCCGGTTTTTCTGTTCGATAATGACGATTTATCAGGCGGCCTGCGCCAGGCCGCCTCCTTCGATGAAACCAGCGAGCGACACCAGCAGCCAGGGCTGGCCGTCATGCTCGACAATGGCGCGCGCATAGGGCGCCCAGACCGCGTCCAGCTGACCGCGCAGGGGCAGTTCACCCTCCGGCACGCGACATATGTCCGTTACGCCATCGACCATCAGGCCATAGCTGTGGCCGCTGATATTGGCGATGATCGCCAGGCCGCGCCGTTCGGGCGCAGTCGGCACGCCATGGATCAACGCCGCGACATCGATGATGGTCAGCACCCGGCTGCGCAGGGCGGAAAGGCCCGCGACATGCGCGCCCATGCCCGGCACCGGCGACACATCGGTCAGCTTCACGACGGCCTCCACCTCGCCCGTTTCCACGGCGATGCGCGTGTCGGCCAGCGTTGCGAAAAGATATAGTCTGTCCATGATCCTATCCCCGTCCGATCGCTGCCATCAGCGCGTCCTGATCGTAACGATAGATGCTGCCATCCTGCGGCCCGGTGGCGCGCGGCGACGCGCGCAGGTGGACGACCCGGCAACCGACCAGATCGGCCATGATCCCGGCGGCCTGCGCGGCATCTGCGCCGGTGCATAGCACCACGTCGCCCGGATCCACTGCTGCATCACCGGGCAGGCCCAGCACCACTTCATGCCCCGCCTGCCGCAGCAACGGCGCCAATATCTCGCGCGTCCAGCCATCGTCACCATCTGCCAGCACGCACCGGCCGCGCGCCCGCTCCACGATCGCATCGTCAGGCAGCCCGGCGAACAGGGCGAAAGGATTGACGACTTCCAGATGTTCGCCATCGATGACCGCAACGCCGCTCAATATGCCGTGCATAGCCACCATGTCCGGCACCATCGGCATCTGGACGATGTCCAGCACTGCGGCGACCGGATAGCAGGCTTCGCGCTGACCATCGCGCAGGCGCAGGGCCGAAACCTTTGCGCCATCGAAATTCGACAGGCCATTGGCCACCGGCACCAGCCGCCCGTCCAGCCGCACGAAGGCGCGACCGCCCGACCGGCCGAACAGGGTCACGTCGATATCCTCGACCCGTTCGATCAACGACAGCTTGAGCAGGCGGCGTTCGCCCGAACATTCCTCGAACCGCAGCGCAGCGACCATTTCGACGCCGCTCTGCGCATCGGCTTGTTCCTCCAGCGCCTTGGCTGCGCGATCGTCTATGATGTTGGTCAGGCCGGCCGCACTGGCCAGCCCCGCCGCATCCAGCAACAGCATCGGCTTGCCATTGTCGGGCAATGTCATGCCGGCATAAACGCCCGTCGCCATCACCAGCGGCGACGCGGGACGGATCACCAGTTCCTCATGATTGTCCACGGCCGACACGCCCATGGCAAAGGGGACGCCGGTTGCCGACCGCACCACCATGATGGCGCGCGGTCCCGACTGCGCAGGCATGGCCATGCCCAGCACATCTTCCAGATCGATCATCGAATGGCGGATCCCGCGAATGGCGGCGATCTTGGCCCCGCCGACCGCGCTGATGCGCAGCGTGTCGTTATTGTCGTGCAATATCTCCACGACCGCCGAACGCGGGATGGCGAAGTGCAAGCCGCCCGCACGCACGATCAGGCCCGGAATGATGGTCAGCGTCAACGGCACCCGCAACGTGATGCACAGCCCCTGCCCCGGATGATTGTCCAGCGCGATGACCCCGCCGATCCGCTCCACATTGGCGCGAACCACGTCCATGCCCACGCCGCGCCCGGAAATCGCCGTCACTGCATTTGCCGTCGACAGGCCGGGGTGAAAGATGAGGTCGAGCTTCTCCTGATCGGTCATCCGCGCCGCTGCTTCAGGCGTCAGCCGCCCGGCACCGATCGCCTTTTCCACCAGCCGCGCGCTATTGATGCCTGCGCCATCGTCGCTGATCGCAATGACGATCTGGTTGCCAGACTGGCGCGCTTCCAGCCGCAGCTTGCCGATTTCCGGCTTGCCGACTGCCCGGCGGGCTTCGGGGGTTTCAATCCCATGGTCGATGCTGTTGCGGACGATATGGGTGAGCGGGTCGACGACCATCTCCACCATTTCCCGGTCCATCTCCACGTCGCCGCCTTCGAGCGTCAGGTCGATCTGCTTGCCGAGGTCACGGCCAAGATCGCGTACCATGCGCGGAATTGCGGCGAACAGCCGGTCGACGCGCTGCATCCGCGTCTTGGAAATGACATCGCGCATATCCGCGACGCAGGTGGAAAGCCGCTCGAACACTGTGTCCAGTTCGGCGTCCACCGAACGCTCACGCAATTTGCGCGACAATTCGTTGCGCGCCAGCACCATGTCCGACACGCCGTTCATCAACTGGTCGATCAGGCTGAGGGGCAGGCGGATCGTGCGCGGTCCCGACTGGCCGCCCTGTCGCGGGGCAGCGACTGGCGCGGCGCTGGCTTCGGCCTGCACCGGCTGTTCGGGCTGCGCTGTCAGCGCCGCGATCAGATAATCGTCATTCTCATGCGGCAATGCCGCGCCGACAGCGACCGCTTCGGCCAATTCGCCGATCCGGTCCATCAGGCCCAGCACCGCGCTGACCGTTGCAGGATCGGCCACTTTCTTGCCAGCGCGAATGTCCGACAGCACATCTTCGGCCGCGTGGCTCAATCGTTCGAACCGGGGCAGGTTCAGGAAGCCACAGCTGCCCTTGACCGTGTGAAAGAAGCGGAAGATCGCGTCGAGCCGGTCGCGGTCGGTCGGATCGGTTTCCCACGCCACGACCTCCCCCGCCAGTGCCTCCAGCGTTTCCTGAGTCTCGGATATGAATTCCTGAAGTAAATCGTCCATTCCACCGGTCCCATGGATACGCGCACGGATCACCATGGGGTTGCGTGGTTAAGGCCGCGTTAAAGGCCGCACGACGCGCACGAAAAGGGGCGCCGTGGCCATGCCACGACGCCCCTCAATCTCGTTGAAAAAGCGCTTACTGCTGCTTTTCGACGGCGTCCTCGGCCTTGTCGCCGGCTTCGCGCGTGGCGTCGGCCTTGTTTTCCAGTGCGTCGGCGGCGTTTTCAGCCGCATTTTCGGCGCTGCCGGTCAAGTTATCAGCCATGTCTTCCATATTGTCGGCCTGGTTTTCGAGCGCGTCCGCCTTGTTCTCGTAAGCGTTCTCGACCTGGTTTTCCTTGGCGGAATCGCACGCGGCGAGGGCGACAAGGCTGGCGAGGCCAAGGATCTTGACGAAAGTTTTCACGGCGTATTCTCCTGTTGCGCCCCCTGGGGCAGACATCATTTGGTTAGGGCTTCACACAGCGAACACCGCCTGAAACCCTGACGCCGATCAACCGGCCGCGCGCCCGATGGTTCCCGTCGCACGCTCGTTTCGTCGCAAAAACGGTTATTTTTTCAAGGAGTCGCGAATTTCACGCAGCAGCATGACGTCCTCCGGCGTGGGTGCGGGGGCAGCCGCTTCGGCGGCGGGCGCAGCGGTCAGCTTGTTCACGGCACGCATCAACAGGAAGATGATGAAGGCCAGAATCAGGAAATTGACCATCGTGGTCAGGAACGCGCCCCAACCGAACATCGCGACACCCGCTGCCTTCAGATCGGCATAGCTGGCCAGATTGCCCTTGAAGTCGGCAGGCACGTCGCCCAGCCGGATGAAGTAGCCCGAAAAATCGGCCCCGCCGAAAATATAGCCGACCACCGGCATGATCAGGTCATCGGTCAGCGATTTGGTGATGGTGGCAAATGCCCCGCCGATGATGACGCCGACCGCCAGGTCCATCACATTGCCGCGATTGATGAATGTCTTGAATTCGGAAATCAGTCCCATGGGTAAACCCCTTGTTCAGCCTAAAGATATTCCCTGCATGGCCCGTTGCGCGCGGTGGGACAACGCCCTATTTCAAGGACGAAACAAAAAGCCGAGGATGTTCCATGACGCTTCTGCGCCGCTTTTCCCCTACCCTGCTCCCGCTGATCGGCGCATTTGCGCTGTCGGCCTGTGGCATCAACAGCGTGCCGACGGCGCAGGAAGAGGCCAAGGCCAAATGGGCCGATGTCCAGGCGCAATATCAGCGCCGCTCCAATCTGGTCGGCAACCTCGTCGCCACGGTGAAGGCGGCGGGCAAGCAGGAACAGGATACGCTGGTCCGCGTGACCGAAGCCCGCGCCAAGGCGACATCGGTTCAGGTCAATGCAGAGGATCTGTCCGACCCGGCCAAGGTCGCGCAGTTCCAGGCCGCGCAGGCGCAGTTGAGCCAGGGGCTGGGCCGCCTGCTCGCGTCGGTGGAGGCCTATCCCGAACTCAAGAGCAACGAGAATTTCCTCCAGCTGCAATCGCAGCTTGAAGGGACGGAAAACCGCATCGCCGTGTCGATCCGCGACTATAATGGCGCGGTGCAGGCCTATAACACCCGCATCCGCACCTTCCCCGACGCGATCGGCGCGAAGATCATCCACGGCGCCAAGCCTATGACCCCGTTCCAGGCAACCACGCCCGGCGCGGAAGAAGCGCCCAAGGTCGACTTCGGCAATTGATCGCATGATTCGCCGCTGGCTTCTTGTCCTCGCGCTGCTGGCGTTCGCGCCCGCAGCGCTGGGGCAGACTTTCCCCAAACTGGCCGGGCGGGTGGTGGACGATGCTGCCCTGCTGTCCCCGGCGCAGGAGCAGGCGCTGACCGCCAAGCTCGCTGGCCTGGAACAGCAGAGCGGGCGGCAACTGGTCGTGGCGACGATCCCCGACTTACAAGGCTATGACATTGCCGACTATGGCTATCGGCTGGGCCGTGCCTGGGGCATTGGCGATAAGGCGAAGAATGACGGCGCGCTGCTGATCGTCGCGCCTGCCGAACGCAAGATACGGATCGAAGTCGGTTACGGCATGGAAGGCGTGCTGACCGACGCCCTGTCCTCCCAGATCATTCGCACCGCCATTACTCCGCGCTTCAAGGCAGGCGACATGCCCGGCGGTATAGACGCAGGCGCGGACGAGATCGGCAAGCTGATGCTGCTGCCCCCCGACGAAGCCAAGGCCCGCGCCGCAGCCGCGGAGGCGGCGCAGCGTCAGGGTTCCGGCAATGGGGGCGGTGGCGGCATGTTGTTTATCTGGGCGATCATCCTGATCGTCATCTTCGTGGCGATGGCAGCGGGTCGGCGCGGCGGTGGCGGCGGCAAGGGCCAACGTTATCGCAGCGGATCGGGCGGCCCGCCCATCATCCTGTGGGGACCGGGCGATTTTGGCGGTGGTGGTGGATCGGGCTGGGGCGGCGGTGGTGGTGGCGGTTGGGGCGGGGGCGGCGGCTTTTCGGGCGGCGGCGGCAGCTTCGGCGGCGGCGGCGCTTCGGGGGACTGGTAATGCAACTCCATCTGAATGAAGCCGATCATGCCCTCGTCACCGCTGCGGTGGCGCAGGCCGAAGCGCACACATCGGGCGAAATCGTCACGATCGTCGCGCGCCGTTCCGATTCCTACAATGATGTCGGGCTAAGCTGGGCGGCGGGCGCGGTCTTTCTGGCCCTGTCCATCATGGCGGCTTTTCCGGCGCAGTTGCGCGCGCTCCTCTCCTCGCTGCTGCGCGATTGGGAGCATGTGCTGGACGACTGGAAGCTGCTGACCGGCGTCCTCGGCTTCCTCCTCCTCAAATTCCTGATCGTGCGTTATCTGCTGGCGATCACGCCGCTGCGCATGGCGCTGACCCCGCGCGCGACCAAGGCGCGCCGGGTCCGCCGCCGCGCCATCCTGCTATTCCGTTCGGCGGTCGAAGCGCGCACGCAGGGGCGCACCGGCGTGCTGCTCTACCTCTCGCTCGACGAACATCGCGCCGAACTGGTCGCCGACCGCGCGATCAACGACAAGGTCGCCCCGCAAGTCTGGGGCGAAGCGATGGCGGCGCTCATCACCGCCATTCGCGCGGGTCGTCCCGGCGAAGGACTGGCCGAAGAAGTGCGGCAGGTCGGCGCAATATTGGCCACGCACTTTCCGCGCGCCGATGACGACATCAACGAATTGCCCGACAGGCTGATCGAATTATGACAGACCCGGATCGGAACGCCCCCGAAGAAGTGATGTGGGAAGGTCGCTTCATCACCGCCAAGCGGCGCGGCAAATGGGAATATGTCGGGCGCGCGCGCGGCATCCACGCCGCCGTCATCGTCGCCATCGACGAAGCGGCGGACGGTCGCCACATCCTGCTGGTCGATCAATATCGCGTGCCGCTGGGCCGTCGCTGCATCGAATTGCCCGCTGGCCTAGTCGGCGATCATGACGCGGGCGAGGACGCGACCATCGCCGCCGCGCGCGAACTGGAGGAGGAAACCGGCTACCGCCCCGCCCGGCTCGAATCGCTGGGGCAATTTTACAGCTCGCCCGGCATGGTGTCGGAAAGCTTCACTCTGTTCCGCGCTTTCGATCTTGAACGCACCGGCGATGGCGGCGGCGTGGATGGCGAAGACATCATCGTCCATCGCGTGGGCATAGACAGGCTTGCCGATCAGGTCGCGATCTGGCGCGCGGAGGGCTATGCCATCGACGTCAAACTGCTGCTTCTGCTCGGCGCCGGGATGGCGGGGTAGAGGCTATTTAGGGGGATGGCGATTTTACCCCCGCCGTCATGCCAGCGAAGGCTGGCATCTCAGGCGGAGGCGCGCGACGGTCTGACCTGAAGCAATCCATAATGCTATTTGGCAAAACTCATCTTGCCATCGCCTGAGACCCCAGCCTTCGCTGGGGTGACGATATGGGAAAGCGTCCGGTTGCGGGTAGAACGACGCCTGCTCCCAACCTCCCACATTGGCCATTTGCGACCCCTCCCTCACCCCACTCGATACCAGCCCGCCACCCGATCCAGCGCCAGCGTTAGCACCAGCTTCCCCGCGCGGCTGGGCCAGCCCAATGCCTTTTCCGCCGCGACCAGCCCTTCGCCTGCGCACACGACGCGCCATAATATGTCGGCCAGCCCCGGCCCGGCCGCGCCAATCGCACCGTCGAACCGTTCGCGCGCCGACACTTGCGTCAGCGTCGGGTCGACCGCCTGCCCCGCCGCCCCGCGCCCGCCGGTGCTTGGTGCCGCGTCCCAGCGCATCGTCACGCGCGCGCCCAGCCCCGCTTTCTCCCAATCGGCACGCAGCCTGTCCCCCGCCAGATAGTGCCGTTCACTCAAATGACCGCGCGCATGGAGCCAGGCGAGCGGCGATTCGCCCAGATTGACCAGCACGCTTTGCACGCGGCCCTGCGGATCCTCGATCATCTGTTCGACATGACTGGCGGCGGGGCTGGCGACGGGGCTGATGGCGGGCTTATGGGACATGCCGGTCTTTCCTTTGGGTCTGGAGCGGGGAATCAGCCCTTGCCATGGCGGATCATTTGTAGGAAAGATAAAACCAGATAGGTTATTTATGAGGACGCAATGATCACGCGCATCCGCGAAGTCCGCAAGGCCAGAGGCTTGACGCTGGAACAGGTTGGCACGCTGTGCGATCCGCCCACCACGGCGCAGACGATCGGCCGCCTGGAAACCGGCACCCGAACCGTGTCGGTCAAATGGCTGAACCGGATTGCATTGGCGCTGGGGGTGACGACCGCCGAACTGGTGGCGATGCCGGGGCAAAGCGACGTGCCGGTCGCCGCGCTGCTGGGACCGGACGGCGCGCGCGCGCCGACCCGCGCCCTCACCTTCCCGGCGCCCATCGCGGCGGACGGCATGGTCGGCGTGCATGTCAGCGCCAGCATCGGCGATTATCGTAGCGGCGACGCGATCTGGTGCCGCCGCATCGCGCCCGACGATTTCGCCAGCGCGCTCAACCGCGACATCCTGCTCCCCCGTCCGGCGGGCCGCTTCCTGTTCGGCCGACTGATCGGGCGAGAGGGGGACCGGCTGCAACTGCTGCCGCTGGGGTCCGGCGCGCGCCAGCTGGTGCTGACCGATCCGCCATGGGCCGCAGTCGCGGAACAGCTCGTCCGACGGCTCTAGTCATATCGCTTCCACCTCCTTAACCAGTTATCAAAGGCTTCTGCGCGAAAGAGACAAGATGACGCTCAACGTCCTCATGCTATCCACCCTCTTTCCCGACATCAGCCGTCCCAATTTCGGCGTGTTCGTGGAACGACAGGCGCGCGAACTGGCCAGCCGCGCGGAAGCCGACGTGACGGTGATTGCCCCGCTCGGCATACCGCCATGGCCGCTGTCGCTTGCCCCCCATTATGCGCAACTGCGCGCTTTGCCGCGCAAGGAACGTTGGCGCGAACTGACCGTCCATCGCCCGACCTTTCCGATCATCCCCAAGGTTGGCGGGCGCACGAACGTGTGGACGATGACACGCGCCATCCTGCCGCTCGTCAAAAAACTCCATGCGCAGCGCCCGTTCGACGTGATCGACGCCAGCTTCTTCTTCCCCGACGGTCCGGTGGCGCAGCGTCTGTCGCGCGCGCTGGGCATCCCCTATTCGGTGAAGGCGCGCGGCGCGGACATTCATCATTGGGGGACGCAGCGCGGCACCCGCGCAATGGTGCGGCAGGCAGGCAACGAGGCCGCCGGGCTGCTCGCCGTGTCAGGCGCGATGCGCCGTTCCATGGCGAAGATGGGCATGGATGCGGACAAGATCCGTGTCCATTATACCGGGGTGGATCTCGACACGTTCGAAATCACCGATCGCGCAGCGGCCAAGGCGGCATTGAGCTTTAACGGCCCGGTGGTGCTGTGCGTGGGCGCGCTGATCCCGCGCAAGGGGCAGGATCTGCTCGCGCGCGCGCTGCCGCTGCTGCCCGACGTCACGCTGCTACTGGCGGGACAGGGGCAATATCGCCGCAATATCGAAAGTCTGGCGCAGGAACTGGGCGTGGACCGGCGCATCGGTTTTCTGGGTTCCGTTCCCCATCATAAATTGCCGCGCATCTTTGCCGCCGCCGACGTCATGGCGCTGCCGTCCGCGTCCGAAGGCCTGGCCAATGCCTGGGTCGAATCGCTGGCCTGCGGCACCCCCATCGTCATCAGCGATGTCGGCGGCGCGCGCGAATTGCTGGACCGCCCGGAAGCGGGACAGATCGTCGCGCGCGAACCCGAAGCGATCGCCGCTGCCATCCGCGCCATTCTCGACGATCCGCCGGAGCAGGAAAAGGTGCGCGAAGCCGCGCTGCGTTTCACCTGGGCGGCCAATGGCGACGCCCTGCTCGCGCATCTTCAGGGGATCGCTGCGGCGTCCTGATCCCGCATCGGCACCAGCATCGCCCGCCCGTCCTCCGTCGGGAAACGCCCCTCGTCGAACGGCGTTTCGCCCCAGCGCCATGGCGTCAGCTCCGCATAGGCCGGGTTGGAAATCGGCGCATGGCGCTTGAGGTTCAGCAACCGCGCGCCGTCATTATGATAAGCGGTCAGCCGCACATGTTCGCGATAGACATCGGCGGCATGTTCATAATGAAAGGCGTCCGCCCACCCCATTGCCTGCCCCACCCGCGTCAGCATCCACCAGTCGGGCCGCGCTTCGCCGGGCAACGCGAACAGGCGACGCTGGCGACTGATCAGGCGGTCCATGCCAGTCAGCGTCCCGTCCTTTTCCACCCATGCCGCCGATGGCAGCAATATGGTCCACGCTTCGCCCGGTTCGGGCAGCCGGTCGGTCGAACGGATCGTCAAAGGCACGGCGGCCCGCGCCGCTTCCAGCCACGGGTCGCTGTCGCCGCCGATGCTCCACAGCGCCTTGACCTGCCCGTCGCGCATCGCCTGCAACAGCGCATCCCCCGCCAGCCCCGGCGCATCGGCCAGTCGGCGCGCGCCCCAGAAACGCGCAACGCTGGCCATCGCTTCGGGGGTGAAGGGGCGATGCGCGGCAAGATCGGTGGCGATGCAGCCCGTTTCGCGCCCGCCCATCGCGTTGGCCGCCGCTGTCAGCGCGAATGGCGCAGCCCCCGGTCGCCCGATCCTAGCCATCGCCAGATGAAAGTTCAGCACCGCACGCCCAAGCGCTTCCCCTTCACCGAACAGCGTCACCAGCCGGTCGCATCCCGCCACCGCTTCATAGAAATCGCGGATCGCGCCCGGCGCAATCCCGCACCCGCGCGCCACTGACCACACATCGCGCCCAGGTCGCAAATCGTCCCAGAAACCGGGCGGGACGCTCACATGCCGCGCCATCCACGCGGCATCCGTCGCGCCGCTATCATGGCAATGGAGCAGCAATCCCGCGATCAGCAATCCCGCGCTGCCCGGCATGATCGGCAGGCACAGGTCCACTTCGATCCCCGCCCCTTCCCCCAGGACGATCACCCGCGCGTCCCGCTCATGCCGCGCCGCGATTATCCGCTCCATCAGCACCGGATGCGCCTGCGCCATGTCCGCGCTGGTCATCAGAATCATGTCGGCCCGGTCGATATCCTCATAGGCAGCGGGCATCACATCCTCGCCAAAGGCCGCGCGCTGCGCCGCCCCCGCGTCGCCGCACCATGGCGCATGGATATGGGCCGAACCCAGAAAGCCTTTCATCAGCTTGTTGGCGACATAATAATCCTCGGTCAGCAGGCCGCCACCGACATGCAGCGCCACGCTGCCCGGCCCATGGCGCGCCATCACCGCCGTCAATTGGCGCGCGATCCGTGTGATCGTCCGGTCCCAATCCTGCCGCCGCCCATTGACCATCGGGAGCAGCAATCGCCCGTCCAGCGCCGCCATATCCTCCAGCACCGCAACCCTGTCGCACAGGTCGCCGCCATTGGCCGGGTGCAGCCGGTCCCCCTCGATCCTGAGATGCCGGTCGTCGCCCGTGAACGCCCGCACGCCGCAGCCGACGCCGCATTGGCCGCACTGGCTTTTGATGATCGCATGTGTCAGCGCGCAGGTCCGTTTCGCTCGGTCATGGCTTGCTTCCTAACCGATTGGCGCGCCTGACAAAAGCGGGCCATCTTGCGCCTTTGGCGACAGCGATGCAGACATAGGGTCATGACGATCATTTTACGCCTGCTATTGTCCATCTCGCTGTCTATTTCAGCGCCCGCCTTTGCCGCCCCGGACAATCGCGGTCCGCTGGTCCTTGCCGCCGCCAGTATGCAGGAAGCGATGACGCAGGCCGCCGATGCGTGGACCGCGCGCGGCCATGACCGGCCAGTCCTCTCCTTCGCTGCCTCCTCCGCACTGGCGCGTCAAATCCGCGCAGGCGCACCGCCCGACCTGTTCCTGTCAGCCGATGAGGAATGGATGACCGACGTGCAAAAGGCAGGCTTCGTCATGCGGGGAACGCGCGCGAATCTGGCGGGCAACCGGCTGGTGCTGGTCGCGCCAGCGGGCAAGCCCGTCCGCTTGCGAATCGCGCGCGCCATGCCGATCGCGCGGGCGCTGGGCGACGGGCGACTGGCCATGGCCAATCCCGACAGCGTGCCAGCGGGCAAATATGGCCAGGCCGCGCTGAGCGCCCTTGGCGTATGGCCACAGCTTGTCGGCAGGATAGCGCGCGGGGAAAATGTCCGTGCCGCGCTGGCGCTGGTGGAACGGGGCGCAACGCCGCTGGGTGTCGTCTATGCGACCGACGCGCGCGCTTCGCAGGGCGTGGTGGTGGTCGGCACCTTCCCCGCATCCAGCCATCCGCCGATCCGCTACCCCCTCGCCCGCCTGACCACCAGCCGTCACAGGCAAGCCGAAGGATTTCGCCGCTTCCTGTTGTCGCCCGCAGGCAAGGCGATCCTTGCCCGCCACGGCTTTACCACGCCGTAAAGTGTTTGTTGGAGAATGTGCCTACGCACATTCTGCCGCACCGGCCCGCACCCCCACCCGGCTTTTCCCGCTTTCCTGATAATTGTCTGGACGGGCGGCGGCCCATGCTTCAAAATTCCTGCCTCTCCTTTGCCATGGCTTTCCCACATCGTGACGTTTTTCGGCCTGCCGACAGAAATATGGGCCATTATCGGCCTGTCGCTCAAGATCAGCCTGGTTGCGGTGGCGATCATGATGCCGCCTGCCTTCGCGCTGGCGTGGATGCTGGCGCGGTGGCAATTTCCCTTCAAACTGCTGGTCGATGCGCTGGTCCACCTGCCGCTGGTCGTCCCGCCGGTGGTGACCGGATGGGCATTGCTGTTGCTGTTCGGGGCGAACGGCCCGATCGGATCGTTCCTGGCCACCCATTTCGGCATCACCCTGCTGTTCCGCTGGACCGGCGCGGCGCTGGCCGCCGCAATCATGGCGCTGCCGCTGATGGTGCGCGCGATGCGGCTGTCGATCGAGGCGCTCGACATGGGGCTGGAGGACGCGGCCAGAACATTGGGCGCGAGCGGCACGCGCCTGTTCCTCACCGTGTCGCTGCCGCTGTGCGTACCGGGCATCGTTGCGGCCGCGATATTGGGCTTTGCCCGCTCCATCGGCGAATTTGGCGCGACCATCACCTTCGTGTCCGACATTCCGGGCGAAACCCGCACCCTGCCCATCGCCATCTATTCCGCATTGCAGATGCCCGGCGGGGAAAGGATGGCCACATCGCTGGCGATCATTTCCATCCTGCTGTCGATCGGCGCGCTGATGGCGTCGGAAATGCTGGCCCGACGCGCCAGCAGGGGAAAGGCCAGCGGAGGAAGGGCCAACCATGTCCTTTGACCTCAACATCACACGGCGGATCGGCCGTCGCGACATCAGCCTGACCTGCCGGACGGGCAGCGGCCTCATTGCGCTGGTCGGGCCGTCGGGCGCGGGCAAGACCAGCATCCTCAACATGGTGGCGGGTATCGTGAGGCCCGATCATGGCCATGTCCGCGTCGCCGGCGAAACGCTGTTCGACAGCGGCGCGGGGATCGACAAACCAGCGGCCCGGCGCGGCGCGGGGTATATATTTCAGGACCGCCGCTTATTCCCCCACATGCGCGTGCGCGACAATCTGACCTACGCCCGCCGCGCGCCGTGCCTGCTCGATTTCGATCATGTCGTCGCGCTGTTGGGGATCGGCGCGTTGCTCGACCGCTGGCCCGGATCGCTGTCGGGCGGTGAGGCGCAGCGGGTCGCGATCGGCCGGGCGTTGCTGTCTGCACCCCGTTTCCTGCTGATGGACGAACCGCTCGCATCGATCGACCCCGCACGCAAGGGCGACATCATGGCGGCGCTGGAAAACATCCTGTCCAGTATCGCCATTCCCATCCTCTATGTCACGCATGACGAACGGGAAGCGGAACGGCTCGCCTCGCAGGTCATAGTGCTGCGTGGCGAGAATATCCCCGACCATAGCTGATTGCCTGCCCCGTCCTTGCCGAAAGCCGGACCCACCAGCCATTTTACACCGATCGCAATTCCACCCACACCGGCGCATGATCGCTGGCCTTTTCCCGGCCGCGAAACGCCTTGTCGACCTGCGCGTCGACCAGTCGGTCGGCAGCGGCGGGGCTGAGCAGCAGATGGTCGATACGAAAACCCGCGTCGCGGGGCCAGGCGTTCATCTGATAGTCCCAATAGGTCCACACCCCGCCCGCCGGATGGCGGCTGCGCAGCGCGTCGGTCCAGCCATCAGCCAGCAACCGGCGATAGGCGGCGCGGCTTTCGGGCTGCATCAGCGCGTCACTGGCCATGGCCTTCACCGCATAGACATCATCATCGCGCGGAATGACATTATAGTCTCCGGCCAGGATCGCAGGCACTTCCTCCGCCCAGATTTCCGCCGCGCGGGCGCGCAGGCGCTTCATCCAGCGCAGCTTGTAATCGAATTTCGGGCCAGGTTGCGGATTGCCGTTGGGCAGGTAGATGCTGGCGACGCGCACGCCCATCACGTCGGCCTCCAGATAGCGGCTATGCTCATCTTCCGGCTCGCCATCCAGGCCGCGCCGCACTTCCACCGGGGTTTGCCCGCGCGCCAAAATCGCGACGCCATTAAACCCCTTCTGCCCGTGCCAGATAACGCCATAGCCAGCGTCCTCTATATCCTTGACCGGAAAGGTTTCGTCGGACGTCTTGATTTCCTGAAGGCAGGCAATGTCCGGCCGCGTTTCGTCCAGCCATTCCAGCAGGCGCGGCAGGCGCGCCTTGGTGCCGTTGATGTTGAAGGTGGCGATACGCATGGACGATTCTCCTCGTCCACGTCCCTAATGGGAAGAACCGCCCTTGGCTATCAGACCGAGAAGCTGGTGCCGCATCCGCAACCGGCAGTCGCATTGGGGTTCGTCACCTTGAACGCTGCGCCGCCAAGGTCGGACACGAAATCCACCGCCGACCCGCGCACCAGGTCCAGGCTGACATCGTCCACCACCAGCGTCACGCCATCGCGCTCCACCGACAGGTCGTCGGCCTCGACCATATCGGCCAGGCCGAAACGATATTGAAAGCCCGAACAGCCCCCACCCTCTACGGCCAGCCGCAGGATCGCAGGCTTACCCTGCTTGGCGGCAATAGCCGCGACACGGGCAGCAGCAGAAGGCGTGAGATCAATATCGGTCATGGCTACCTAGATAGGCGCAAGCAAAAGGCCCGGCAACCCATCGGTGGCCGGGCCTTTTGCGAATGTCGAATAAAAGCGTCGATCAGTCGACGCTCTTTTCCTGCGCCTTGGTCGGGCCGCCCATGGCGATCGGGGGCTTGCTGTTCACTGCGACCAGATAGTCGGGACCGGCAACGAAGGGCAGCGGGTTGATCGCCGCGCCATCGACGCGGACTTCATAATGAAGGTGGCTGCCGGTCGAGCGGCCAGTCGACCCCATCAGGCCGATGATCTGGCCGCGCTTTACATAGGAGTTGGCCGGAACCAGCAGCTTCGACATATGGCCGTAGCGCGTTTCCATGCCGCTGCCGTGCGAGATCTGGACGAGGTTGCCATAACCGCTGGCCCATCCGGCGCGGTTGACGATGCCGTCGGCGGTTGCGTGGATCGGGGTGCCGATCGGGCCGGGAATGTCGATGCCCTTGTGCATCCGCGCGCCACCATTGAAGGGGTCGGACCGGACGCCGAAGTTGGACGTCAGCGACAGCTTTTCCACCGGGCGGCCCGACGGGATATAGGCCGCCGTCTTAGCGTTGCCATCCAGCCGTTGCAGGCTGGAAAACAGGTTGGAGAAGCCGACATCCTGCGGACCCAGCGGGCTGGTGTTGATTTCCGAAGCGTCGCCATAGGGATCATCGCTGCCCGTTACCGGGGCATTGGCCTGGGCCGGGGTGGCTGCACAGAGCGCGCCGACGATCCCGATCCCTCCGACAATCTTTGCTGCCTTCATGGCAGAATGGAACAAACGCGCACCGCGAGCATTGACCGTATCAAGAACAAACATGCCGACCCCGACTGTGTTACCGGAGGCTTATGCCCCTCGGTGCTTCCCGTGTTGTATAAATTGGCGACCTGGATCGCCCCCGCCAGCACAGACTGCAAATCGCGCGTCATGTTGCAAGCGCGGCGTAGAATTCCAGCGTCAGACCGGCCTGTCGACGCGCTGAGTCGTTGAACGGCGGCTTAACCGTTCCGCGAAAATGGCGTTTCACAAGGATTTGGTAATGTTCCGGGGCAGATAGACCCAATCGGTTCGTCGCCGTCACGAACCATGTCGTCCCCGCCGCCACATGCCGAATCTCATCCGCCATGATGCGCCGCAGCATCCGGGCCGACACCATATCCCCCGCCCCTTCGAACCGCGCGACCGTGGCGGGGGTGATGTCCAGCGCCCGCGCCTCCAGCACCATGGGAACGATGGCCAGCCGCGCCAGCACGTCGTCTGCCGTTTCCTCCGCCGCCTGCCATAATCCGTCATGCGCGGGCAGGGCGCCATAATGGCTGCCACACTGGCGCAACCGCCGGTCGAGCAGCGTGAAGTGCATCGCTTCTTCCGCGCCGACCCGCATCCATTCGTCCGTGAAGGCCGGGGGAAATGATCCCCGAAACGCCCGATCAGATCGAACGCCAGGTCGATCGCCACGAACTCGATATGGGCCAGCGCGTGGAGCATGGCGATGCGCGCGCGTTCGGACCCCATCTTGCCGCGCCGGGGCATTTCGGCAGGCGATAGCAAAATGGGCGCATCGGGCCGGGCTGGCCGATCCGGCATGGCCATGTCGAAGCGATGGGCCAGTCGTCCCAGCCGCCACGCCCGCGCCACCGCCCGCGCCGTCATCAGCTTGGCGGTCGGATCGGCAGTCTGCATCACATAGGCGCAGGCGACGCCCACGCTGGTCACATCATCGGGCAGAGTCAAAGCGCGCGCACTGCCTCCAGCACTTGCGCGGCATGGTCCTTCACCTTCACCTTGGGCCAAACGCGCTGTACGATCCCGTCCGCGCCGATCAGGAAGGTCGCGCGTTCGATCCCCATATATTTGCGCCCGTAAAGCGACTTTTCGACCCAGGTGCCAAACGCTTCACAAGCCGCCCCTTCCTCATCGGAAGCGAGCGTGACGCGCAGTGCATATTTGTCGGCGAATTTCTTGAGCTTGGCAGGCTTGTCCTTCGACACGCCGATCACCGGCACGCCTGCCGCCGCGAAATCATCGGCCAGGGCGGTAAAGTCCTTGGCTTCATTGGTGCAGCCCGGCGTATCCGCCTTGGGATAGAAATAGACGACCAGTGGCTGGCCGGAAAAGCTGTCCAGCGCAAAGTTCACACCGTTCATATCCTTGAGCGTCACTGGTGGCACGCTTTGCCCTTGTTCCAGCATCATGTCGTCTCCTGATAGGGCGCGGCGAGTGCGGCCCAAGCCTGCGCCACGCTTTGCCGCGCCTTCGCATAGCTTTCAAGCAGCCTGTCCCAATGGTCAGCCCCGCACGCCCGCGCCACCAGAGGCCGCGTCGCCTCTGCCGGTTCGGTCGATCCGGGCGACACCAGCCGGGACACGATCAGATAGCGCGTGATGAGGTCATGCGCGGCGATCAGTTCGGCAGGCAAATGCCCCGCCGCGACCAGTTCGCCCAGCGCCTTGCCCACGTCAGGATCGAACGCCATGCCATGGCGAAACTGCGTGACGTGGATCAGGAATTCCAGGTCGATCAGGCCACCTGGCACCAGCTTGACGTCCAACTCGCTGGCCGGTGGTTTATGCCTGGCTATGTCGCGACGCATCTGCACCGCCTGCCGCGCCAGTTCATCGAAATCGCGCGGACGGCGCAGGGTTTCGGTCAGGATAGCATCCAGCGCGGCGCGCGCCGTGGGCGATCCGAATACCGGCCGGGCGCGGGTCAGCGCCAGATGCTCCCATGTCCAGGCATCCTCCCGCTGATAGCGGGCGAAGCTGTCGAAACTGACCGCCAGCAACCCCTGCGCGCCCGATGGCCGCAACCGCGTGTCCACATCATAGAGCGGGCCGAATGCGGTATGGACCGACAGCGCATTGGTGATACGCTGCCCCAGACGATTGAAATATTGCGTCGCGCCCAGCGGTTTTGGCCCGTCCGATTCCGCCCGGAAGTCGCCGGTAAACAGGAAAACAAGGTCCAGATCGGACGCATGGGTCAGCACGCCGCCGCCCATGCGACCCAGCGCCACTATGACCATCTCGCTGTCTTCAACGCGGCCATGCGCAGTCTGGAACTCCGCCACCGTGCCTGCGGCCAATGCCTCGATCGCCGCTTCGGCCACCCGGCCATAGCCGCGCCCTGCCTCCAGCGGATCGCACCCGCGCACGATTTGCACGCCCAGCGCGAAACGGCGATCATTCACGCGCTGTCGCACCCGGTCGAGCAGCGCCTGATAATCCTCCCCCGGTTCCAGCGCGGCCAGTTGCGCCGCCAGTATATCGACCGCAGGCGGCGGGTCGAACGCGGTAGCGTCGATCAGCCCGTCGATCAGCTCCGCCCGCCGCCCCAATGCCTGCGCCAGCGTGGGCGCATGGCTCAATATCTCCGCCAGCAATTCGACCAGCGCCGGGCGCGCGGCGAGCAGCTTGAAGAAATTGATCGCACTGGGCAGCCGCCCGATCATGTCGTCCAGCCGGTTGAGCGCATGGGTCGGATCGGGCGCCATGGCCAGCGCGCGCATCAGGCCGGACAGCAAACCCTCCAGCGCCTCACGCGATGGCGCGCTGCGCAACGCACGCACTTTGCCACCGCGCCAATGGGCGATCCGCGCGAACGGCGTCTCCGCATCGGCAAAACCCATCTCGATCAGCTGCACTTTCAGCCGATCCTCATCCTGCGACAGGGTGGCGTCGTCCTTGTCCGGGGTCAGCCGGTCATAATTGCGCCCGACCCATTCGACCTGTGGGCGCAGCAGGTCCAGCAGGGCCGCACCATCCGCGACGCCGTGCAACTGTGCGACATTATCCAGCGCGTCCGTCGATTTGGGCAGTTCGTGGGTCTGGAGATCCTCGACCATCTGCAAACGATGTTCGATCGTGCGGAACAGCACATAAGCGTCATCCAGTCGCGCCGCCACGTCCGCCTCTATCACGCCAGCCCCCGCCAGCGCCCGCAATGCCTCGCGCGTGTTGCCAGACCGCAGCGCCGGGTCGCGCCCGCCATGGATCAGTTGATGCACCTGCGCGAAAAATTCGACTTCACGGATGCCGCCGCGTCCCCGTTTCAGGTCGTAACCCGGCCCGAACGCCTGCCCCTGCGCATAATGGTCGCGGATGCGGCGGCTGATGTCCACGATCGCATCGATCGCGCCGAAATCCAGACTGCGCCGCCACACAAAGGGACGGATCTGGCGCAGGAAATAATCGCCCAGCGCAATATCGCCCGCCGCCGGGCGCGCGCGGATGAAGGCGGCCTGTTCCCACCCCAGCGCCATGGATTCATAATAGCCGATCGCCGCCTCCACCGGCAGCGCGATGGGGGTGGCTTCGGGCGATGGGCGCAGGCGCAGGTCGACGCGAAACACATAGCCATCGCCATCGCGCGCGCTCAGTAATTCGCTCATCCGTCGCCCGATACGCACCGCGGCGTCGGCCACATCCTCCCGCTCCCGCCGGGGCAAGGTCGCCGGGTCGTACAGCAGGATAGGGTCGATGTCGGACGAGTAATTGAGTTCGCGGCTGCCATGCTTGCCTAGCGCCAGCACCACGAAGCCACGATGTTCCGCATCGGGATAGCGTTCGGCCATGGCAGCGGCGAGTGCTTCGTCCACTGCCTGGTCGGCAAAGTCGGACAGCGTGCGCGTCACCCGGTCCAGCCCCCATGCGCCCGACAGGTCCGCCGCCGCCGTCACCAGCGCGATCGCGCCGCGCCGCTGCCGCAACGACCGCGCAACGCTGTCTTCGGGATCGCGCATTTGGGCCAGCGCCAGCGCGGCGTCCATGTCCCCGCTCGCCAGTAGATCCACCACCTGCGGGTAACGGACCATGGCGCGCGCCAGAAAGGGAGAATGGGCCTGTATGCGTGCCGCTGTGTCCGACCAGTCCGTCACCATGCCACCTCCCAGCCTCCTATCCCTGCTTAGGGTTCCTTTCGTCGCGCTATCGCTTGGCCTTGCGACGAACGCCAGAAACTTTTGTCCACCATGACCGTTCAATACTATATGGACATGCAGCGTAAATCTTTCAGCCGATCGGCACCGGGACAGGATGGCAATGCCGCCCGTTTCGTGACCGTCGGCCTGCCTTTACCCTATGAGGGTGTGGGCAATGCGCTGCGTTCCACTTTTGCGCCCCCGCGCGAGAGCGTGCCGGACGATATGATGGCGTTGCTGGGCAAGCTGGACGGCCATTGATAGCGGCTTGGGTTCGATGGAGGATTTTCTTTACCCATATCGGGTAGAGTTTGGCCAAACCGTCGCCAAGAAGAAGCTCGCTCATGCTCTATCGCAATTTCGCCATCGCCACTTTGCTCGCCGCGCCCATCATTGTCATGGCCACGCAGACTGTGCTGCCCAGTGCGCCGCAACCTGTGGTGCAGGATGCGCAGAACGTGATAGCCGATGTGCCACCGCCCCCTGTGCCGGTGCCTGTCGCCCCCCCGGTCGCGCCACCCGGCGCACCGGCGATGGCCGCTGCCCCGACCTTTGGCCAACCGATGGCGGAGGCTGGCCAGCCGATGCTCAGCCCCGGCGCTGGCCTGCCACAACAGGCCGCACCGACAGTCTCCGGCAGCATGGCCTTTTCCCCCGGCAGCGCGCCGCCGGGGTCACCCAACGCGGAATAAGCGTTATAAAACGCCCCTGAACGTGTCGCACTGCGCTGGGTCGCCGCTGGACAGACCCTTTTGCAGCCACTCCATCCGCTGTGCGCTGCTGCCATGGGTGAAGCTTTCGGGAACCGGGCGACGGCCTGCTGCCTTTTGCAGCGTATCGTCGCCAATCGCCTGCGCCGCGCCCATGCCTTCTTCCAGGTCGCCTGCTTCCATCAAATTGGTGTCGCGCGCGGCCCATACCCCGGCGTAGCAATCCGCCTGCAACTCCATCTTCACCTGTAACGCATTGCCTTCCGCCTCGCTCGCGCGGCGCTGCGCCTGACGCACCTTGTCCGACGTGCCGGTGATGGTCTGGATATGGTGGCCGACTTCATGCGCGATGATATAGCCGATCGGGAAATCGCCCGGCGCATTGAAGCGCTGTTCCATTTCGGTGAAGAAATCGGTGTCGATATAAATGCGCTGATCGGCCGGGCAATAAAATGGTCCCATCGCCGATTGCGCCGCGCCGCAGCCCGACTGGCCATTCTGGCTGTAGAATACCAGCGTGGGCGGCGGATATTGCTGGCCCTGCGCCTTGAAGATGTCGGCCCAGCGCCGCTCGGTCGATCCCAGCACCTGCAACGACGTGCGCTGAATGGCGGTCAGTTCGGTGGTTGCGGGGCGTTCGGTCTGGACCTGCTGTCCACCACCACCACCGCCGATCAGGCTCAAGGGGTTCATGCCCATCACCACCATGATGACCAGCACGACGGCGATACCGCCACAGCCAAATTTGCTGCCGATCAGCGGCAACAACATGCCAAGGCCACCGCCAAGGCCGCCGCCTCCGCCGCCACCCCGGCCATCCTGAACCTCGAAATGGCTGCTTTCCTGTTCGTCGTCGAGCCGCATCGCGTCCTCCCTCTGCTGAACCCGTGCCTACGCGATTCGATTGCCGCATGGAACCGTCCCGGCCGCCATATGGTTGCGATAGCAGCGATATTTATCCACCGATATTGCGTTGGATTGCGATCATCAAACCCTATATTGCACTGCGACATGGCCAACACCCCTCCCCCTTCCGCAGAAGCCAAGCCCCCGCGCCGCGCGCGCACGCCGCTTCCCCTGCCCCGCGAAGTCGCCTTGCTGCTTCAGGGTGGCGGCGCGCTCGGCTCCTTTCAATCGGGCGTTTACGAACGGCTGGACGAATTGGGGGTGGATGTCAGCTGGGTCGCGGGCATTTCCATCGGCGCGGTCAATGCGGCCATCATCGCGGGCAATCCGCCCCATCGCCGGATCAGCCGGCTCAAGAAATTCTGGTACACCGTGTCGGGCGGTATGCCCAATATCGTGCTGCCCGAAATCGACCATATCCGCGAGCTGGCCCATCTGGCCGCTGCCGGGACGGTCGCGACGTTCGGCGTGCCGGGCATGTTCCGTCCGCGCCTGTGGCCCGCCACGTTGATGCCCGAAGGATCGCCCGGCGCAATCAGCTTCTATGACAGCGCGCCGCTGGTCGACACGTTGAACGCCTGCGTCGACTGGGATTTGCTGAATGACGGGCCGGTGCGCCTGTCGGTCGGCGCAGTCGATGTCGAAAGCGGCAATTTCGCCTATTGGGACACGCGCGGCCCCGGCGGCAATACGCGGATCGACGCGCGTCATATCATGGCGTCCGGCGCGTTGCCGCCCGGCCTGCCCCCGGTCGAAATCGACGGGCGCTGGTATTGGGACGGCGGCATCGTGTCCAACACGCCGCTCGCCCATGTGCTGGACCACCAGACCGACGATATGCTGGTGTTTCAGGTGGACCTTTTCCCCGCCGAAGGGCCAATGCCGCGGCAGATGACCGACGTCTATTCGCGCCAGAAAGACATTCAGTTCAGCAGCCGCACCCGGCAGGTGACCGACCAGTATCTGCGCCTGCGCCGCGAACATGGTGCGATCAAGGCGCTGCTCGACAAGCTGCCGCCCGAACTGAGCGACGACGCAGAAGCGCAGCAATTGCGCGCCATGCTGGACGGTGGATCGGTCAACATCGTCCACCTGATCTACCGCAGCCGCGCATGGGAAAGCGGCGCGCGGGACTTTGAATTTTCGCGCCCGACCATCCTGGACCACTGGGCGCAGGGCCGCGACGCTGTGGAGGAAGTGATGCACAAGGGCGACCTGATCGCCCGCAACATCCTCGACGGCAAGAGCGCGACGTTCGACCTCGACGCACCCGATCATCTCAAGGAGAAAAAGGCATGAGCAAGTTTCTGGCTGGCAAGACGGCGCTCATTACCGGTTCCACTTCCGGCATCGGCCTGGCCTATGCCAAGATTCTGGCCGGGGAAGGCGCCAATGTCGTCATCAACGGCTTTGGCGACGCGGACGCGATCGAGAAGGAACGGCTCGCGCTGGAGGAAACGAGTGGCGGAAAAGCGCTCTATTGCGGCCATGACCTGACCAAGGCGGACCAGATCGAAGCGATGATGAAGGAAGCCGCCGATGCCTTTGGTGGCGTCGACATCCTCATCAACAATGCCGGCACCCAGCATGTCGCCCCGGTGGAGGAGTTTCCGGTCGACAAGTGGAACCTGATCATCGCGCTGAACCTGACCAGCGCGTTCCACACCACGCGGCTGGCCATACCCTATATGAAATCGAAGAAATGGGGCCGCATCATCCAGACCGCCAGCGCCCATTCGCTGGCCGCTTCGCCGTTCAAAAGCGCCTATGTGACCGCCAAACACGGTCTGGCCGGGTTTACCAAGACAGTTGCGCTGGAAGTGGCAACTTATGGCATCACTGCCAACTGCATATCGCCCGGCTATGTCTGGACACCGTTGGTCGAAAACCAGATTCCCGACACAATGAAGGCGCGCGGCCTGACGCGGGAGCAAGTGATCAACGACGTGCTGCTGGCCGGACAACCTACCAAGCAGTTCGTCACGGTGGATCAGGTCGCTTCCATGGCGCTATATCTGTGCAGCGATGCCGCCGCCAGCATCACGGGCGCCAACATGAGCATCGACGGAGGGTGGACGGCGCAATAAGCGCCGCCCCCACCCGTTTCAGGCGGTAGCGGGTGTCAACAACGCCAGCACCGACCGCAATCCATCCTCGCTCGCCGTCGCCAGCGGCAGCGGGCGATCGGGCAGGCCGTCATGCGTGCTGTTGAGGAACAGAATGGCCGCCTGCGCGCCCAGCGCCTCTATCGCGATGCGCGTGACGCGCCCCTGCCGCTCTGCTTCCGCAGGGGACAGGCGCACCGCATTATGCGGCACGAAGCGGCGACGCGGCCCGTTGTTTGCGGCGGGGGCCGCCTGATCTTCCTTGTCCATGCTCAACTTTTCAGCGTCACGATGCCGACCGGAGCAGGCTTTGTGGATGGGTTGGACGCATTGGCCTTGGGCGGTTTTTCCGCCTTGGGCTTGCGCGTTTCGCGGCTCGATTTCTTCTGGCTTTTGGCCATGACATTATCCCTTTAAGTGGTGGCCCGACCGCTTAATGCGCGGCGAGCAATGCAGCGGCTTCGGCTTCATCCTCGGCACGGAATTCAGCGGCGATGGCCATGTCTTCCGTCTCTACGCTACGGGTCGCGCGGCGACGCTCCGCACCGGCGGCCAGACTGGCTTCGCGGCCCCAGGCATTGGCCGCCGTCTGCGCGATCCGCCGGACATTGGGCAGGACCGACGATTCGGCGCGGGCATTGTGGATGGATTGCTGTGCTAGGCAGAATTCGGATGTCTGGGCCATGGGTTGCCTCCTTCGATAGGGAATCAGGATGGCATGGGGGTGTGCGGTGCCACCAGGGAACACCGGAAACGGCCATGTCGCAGGGGGTTCGGACGATCATGCGGTCGCGTTGCGCGACGGATCGTTCCTTTCACTCCCGATATAGGATCAAACAGGTGAAATTTCAAGGGCCGCGCAGGAGAGCGCCGAAACGGCCATTATTTTGGCCAACGATCCCGTCAACCGCGCACAGCCCCCTTTAACCCGCGCAAAATCCCCTTATGCTCCGGCCCAACAAGGGAGTTTTTTGACATGCGCCATGCGCTTTCCGTCCTGCTGGCCGCTGCCAGCTTCACGTCCACAGCCCTGGCCCAGACTGCGCCCGAAACGCCGCCCGCCGCTGCGCCTGCGCAAAGCGCAATCGGCGCGGCGATCGCCAAGGATATGGACGGATTGATGGCGCTCTATCGCGACCTGCACGCCAATCCCGAATTGTCGGAGCAGGAAGTGAATACCGCCGCCAAACTGGCCAAGCGCCTGAAAGCCATGAAATTCGACGTGACCGAAAAGGTCGGCGGCACCGGCGTCGTTGCGGTGATGAAGAACGGGTCCGGCCCTGTGCTGCTGATCCGGGCAGACATGGACGGATTGCCCGTGGTGGAACAGACCGGCCTGCCCTTCGCATCGAAAGTCCGCACCAAGACGCCCGAAGGCGTGGAAACCGGCGTCATGCACGCCTGCGGCCATGACACGCATATGACGGCCTTCATCGAAACCGCCAGGCTGCTGGCCGCGCGCAAGGACGACTGGAAAGGCACGCTGGTCATGATTCTCCAGCCCGCCGAGGAAGTGGGGCGCGGCGCGCGGTTGATGCTGGAGGATGGACTTTACACCCGCTTCCCGCGCCCGACCCATGCCATCGCCTTCCATGATGCGGCCAATCTGGAGGCGGGAGTCATCGGCTATACGCCCGGCTATGCGCTGGCCAATGTCGACAGCGTCGATGTGCTGGTGCGTGGCGTGGGCGGCCATGGTGCTTACCCGCATACGACCAAAGACCCGATCGTGCTGGGCGCGCGCATCGTCACCTCGCTCCAGACTTTGGTGAGCCGCGAGCAGGAACCGCAGGATCCCGCCGTCGTTACCGTCGGCAGCTTTCAGGGCGGGGCCAAGCATAATATCATTCCCGACGAAGCCAAGTTGCTGCTCACCATCCGCAGCTATTCCGACGAAACCCGCGCAAAACTGATCGAGGGGATCAAGCGCATCGCGCGCGGCGAAGCGATCGCGGCAGGCGTGCCGGACGACCGGATGCCGGTGGTGACGGTGAAGGATGAATTTACCCCCTCCACCTTCAACCCGCCCGAATTTGCCGAAAAAATGGCGGACGTACTGAAGGGCCATTTCCCGCAGGGCAAGGTGGTCAAGACCCCGGCCGTAATGGGCGGCGAGGATTTCAGCCGTTTCTACCGCGCGGACAAGACGATCAACAGCTTCATATTCTGGGTCGGCGGCGTTCCAGCGGACAGAATCGCGCAGGCCGCCGCCGGTCAGGCATCCCTCCCCTCGCTCCACAGCCCCTTCTGGGCGCCACAGGCCGACACGCTGATCGCCACGGCCAGCGAAGCGACGACGGTGCTGGCGCTGGATATTTTGAAGAAGGAGTGAGGGTGTTGGCATCGGCCACAGTCTATTGTGGTCGATGCCCCTTGCGCCATTTGGTCCATAAATGCCGCGCCAGCATCAGCGGCGGCATCCGCAGCCAGTGCGAGCGGACGAAGAAGGCGAACACCAGTGCCTTGCGCGTTTCGCGGCCCCAGCCATCGCGCGCCAGCAACCGCGCCCGCACCGCGCGATCCCAAAGCGTCAACCGCGCGCCCGCGCCATACAGCGACGCCGCCAGTCTGCGCGCCTGCCGCACATGCGCGGCAAGCCCATGGATCGCCACGCGACGATCCAGCGCTGCCGGGTCCGCCTCCGCCAGCAAGCCATATATGTCCCAGAGGTTGCGCAATCCGCCCTGCAAATCCCCGTCGGCCAGCATATGCGCGACTGCGTGGCAGACGCGATCCTCCGCCGACAGCATATATAAGCCGTTGCCTGCGGGTTCCGCCGCTGCGATCAGCGTCGCTGCATCGGGCCTTGGGCGCGCGGTCAGCGGCAATATCGTGTGATGCACATCGATCATCCGGTCGCGCGTCGCGTGGATCATCGGGGGGAGTTCGTGCATCCATTGGCGATAATAGGCGTCGTCATAGGGATCGGGCTTGGCCCATTCCCATCCCGCCGCGAACAAGGCCTGTTCGACTGCGTCCAGCCGGTCGCGCGGCACCAATATGTCGAGGTCGCCAATGAAGCGCCCTGCGCCCGCCTTCAGCCCCGCCGCGGCATAGGCCGTCCCCTTGAGCAGCACGACCCGCACGTCGAGCGCGCGTAACGCCTGCGCCGCCCGGTCCGCTTCCCACAAGGCCTGCCGCGCTTCCCGCGCAGCGTCCAGCCGGGCGTCGGCCAGCATTGGTTCGACCGCATCCGGCACCGGCAAACCCTCAATCTGCACGGCCAGCGTGGCGATCAGCCGCTCGGCCCGCGCCGCTGCGATCAGGCCGTTCCAGCCCGCCGCATCCAGCCCCGCAACCGACGCAGGATCGCGCAGCGCGCGCACCAGCAGCGCCGCGCTCACGCCATTTCCTCCCAAAGCCGCTCTACCATGGCGATGGCATCGTCCCCGGTCGGAAAGTCGATCGCGCGCGCGGGGACGCCACGCACAAATCGGGTCAGCGCGGTAAAGCCGGCCTCCCCCAGCGCGACATAGTTGGTCGATGCCTGCGTCAACCGCATGAAGATTTCCGCCTGCCCCACTGGCCGCACATCACGATCATGGCCAAAACGCGGGAACAGCAACAAGGCGGGCATCCCGCCTTCGTCCATTCGTGCGACCGCGTCGGCGCGCGGCACCATGTGGCGAATATCGCCCTTGGCGGTGGCGGCCAGCAACGGTCCCATCCGCCCTTCGCCCACCTGCCCCGACACCACGTCGATAGCCCGGTTCTTCAAGCTGACGAGGCGCGGAAACGGCATGATCGCGCCTGTTGCCATGTCCAGCAGCGCAAATTCATCGCCCATCAATCGCCAGCCGCGCTCGCCCAGCAGCGCTGCCAGCGTGGATTTGCCCGAACCCGATTCGCCGGTCATCACCAGCACCCGCCCGTCCTTCTCCACGCTCGACGCATGGAGCAGCAGGTGCCGCCGCCAGCCCAGCGCCATTTGCAGGTTCATACCCATTTCCGCTGCCAGCAGGCCGTGCGACAGGCGCATGGGTGCCGCGTCGGCCAACCCATGGTCGCCGGTGATGAAAATGGATGGCCTGACCCATTGGCGGATCGCACTGGTCGGCTGCAACCGCACGGTGAAGTCGGCGATGGCGCCCGCCGCGTCGGGATAGACCGCATATAGCCGCGAAAGCTGGTCGATCGGCCCGCGCCATGCAGACCCGATGCGAAAGGTCGCAGGGCCGATGCGCAGGGTCAGTTCATGCCTCATGCCGCGCGCACCAGCCCCAGCGCCACCAGCGCATCGAGATGATCGCCAATCTGCGCCAGTGCGTCCTGCGCCGGACCCAGATCATAATCCTGCGCCAGCCGATCGCACATATCGCGCGCGCAAACGGGTGCGCCATCGGCCATGCGACCCAAGATCTCCGGCACCGGACTGATCACCATATGGGTCTGGCCGGACCGAATATGGTAGAGCAGGACGATGTCGTCGAGCGGGCAGGACAGGACGGCATCCCCCGTATCCACCCGATAATATTGCGTTGCTTCCATATGGTCGGCACCCTGTTGCACCCCGCCCTCTAGGGCGCAGGCGTAGCCAAGTGCCTAACGCATCAGCGAAAGGCTGGCGATGCCGTTGGATGAATTTCCGATCGTCCTGCCAGCGCGGCGAAACTGCGGCAATAGAGGTCGAGCGCGCGATCGACGCAGTGGTCGCGGACGGCGCTGGCCATCAGCGCGGGCGACGCAGGGTGGGACAGCGCCCGATCGATCGCGCGGGCAAAGGCATCGACATCACCGACCGGCACTACGGGATGCTGCCCGGCATCGGCCAGCAGTGGGCGGATATTGGGCGTGCTGTCGGTCGCGACCACGCCAGCCCCGCAGGCCAGCGCCTCGATCAGGGTCGCGCACAACCCCTCCCACCGCGAAGGTTGAAGCAGCAGGTCCGACTGCCCCATCAGCGCCGCCAGATCGTCGGGATCGCCGACATAGCCGGCAAAAGTCACCCGGTCGGTCAGCCCCAACGACCGGCACCGCGCCTGCAAATCGGCCAGCAACGGTCCCTGCCCCGCAATCGTCAGCCGCCAGTTCATGTGCGGCAATCGTGCCAGCGCATCGAGCGCCAATGCCTGATCCTTCTGCGGCGCCAGCCGCCCGACCATCAGCAGTTGGAACGGCGCAGCGGGATCGCGCGGCATCCGGTCGGCCCGCGCCTGCTCCATCGCAACGGTTACCGTGGGCCGGGGCAACAGCCGGATCGCACCACTATTCGCCAGCAACATGCGATCATGATCGCCCATCACGATGGTCATGGCGCACAGTCGGGCAATGGCGCGGAACCGCCGCAATCGCGCCCATGCGCCGATTCCTGCCTGTCCGGGGCGTATGATCGGATTGGAAATCCGCGCCACCGCCTGCGTCGCACTACCCAGTGCGGCGAGCGCGACCAGCATATTGCTCTGATTGCCCGCCGAATAGAGAATATCAGGCCGATAGCGGCGCACCATGGCGGCCAGCGCAGGAAACTGGGCGATCATTGCCAGGCGTCGCTTACCCTGTGGCGCAGGCACCCGGCGCACCGTCAGCGCCGGGTCGATCAGATGCGCGGTCGGGCCGTCCGTGCGCGCCATCCACAATTCCACTGGCACGCCGCGCCGCAACAGATGGTTGGCCAGCAGAATTGCGACCCGGTCCAGCCCGCCATCGCCCGGCTCGTACAGATAGACCGCGACCGAAAATGCGCGGGTCGCGGGTCGGCGTGACTGGAACATGCGATGCCCTTGCGTGATAATCGAACCTTTGCGGGTTCGACGGCATCAACGCGGACATTCCGTATCTGTTCAAGTCGTTACGGGTGTGACACCCGGCCAGTCGTCGTGAAAAACCAGCGCCTCAGCGCGGCATTTGCAGCGAAGCGAAGCAGGTGAAGCCACTCGTCCCCGATTGCAGGCGGCGGATGTAATTCAGATAGGCCTGATTCTGGTCATAGCTGGTGCCGGGCAGCGGACGACCGCGCAGCGCCTGTTTCACCTGTTCGCCCGTGAAGGGGCGTCCTGTGCCGGCAAAGGCACCCGGCGTTCCAGCAGGCACCACCTGACCATTGGGCGCGATCATATTGCCCGCCCGTCCCTGATCCGGCACGGGGATGGTGCAGTTCAGCACCGACGCCGCCGTATTCGCCAGCGCCGGGCGGATCGACACGATCGCGGAGGCGGCAGCAGCGCCGCCCATCAACAATTGCCGACGCGACGCGACACCGGACTTCGGCGCATCGGCCGCTATTCCCGTTTCGCGCTGCTCCGCGCCGTTCTGTTCGCCGATAGGCTCGATCATATTCGTCCTGATCCGTTATCGCGCTTGCCAAAGCGTAAAGATTGCAGGCTATTGGGCAAGGTCATTGCAGCAAATGCCTGACAAATCCAGCGCGGTAACCATGAATCGACTGACCACTTCCCAAATCACCGCTTCGCTTGCGATGCTGTTGCTCGGCACCGGCGCCGCGCTGTTGCTGGGCGCTTCGGCGCTGGCCATCGCCCTGCCGGTGCTGGCGGGAATCGCCGTGCTGCTGATCTGCGCGCAGGGTTATGTCCCGGCGGCAAACCCGCAGCCTGTTACCTTGGAACAGCCCGATCTGGTTGACCTGCCCGATTTCCCCGACCTGCTGGAAGCCATTTCCGATCCGCTGATGCTGGTCGACCGGGGTCGCATCCTGCGCGCGAACCGCGCGGCGCAGCGACTGTTAGGCGCGCATATAGAGGGAGAGGATGCGCGCATCGCCATTCGCCACCCGGCCGCTGCCGAACGCCTGTCGCATGTCGGGCCGATGGCGGACCAGGCGATGATCGAACTGGTCGGCCTTGGCACCCGCGACCAGCGCTGGCAGATGCGGATCGCGCCCTTTGGCGATGCGGCGCAGGCGCGGCGGCTGGTTCATCTGGTCGACCGCAGCGGCGCTTATGCCGCCGAACGGATGCGGGTCGATTTCGTCGCCAATGCCAGCCACGAACTGCGCACGCCGCTGGCCGGGATATTGGGCTTCATCGAAACGCTGGCCGACCCCGAATTGGGCAAGGACGATGAAACCCGCCAGCGCTTCCTGAAAATCATGGATGGCGAAGCGCGGCGGATGCAGCGGTTGATCGACGATCTCATATCCCTGAGCCGGATCGAGGCGGAGAAATATCGCGCGCCCGACAGCGCGGTGAACCTGTCCGAACTGGTTGCCGAAGTCGTCGGCATATTCCGCTCCAGCCATGGGGATCGCGGTCGCGACGTCGAGATGGACATAGCCCCCTCGCTCGCCAATGTGCAGGGCGACCGGGCGCAATTGTCGCAGCTGCTGCACAACCTGATCGGCAATGCAGTCAAATATGGCCGCCCCGGCACGCCGATTCGCGTCACGCTGAACGAAGGGCCAAGCGCCATGGCGCGGCTGGCGGTCGCGGATGAGGGCGAAGGGATAGGCCCGGACCATCTGCCCCGCCTGACCGAACGCTTCTACCGCGTCGATTCGGGACGTAGCCGGGCGATGGGTGGCACGGGCCTGGGCCTTGCCATCGTCAAACATATTGTCGAGCGGCATCGCGGGCGGTTCGACATTGCCAGCACGCTGGGCAAGGGCACGACCATCACCGTCCTGTTGCCGCCCGCCGAGCCGGAAGAAGCGACGGGCAAGGCACGCGCCTGAACCATCGACGGTCTGCAATGAATTTCCGCGCTTTTCCGCCTTTCATAGCCACTGTCATCAAAATGAAACCTTACTGTCACAAATGCGCGACGAAGCGTAGTTAGGGCGCATCCTCACAAGGGGGGCGGCGACCTGCGAATCGCAGCCATATTGTTCTGGAGGTTCCCGTGAAGCATTTCGCCCTGTTTACAGCGTCGGCCATCGCCGCGCTTGCACTCGCCGGTTGCGGCGAACAATCCGGCGGCGGCGCGGGCCAGACCCGTGACCAGATCCGCGCGGTCGGCTCCTCCACCGTATATCCCTTCGCCACGGCGGTCGCCGAACTGTTCGTGCAGGGCAATGCCGGCATGAAATCGCCGATCGTCGAATCCACCGGCACCGGCGGCGGCATGAAGCTGTTCTGCGCGGGCGTCGGTGCGCAACATCCCGACATCGCCAATGCGTCGCGCCGCATGAAGAAGTCCGAATTTGAGGATTGCGCCAAGAATGGCGTCAAGGACATCATCGAAGTGCAGATCGGCGTCGATGGCCTGGCCTTTGCCGAAGCCAAGAACGGCCCCGGTTACAAGCTGACCCCCAAGATCGTCTATGAAGCGCTGGCCGCCAATCCCTATGGCAAGGGTCCGAACAAGACCCAGACCTGGAAGGATGTGGACCCCAGCCTGCCCGCCATCGCCATTTCCGTGTTCGGTCCGCCCTCCACCAGCGGCACGCGCGATTCGCTCGCTGAACTGATCCTGGAAAAGGGATGCCAGTCGGACGAAGCGATGAAGGCGCTCAAGGAAAAGAATGAGGACGAATATAAGGCGACCTGCACCCGCGTCCGCGAAGACGGCAAATATGTCGACTCCGGTGAAAACGACAATCTGATCGTGCAGAAGCTGGGTGCCAATCCCAACGCGGTCGGCATTTTCGGCTACAGCTTCCTTGAAGAGAATAAGGACAGCCTGAAGGACGTGCCGATCAATGGCATTCAGGCGACCTATGAAACCGTATCGACCGGCCAATATCCCGGCGCGCGGCCACTCTACATCTACGCCAAGAAAGCGCATATGACGGCGATCCCCGGCCTTCAGGGTTTCCTGAACGCCTTTGCCGCCAACTGGAACCCCGATGGCGCGCTGACGAAGCGCGGCATGGTCGCGGCACCCGACGCCGTGCGCAAGGCGAGCGCGGAAACGGTCAAGGCGCTCAGCGTCCTCGACGGTTCGCAGCTGAAGTAAGGCTGACATGACTGGTCCCGCAATTCTCCTGCTGCTGGCGGGCCTGGGCGCGATCGCCTGGGTCAGCGCCCGCGCCCGCGCGATGCGTTTGCAGAGCGTGGCGCGGGAAACCGGGCGGCGCGATGCCGTCCACTCGCTGCCCGGCTATCATGGCTGGTATGTGGCGTTGTGGACGGTGCTGCCCGCTGCGATCTTCCTGGTCGTCTGGGCGCAGGTGTCGCCCGGTCTGGTGACGCAATCCGTGCTGGCCGATCCGGCGGCACAGAGCCTGCCGATGGATGATTTTTCCCGGTCGGCCGTGCTGGGCGAAGCCCGCGCGATTGCCAGCGGGGCGCAGTCAGGCGCATTCAACCCGTTGTCGCAGGGACTTGTCGAACCCTATCGCGCCGCCATCGGCAAATATGGCGTGGCGGGTGCCGTGCTGGCGCTGGTGCTGGCTTTTGCCGGCGGCGCTTATGCCTTCACCCGCGTCCGTCCCGACTTTCGGGCGCGCACGCGGGTCGAACGGTTGGTGATGGGGACGTTGCTCGGCGCATCGCTGCTCGCCATCGTGACCACGGTGGGCATCGTCTCCTCGCTATTGTGGGAAAGTTTCCGCTTCTTTTCGATGGTCAACCCCATCGACTTCCTGTTCGGCACCAAATGGTCGCCGCAATCGGCGGCCATGGGCTATGGCAATGAAGATGCGTTCGGTGCTGTGCCTTTATTCTGGGGCACCATCTTCATCGGCGCGATCATCGCCATGGTGGTCGCCATTCCGCTGGGCCTGATGAGCGCCATCTACCTTACCCAATATGCCCGGCCCACCGTGCGCAAATGGATGAAACCGACGCTGGAGATGCTCGCGGGCGTGCCGACGGTCGTCTATGGCTATTTCGCGGCGCTGACCATTGCTCCTGCCCTGCGCGATTTCGCGGTGTTCATCGGCATTTCGGGGGCATCCTCCGAAAGCGCACTGGCCGCTGGCCTTGTCATGGGCGTGATGATCATTCCCTTCGTTTCGTCCATGGCCGACGACAGCATCGCCGCCGTGCCGCAGTCGATGCGCGACGGCAGCCTGGCAATGGGTGCGACCACCAGCGAAACGATCAAGCGCGTACTGATCCCTGCGGCGCTTCCCGGCGTGGTCGGCGGCGTGTTGCTGGCGGTCAGCCGGGCGATCGGTGAGACGATGATCGTGGTCATGGCCGCTGGCCTGTCCGCCAATTTGACGCTCAATCCCTTTGCCAGCGTGACGACCGTGACGACCCAGATCGTCCAGTTGCTGACCGGCGATCAGGAGTTCGACAGCGCCAAGACGCTGGCCGCATTCGCGCTGGGCCTCGTCCTGTTCATCGTCACTCTGCTGCTCAACATCGTGGCCCTGCGGGTCGTGAAGAAATATCGCGAGGCTTACGAATGACCGCGACGCAAACTGCCCCAAAAAGGCTGCCTACAGACTGGAATTCGGACGCGATGCGCAAGCGGATCGCCGCGCGCTATGCGTCCGAACGCCGCTTCAAATTTGCGGGCCTGTTTGCCGTAGCCCTTTCCGCTGCGTTCCTCGCCTTCCTGCTGTTCACGATGATGGGCAATGGCCTGCGCGGCTTTACCCGCACCGAAATCGCGCTCAAGATCGACTTTCCGGCCTCGCCGCTGCTGCTCGATCCTGCCGCGATCACGGACGAAGCGCTGGCCAACGCCAACCTGCCGATGGTGACGGGCGAAGTCGCGAAAAAGGCGCTGGGCGCGGACGCCGACGCCCTGCTGTCGCCCACCGCCTGGATTGCCGTGCGCGACGCGATCAAGGCCGATCCGACGATATTGAGCCGGACCGAAACGATCGCGGTGCCTGCATCCACCACCATCGACCTGGCCGCCAAGAGCGACGCGACTCCCGAAGCCGAAGCGGCGGTCGACCGGCTGCGCAAGGCCGGGTTGCTGACCACCGGCTTCAACTGGAACTTTCTGACCGCCAGCGACGGCACGGACCCGACGCAGGTCGGCATCTGGGGCGCGTTCAAGGGGTCGTTGCTGACCATGCTGGTGACGCTGGCATTGAGCTTCCCGATCGGCGTGGCGACTGCCCTTTATCTGGAGGAATATGCCGCCAAGAACTGGATCACCGACATCATCGAAGTGTCGATCAACAATCTGGCGGCCGTTCCCTCCATCATCTTCGGCCTGCTGGGCCTGTCGA
This sequence comes from Sphingobium sp. KCTC 72723, assembly GCF_014280435.1. Taxonomy (NCBI): domain Bacteria; kingdom Pseudomonadati; phylum Pseudomonadota; class Alphaproteobacteria; order Sphingomonadales; family Sphingobiaceae; genus Sphingobium; species Sphingobium sp. KCTC 72723. The sequence goes on along the minus strand of NZ_CP060388.1, from coordinate 116,705 downwards.
TCTTCCTCAACTTCCTGCACCTGCCGCGCTCCGCCGCGCTGGTCGGCGGGTTGACGCTGGCTCTGATGACCATGCCCGTCATCGTCATCGCCGGGCGCAACGCGATCAAGTCGGTCCCGCCGTCCATCCGTGACGCCGCGCTCGGCATCGGCGCGTCGCCGGTGCAGGTGGTGTTCCACCATGTCCTGCCGCTCGCCCTGCCCGGCATCCTTACCGGGACGATAATCGGCATGGCCCGCGCGCTGGGCGAAACTGCGCCGCTGCTGATGATCGGTATGCGCGCTTTCATCGCCACGCCGCCCAGCGGCATCGTCGATCCCGCGACGGTCCTGCCGGTGCAAATCTTCCTGTGGTCGGACGAAGTCTCCAGGGGCTTTGTCGAAAAGACTTCCGCCGCGATCATCGTGCTGCTGGCCTTCCTGCTCGCGATGAACGGCCTCGCCATTTACCTGCGCAACAAGTTTGAAACACGGTGGTAATCGCCATGACCGAAGAACAGAAAAATCTGATGCCCGCCAACCCCAAGATCACCGCGCGCGACGTGAAGGTTTTCTACGGGGAAAAACAGGCGATCAAGGGCGTGTCGATAGACGTCGACATGGACAATGTCACCGCCTTCATCGGCCCGTCGGGCTGCGGCAAATCGACCTTCCTGCGCACGCTCAACCGCATGAACGACACGGTCGCGTCGGCGCGGGTCGAAGGTCTTATCACGCTGGACGGCGACGACATCTACGCCCCGTCGATGGACGTGGTGCAATTGCGCGCGCGGGTCGGCATGGTGTTTCAGAAGCCCAATCCCTTCCCCAAGTCGATCTACGAAAATATCGCCTATGGCCCGCGCATCCATGGCCTGGCCCATGCCAAGGCGGACCTGGACGTGGTGGTCGAAAAATCGCTGCGCCGCGCGGGCCTGTGGGACGAAGTGAAGGACCGGCTGCACGACAGCGGCACTGCATTATCGGGTGGGCAGCAGCAGCGGCTGTGCATCGGTCGCGCGATTGCGGTCGAACCCGAAGTCATCCTGATGGACGAACCCTGTTCAGCGCTGGACCCCATCGCCACCGCCAAGATCGAGGAACTGATCCACGAACTGCGCGGCCGTTACGCCATCGTCATCGTCACCCATAATATGCAGCAGGCCGCGCGCGTTTCGCAACGCACCGCCTTCTTCCATCTGGGCGACCTGGTCGAATATGGCGTGACGTCGGACATCTTCACCAATCCGCGTCAGGAGCGGACCAAAGACTATATCACCGGTCGGTACGGCTGATCGCGGGAGAGACGGACATGGCAGAACATACGATCAAGGCGTTCGATGAGGATATCGACAGGCTGCGTGGCCTGATCGCCGAAATGGGCGGTCGCGCCGAAGCGGCAATCGAAAACGCAATGGTGGCGTTGCAACGGCAGGACAAGGTTCTGGCCGCGCAGGTCGTTGCCGACGACAAACGCATCGACGCGATTGAGGCAGAAGTCGAGAAGCTGGTGGTGCAGGTGATCGCCCTGCGCGCGCCGATGGCCAATGACCTGCGCGACGTGATCGCGGCATTGAAGATCGTCAGCGTGGTCGAACGCATCGGCGATTATGCCAAGAATATCGCCAAGCGCGTCCCGCTCATCATGGTGAACCAGCGCACGCTGGAACCTGTGTCCATGCTGCCATCGATGGGTCAGGTCGCCAGCGAAATGGTGCATGACGCGCTCAACGCCTTTGCCGCGCGCGATCCGAATCTGGCCATCGCCGTGGTGGAACGCGACACGGTGGTCGACGATTTCTACAACAGCGTGTTCCGCACGCTCGTCACCTTCATGGTCGAAAACCCCAAGACGATCAGCGAATGCGCGCACCTGCTGTTCATCGCCAAGAATATCGAGCGGATCGGCGATCAGGCGACCAACATCGCCGAAATGGTCTATTATGCCGCGACCGGCGAAACCCTGCCCGAACGCGACCGTGGCAGCACGGCAACGGCGGAGGACTGAACCATGGCTCGCGCAAAAATGCTGCTGGTCGAAGATGACGCAGCGCTCGCCGAACTGCTGATCTGGCATTTCAAGCGCGAGGATTTCGACGTCGCCCATACGGTCGATGGCGAGGAAGCGTTGCTGATGGCGCAGGAAAATGTGCCGGACATCGTCCTGCTCGACTGGATGGTGGAAAGCCTGTCGGGCATCGAAGTGTGCCGCCGCCTGCGCCGTGCCAGCGGCACCGCCAACGTGCCGATCATCATGCTGACCGCGCGCGGTGAGGAGGAAGATCGCGTTCGTGGGCTGGAAACCGGGGCGGACGATTATGTCACCAAACCCTTTTCACCCCGCGAGCTGGTCGCCCGTGTCGGCGCGGTGCTGCGCCGCGTGCGCCCGGCACTGGCAGGGGAAACGCTGACATTCGTGGACGTCGAGATGGACACAGTGGGGCATAAGGTGCGCCGCGCGGGTCAGGTGATCCCGCTTGGTCCGACAGAGTTTCGCCTGCTGCGCCATTTTCTGGAGCATCCCGGCTGGGTCTTTTCGCGCGAACGCCTGCTCGACAGCGTATGGGGGCAGGACAGCGACATCGAACTGCGCACCGTCGACGTGCATATTCGCCGGCTGCGCAAGGCAATCAATGCCGACGGCCAATATATGGACATCATCCGCACCGTGCGGTCGGCGGGCTACGCGCTGGACACTGACGGCGTCGCCTGATCGCTGTCTAAGAGTGTGCGCCGGTGCGGCAACCGAAATGCGCGCCTTCGCGCATTTTGAGACAGACTCTAAAGGCCGTGGGACCAAAATCCCACGGCCCCCGCTTCATCCCAGAATGAAGTCCACGCCCGCCTTCGCATGGATGCTGGTGCAGTCGTAGATCGGCAGCACATTGGCCTTTACGTCCACGATCAGTTCCAACTCGGTGCAGGCCAGCACAACCGCCTGCACATCCTGCTTGGCGATGTCGGTCAGTTCCGATTTCATATAGCGTTCGGATTCCCGGCTGATCTTGCCCACGGTCAGTTCGTCATAAACGATCCGGTCGATGCGATCGGCCAACTCCATGTCGGCGGGCAGCAACGACACGCCATGCGACACCAACCGCTGGCGATAGAATTTCTCGGTCATCACATTGCGCGTACCGATCAGCGCGGCTTTTTCGATGCCGTCGGCCTGCATCTTCTTGCCCACCCGCTCGGCGATGTGGAGAATGGGGATGGCAACCGCACCCTGCACCCGGTCGTACACGCGGTGCATGCTATTGGCGCAGATCAGCAGCGCGCCGGCCCCCGCGCTCTCCAGCCGCCGTGCCGCGTCGATCAACTGAGTCGCCGCGCAATCCCAGTCGTCGTCGGTAGCGCACCCGGCCACCATGGCGAAATCCAGGCTCTCGATCAACAACGGCGCACTATGCTGGCCGCCCTTGGCGCGATGCACCGCCTTGTTGATGATCTCATAATAGCGGGCAGTGGACGTCCAGCTAAGACCGCCGATCAGGCCAAGTTTGTGCATTGTCACCCCTGTTCCGTCATCCCGGCGAAAACCGGGATCTCACTTCTCGTCTGCCTGATAGCGAAAGAAAAGAGAGATTCCAGCTTTCGCTGGAATGACGGGAAAGGAAGGGCGCTGTCAGTGCGCCAGCCCCTTGACGATTTCCTCGACCATCTTCTTGGCGTCGGCCAGCAGCATCATCGTATTGTCCATATAGAATACTTCATTATCGACACCGGCATAGCCCGCACCGCCCATGGATCGTTTGACGAACAGCACCGACTTGGCATTGGCCACGTCCAGAATCGGCATCCCATAGATGGGCGACGTCTTGTCGGTCTTGGCCGCCGGGTTGGTCACATCGTTCGCGCCAATGACGAAGGCAACGTCGCACTGGCCAAACTCGCTGTTGATGTCCTCCAGTTCGAACACTTCGTCATAGGAGACATTCGCTTCGGCCAGCAGCACGTTCATATGGCCCGGCATACGCCCCGCCACGGGGTGGATCGCATATTTGACCTTCACCCCTTCCTTCTTGAGCAGGTCGCCCATCTCGCGCAGCGCGTGCTGCGCCTGGCTCACTGCCATGCCGTAACCCGGCACGATGATGACGCTGTCGGCCTGCTTCATCAGGAACGCGGCATCCTCGGCAGAGCCGCGCTTGTAGGGACGGTCGATCACCGCGCCGCCGCTGCTCGCTTCGGGTGCCGCGCCGAAGCCACCTGCGATCACGCTGATGAAGCTGCGGTTCATTGCCTTGCACATGATGTAGGACAGGATCGCGCCCGACGAACCCACCAGCGCGCCGGTGATGATCATCGCGCTGTTACCCAGCGTAAAGCCCATCGCGGCGGCGGCCCAGCCCGAATAGCTGTTCAGCATCGACACCACGACAGGCATGTCCGCCCCGCCGATCGGGATGATCAGCAGGAAACCGATGGCGAATGACAGGCCGATGACGGTCCAGAACAGCCATGGTGCCATGATCGTCGGTGCGGCCATGACATAGAACCAGCCGATCAGGCCCAGGATCGCGACCAGCGTGCCAAGGTTGATGACATGGCGGCCCGGCAGCATGATCGGCTTGCCCGACATATTGCCGTTGAGTTTGAGGAATGCGATGACAGAACCGGAGAAAGTGATCGCGCCGATCGCCACGCCCAGCCCCAGTTCGATGCGGCTGGCATTGTGGATTTCGCCGGTCACAGCGTCGAGAATCCCGAACGCGCCGGGGTTCAGATAAGCGGCAGCCCCCACCAGCACGGCGGCAAGGCCGACGAGGCTGTGGAACGCCGCGACAAGTTGCGGCATGTCCGTCATCGCGATCCGTCGCGCGATGATGAAGCCGATGCCGCCACCGATGACGATCGCGCCGATGATTTCGGGCAGGCTCACCACGTCATGGGTGTAGAGCGTGGTCCCGACGGCAATTGCCATGCCGATCATGCCCATGCGGTTGCCGCGACGGCTGGTCGCCGGGCTGGACAGCCCGCGCAGCGCCAGGATGAACAGGACGCCAGCGGCCAGATAGGCCAGGCTCACGCCCCATGGGATCTGTGCGATCTCATGCATCACTTGCGCTCCTTCTTCTTGTACATCGCCAGCATCCGCTCAGTGACCGCAAAGCCGCCGAAGATGTTGACCGATGCAAAGACGACCGCCAGCAGCCCCAGATATTTGGCCGCCGCGCTCCCCGCTTCCGCCGACGCGACCAGCGCGCCGACGATGATAACCGACGAAATGGCGTTAGTGACCGCCATCAACGGCGTGTGCAGAGCCGGGGTCACCGACCACACGACATAATAGCCGACGAAACATGCCAGCACGAAAACCGACAGGATGGAAATAAAGTCCATCGTCCTACTCCCTGTTCGTCCCCGTTTTCAGCGCAGGGACGTTGTCGCGCGTGTCGCCCCCACGGCAGCCACGCGCATCATGATGGTCAGCCCAACAGCCGCTCATTAACAACCTTGCCGCCCTGCGTCAGGCGGATGGCGTTGCCGATTTCCTCGTCCAGCACCGGCGCATTCTTTTCCTTGTCCCAGAAGGCGGACAGAAAATTGAACAGGTTGCGCGAGAAGAGGGCCGACGTGTCGGTGGCCAGCCGCGACGGCACGTTGCGATGGCCCACGATCTTGACGCCGTGGCGTATGACGACTTCGCCTGCGACTGCGCCTTCGACATTGCCGCCCTGTTCGACCGCCAGATCGACGATCACGCTGCCCGGCTTCATCGTCGCGATCTGCGCGTCGGTGATGAGGCGTGGCGCGGGACGACCCGGAATCAGCGCGGTGGTGATGACGATGTCCTGCTTGGCGATATGCGCGGACACCAGTTCGGCCTGCGCAGCCTTATATTCGTCGGACATCTCGGTGGCATAGCCGCCCGATCCTTCGCCCTCGATTCCTGCGACCTTCTCCACGAAGATCGCCTTGGCACCCAGCGATTCGATCTGTTCCTTGGTCGCGGCACGCACGTCGGTCGCGCTGACCTGCGCGCCCAGGCGGCGCGCGGTGGCGATCGCCTGCAAGCCCGCGACGCCCACGCCCATGATGAATGCCTTGGCCGCCGACACAGTGCCGGCCGCCGTCATCATCATCGGGAATGCCTTGCCATATTCGCCGGCGGCATCCAGCACCGCCTTGTAACCCGACAGGTTCGATTGCGACGACAATATGTCCATCGACTGCGCGCGGGTGATGCGCGGCATGAATTCCATCGCCAGCGCTTCATAGCCTGCGGCGGCATAGGCATCGACCCGCGCCCGCTCCCCGAAAGGATTAAGCCCGGCGGCGATCCATGCGCCCGGATTTGCCCCGGCGATGCTGGCCACATCCGGTCCCTGCACGCCAAGGATGATGTCCGCGCCCGCGACCGTCGCCGCGCGGTCAGCCACGCTTGCGCCAGCCGCGGCATAATCGGTATCGGCGACCGAAGCGGTAAGCCCCGCCCCTGCTTCTACCGAAACCTGTGCGCCCAGGCCGATGAACTTCTTGACCGTTTCAGGCGTGGCGGCAACGCGCCGTTCGCCCGCTGCCTGTTCTTTTACCACTGCTATTTTCATTATTTTTATATCCCCTCCCGTCCGTGTGTGTCGCTTAGCTGGAGATCAGCAACACCACGATGGCCGCCACTGCAACCGAAGCGATCGTGCCCCACTTCATCACGCCGATGAAGCTTTCATAGGTTTTGGCCGCGCTCTTGATATTTCCGTCCGACGCCATGTCCGGTCCCCTTGCATTGAAATATGGTCTTGCCGTTATCGCCAATCTCTTATCCATAACCGCCGCCCCCCTCAACCCGGACCCGCACAAGAAAATCTTTCGCGGTTAAGCGGCCCTTTACCTACGGGCGATAGGGTCGGCCACCTGTGGGAATTAAGGGGTGCAGATGGCGCGCGACGGCATACCGATGCTGATGCTGATCGACGACGAACCGGCGCAACGGCGGCTGGTTTCGGCGCTGGCAGCCCGTGCGGGATGGCGCACCATCTTTGCACCCGATGGGGAAACCGCGATTGCGATGCTCGGCACGCAGGACGGGATGCAGCTGGACGCGATCCTGCTGGACCAGTGGAGTCCCGATTTTGAACCATCCGGCCTGATCCGCGAGATTCGCGCGCGCCGCCCGGCGCTGCCCATATTGATCCTGACCGCGCACAATAATGTCGCCGTCGCTGTGGAAGCGATGCGCGCCGGGGCGACCGATTATCTGTCGAAACCCATCGCACCCGAACGGCTGCTCGCCGCGCTGAACGTCACCGTTGCCGAGGGCGCGGCCCATGGCGAATTGCGCCCGCTGACCGAAAAGATCACTGCCCCCCTCTCCTTTGAGGATGTGGTCGGTTCCGCGCCACAATTCCGCGCGGCACTGGCCATCGCGGCAAAGGCAGCGCGCGCCCGTGTCCCGGTGCTGGTGGAGGGCGAAAGCGGCGTCGGCAAGGATGTGATCGCCCGCGCCATTCACGCCGCCTCCCCCCGCCACAAACAAGCGATGGTCACGGTCAACTGCGGCGCTATCCCCGCCAATCTGGTCGAATCCGAACTGTTCGGGCATGAACGCGGCGCCTTTACCGGCGCGTTCGAGCGGCATGTCGGCAAATTCGCCAGCGCCGACATGGGGACGATCTTCCTCGACGAAGTCAGCGAAATGCCATTGGACGCGCAGGTCAAGCTGCTGCGGGTGTTGCAGGATGGCGAAGTGCAGCCAATCGGCGCGCGTCGCCCCGTCCATGTCGACGTCCGCGTCATCGCCGCGACCAACAAGCGGCTGATCGAGGAAATAGAGGCCGGGCGCTTTCGTGAGGATCTCTATTATCGCCTGAACGTGGTGCAGTTGACCATCCCGCCTTTGCGCGAACGGATGGGGGATATTCCCGCGCTCTGCCGCCATTTGCTCGCCCGCATCGCGACCCAGCCGGGGCTGCGTGGCCTGGGCCTGACCGACGACGCACTGGCGCTGTTGATGCAGCATGGCTGGCCGGGCAATGTGCGTCAGTTACAGAACGCCCTGTTCCGTGCCGCCGTATTGTGTGAGGGCGACGCGCTGACGCCGCAGGATTTCCCGCAGATCGCCGCGCAGATCCATACCCGCGACCCGTTAGACCGCATCGCGCCCCGCCCGCGCGCCGCCAGCCAGCCGCATCGCGACGGCGCGGGCATCACTCTGTTCGAAGGGGACGGCCATGTCCGCCAACTGGCCGAGATAGAGGCTGACGTCATTCGCCTGGCTATCGGCCATTATCGCGGGCGCATGACCGAAGTGGCCCGGCGACTGGGCATCGGCCGTTCCACCCTGTATCGCAAGCTGACCGAACTGGGCATCGACAGCGCTGCCTGAACTGGGCGGCCTGAACCGGGCTGCCTGACCCGATTGGCGCGCCCATTGCGGTTACGGCGTTGAATTATCGGCGCGCCTATGCTTTGGATCGGGGATGACACGCCCATCCCTTGCCGCCTGCCTCCCCTTCCTGCTTCTGGCCGCCTGCGGCCGGATCGAGCCGGTCGCCGAAATGCCGAGCCAGGAACAGGTGGAAGCTGCCGCCAAGGCAGCTGCCGCCAAGGCCGTGACGGACCAGCAGGCGCTCGATGCCGATGAAAATCGCGCCTACACCAATGTCGAGCGCGGCTTTTCCGTCACTTTCCCCGAAGGCTGGATGATCGACAAGGCGGGCAGCAACGCCGACGGCGCAATCTATGCCGATCCGGGCGCAGGTGCCGATGTGCGGGTGTTCTGGCAAAAGAACGACAATGACCAGACGCTGCAACAGATTGTCGAGACGGTCAGCAACGGGTCCGAAGGCGTCGATGGCGAATTTATCGGCACCAATGAATATCGCGGCACCGCCAATGACGGCGAAGGCAATAATGTCGCCATCCGCCTGTTGCGGCAGGGGGACGGGTCGATCGTGACCGCCACTTTCGTCTATCCCGAAATGCTGAGCGAACAATATCAGCCGATCGTGGACAAGACGCTGGCCAGCCTGCGCCTGTTCGCGCCCAAGGCCGACGACGCTGCCGTTCCTGCGCAGGCGGACAATGCCGCCCAGCCCTAAACCGCGCTAAGGCCCGCATCGGCCAGCCCGCGCCACAGGTGCAGCGCCTGCACGCTTTCCCGCACATCATGCACGCGCACCATCTGCGCGCCCTGCTCCGCCGCGCGGAATGCCAGCGCGACCGATCCGCCCAGCCGGTCGGCGGCAGGCGCTTCGTTCGACAAGGCACCGATCAGACGCTTGCGACTGCCCGCAAACAGCAACGGCACGCCCAGCCCCTGAAAAGTCGCCAGTCCGTTCACCAGCGCCAGATTGTCGGCCAGCCCCTTACCGAACCCCAGCCCCGGATCGACCATGATCCGCTCGCGCGCTATTCCAGAAGCGACGCAGGCGGCCACCCGCGCCTCCAGATGGTCGAACACGTCCGCGACCACATCGCTATATCCGGCAGGATTGTCATGCGGGTCGTCGCCCGACGATGGCGCGTGCATCAGGATGACCGGGCAGCCTGCTTTGGCGACCACGTCCATGCTGCGCGGATCGTGGAGCAGGGCGCTGACATCGTTGATGATTTTCGCGCCCGCCGCCAGCGCGGCTTCCATCACGGCGGCCTTGCGCGTGTCGACCGACACCGGCACGCCCGCCGCCGCCAGCCGCTCGATCACTGGCACGATCCGCGCGATTTCATCGCCTTCCCACAATTTTTCGGCGCGGGGCCGGGTCGATTCCCCGCCCACGTCGATCAATGCCGCGCCCGCCGCCGCCATCGCAAAGCCCGCATCGGCGGCCGCTTGCGGATTGCCGACATGCCTGCCGCCATCGGAAAAACTGTCGGGCGTGATGTTCAGGATCGCCATGACCTGCGGCCCGTCGAAGCGGATCGTCCGGTCGCCCAGCACCAGCGGCGGACGGGTCGCGGAAATATTGGCCGCCAATGTCCGCGCTCGTGCGGCAAGGGGTTCGGGCAGGGATGCGACCGTCGCGTCGAAATCGGCGACCGGGATGGTCGCCCGTGCCACGCGCCCGGCGCCATTCAGCGCGGTCAGTTCATAACCCTGAAACCAGATCAACCCATTGCCCATCCGCGCCACCGACCCGTCGGGCAGGCCGATGGGCGTGGGGACGAACCAGACCGGGCGCAGGTAGAGCCGGGCGTCGGCGGGGATGGTGGGCAGCATGGACTATCCTTCAGGCAGCAGGCGCGTGCGTCAATACGCGGCGTGCTCCTGCGAAGGCAGGAGCCTAGTTCCGATCTTGCGTAGCAGAACCAACAGCCGGACTAGGCTCCCGCCTGCGCGGGAGCAGCAATCATCCTAAGGCTCGTTCGCCAGCAAATAGGTCTGGCGCAGCGTGTCGATGGGCTGCAACTTGCCGTCCGTCTCGATGTGCCAGAAAGTCCAGCCATTGCAACTGGGTGCGCCCTGCAACGTCGCGCCCATCTTGTGGATCGACCCGCTGTCCGTCCCCACGCTCAGGGATCCGTCCGCGCGCACTTCCGCGCGCCAGCGGCGCTTGGCATCGCACAGAATCGTGCCGGGATTGATATAGCCGGTTTCGACCAGAGTCCCGAAGGCGACCTTGGGCTGCTGCCGCGCGGTCTGCATGATGGTCAGCGCCGATTCGTCCAGCGGCAGCGCCGCCTCGATCCGTTCCAGCGCGACTTCGATATAGGCGTCCTCGCGTTCGATGCCGATCCACTTGCGGCCCAGCCGCTTGGCCACCGCGCCGGTCGTGCCGGTGCCGAAGAAAGGGTCCAGCACGACATCGCCCGGCTTGGTGCAGGCCAGCATCACCCGATACAGCAGCGCTTCGGGCTTTTGCGTCGGGTGCGCCTTGGTCCCGTTGCGCTTCAACCGTTCCTGCCCGCCGCAGATCGGCAGCACCCAGTCGGACCGCATCTGCAATTCATCGTTCAGCGTTTTCATCGCCTTGTAATTGAACGTATATTTCGCGTCCTCGCCCTGGCTGGCCCAGATCAGCGTTTCATGTGCATTGGTGAACCGCGTCCCCTTGAAATTGGGCATCGGGTTGGACTTGCGCCAGATGATGTCGTTGAGGATCCAGAAGCCTTCATCCTGCAACGCGGTGCCGACGCGGAAGATGTTATGATAGCTGCCGATCACCCAGATGGAGCCATTGGGTTTCAGGATGCGCCGCGCCTGCCGCAGCCAGGCCGTGGTGAAGCGGTCATAGGCCGCCAGCGTGTCGAACTTGTCCCAGTCATTGTCGACCGCATCGACACGGCCGCCTTCGGGCCGGAACAGGTCGCCGCCCAGTTGCAGATTATAGGGCGGATCGGCGAAGATCATGTCGATGCAGCCGTCGGGCAGCTTGGCCATTTCGGCAATGCAATCGCCGCGCAGCAGGCGATCGGCCTCGATCTCGACCGGGGCGAGCGCAACCGCCTTCTTCCGCCGCGTCGCGACGCGCTCCATCACACCCATATTTCTGCCCCCGTCAAATTCCAGTCCCAGCGATGAGTCCTTGGGAGTCCCCCGTCAAGATCAACAGCTTGCCGTTAACCTTTCGAAAAATGGTTAACGCGGCGCGGAACGAAGGGGGTAGCCACAAGATATTGAGTCTCCCGATTCCATCGGGACTCCATATCGGGCGGTGTGACCCAAAAGACTCAGCGGAAGCGGGTGTCTGACTTTTTTTGGTTAACGCGCAAACAGACAGCGAGATGGACATAGGGTTTGACTTATTCATAACCTGATGGTTATAGTTTTGCGATGCAGCATGTTTCCCGAACCGACGATCGCAACGCCACGACCGATGCCCAGTTCAAAGCGCTTTCCGACGGCACGCGCCGCGCCCTGCTGGAATATCTGGTGCAGGAAGGGGAACAGAGCGTCCATGCGCTGACCGCCATATCGGGCGTATCGCAACCGATGGTGTCGCGCCACATGAGCAAGCTGCGCCGTGCGGATCTGGTGACGGCCCGGCGCGCGGGGCGCGAAACCTGGTATAGTGCGCGGGCCAAGGGACTGGCCCCGGTGGTGCAATGGATGGCCGTCTATGGCGCATTATGGTCGCAGCGCTTTTCCGCGCTGGAAGGGATTGGCGACTAAGCCAGCTTTCCGTAACGTCACTGACACAAATCGGGCCGCGCTATCTTGCCAGTCACCCGCCATTCCGCAAAGGAGGTGCGGGGGAAATTATGAACGACAAAAATACAGCGCGCACGACCAAGGCCCGTCCCAGAGCGCGCTTCGTCCGCGAAACGGCGGATGTCCGGCGACAGGCTTTGATCGAAGCGACGGCCCGTTGCCTCGCCGAAAAGGGCGTCGGCGGCACATCGGTCCGCGCCATCTGTGCGCAGGCGGGGGTTTCGTCCGGCCTGCTGACGCATTATTTCGACGGCGTCGATGCGCTGGTGCTGGCAACCTATGCCGATGTCGGCGCCAAAGTATCCGCCGCGATCGACAGCGCAGTGGAGGCCGCTGGCGCCGACCCGCGCGACCGGCTGCGCGCCTGCCTTCAGGCCAATTTCCATGCGCCGATACTGGACCCGGACCTGCTGGCCACCTGGATCGCGTTCTGGAGCCTGGTCAAGACCGATCCCAAAATCGCGGCGATTCATGCCGAAGTCTATGGCGGCACCCGCGCGCAACTCGAAACGATGCTCCATGCCGCCGCCCCCGCCATGGTCCCGGCGCAGGCCCGGATCGCGGCGATCAGCCTGACCGCGCTGGTCGACGGGCTGTGGCTGGAACTCTGCCTGGACCCCACCACCTTCTCCGCTGGCGAAGCGCAGGCGATGGTCGAAGCCGCGATGTTGCGCGCGCTGGAGCCGTAAACAGCTACGGCGTCGATCATCACACCGATCATTGATCGCTTTTCTCACTTAGACCGTCCGAGAAAAGCAATTTCCCCTGAGCGGTCCCCTTCCCTACATAGGCCAGGCAACAGCAACCCCTTCAACAAGGAACTGGACAGCCCATGGCTCTCATCAACACGACCATCAAGCCTTTCTCGGCCACCGCTTACAAGGAAGGCAAGTTCGTCGACGTCACCGACGCCGACGTGAAGGGCAAGTGGGCGATCTTCTTCTTCTACCCCGCCGATTTCACGTTCGTCTGCCCCACCGAGCTGGAAGACCTGGCCGGCATCTATCCGACCCTCCAGGGTCTGAACGTCGAAGTCTATTCGGTGTCAACCGACACGCATTTCAGCCACAAGGCATGGCACGACACCTCGCCTGCCATCGGCAAGATCAGCTATTATATGCTGGGCGACCAGTCGGGCCAGATCACCAACAATTTCGACGTGATGCGTCCGGGCGTCGGTCTGGCGGATCGTGCGACCTTCCTGGTCGATCCCGAAGGCGTGATCCAGTTCATGGAAATCACATCGGAAGGCGTCGGCCGCAACGCGACCGAACTGCTGCGCAAGGTGAAGGCCGCGCAATATGTCGCCGCGCACCCCGGTGAAGTCTGCCCCGCCAAGTGGGAAGAAGGCGAAACCACTCTCGCCCCCTCGCTCGACCTGGTCGGCAAAATCTAAATAACGGTTCCCCCAGCGGGTCGCAAAGTGGCTCGGAGTGGAACCCCTCCTCCGCTCCGGGCCATATTTGTATCTATCGAAGGAATTTTACCCATGCTCGACGCCACCCTGACGCAGCAGCTCAAGGCCTATCTGGTCAACATCCGTGAGCCAATCGAACTCGTCGCCTCTCTGGGTGACGACGCCAAATCCCGCGAGTTGGGCGATCTGCTCAACGAAATCGCTGCCCTGTCGGACAAGGTTTCCGTCACCACCGGCATCGACAAGCGCGTCCCCAGCTTCATGATCCGCCGCACCGGCACCGACATCGGTGTGCGCTTTGCCGGCTTGCCGATGGGCCATGAGTTCACCTCGCTCGTCCTTGCCCTGCTGCAAGTGGGCGGCCACCCGTCGAAGGCGGCACAGGATCTGATCGAACAGGTCAAGGGACTGGATGGCGACTTCGCCTTTGAAACCTATTTCTCGCTTTCCTGCCAGAACTGCCCGGATGTGGTGCAGGCATTGAACCTGATGAGCGTCCTCAACCCGCGCATCAGCCACGTCGCGATCGACGGCGCGCTGTTCAAGGATGAAGTGGACAGCCGCAAGGTCATGGCCGTCCCCACCATCTTCCTGAACGGCGAACCTTTCGGGTCGGGCCGCATGGAAATGGAGCAGATCGTCGCGAAGATAGACAGCGGCGCAGCGATCCGCGCGGCGGAGAAGATCAAGGCCCAGGAGCCGTTCGAAGTGCTGATCGTCGGCGGCGGGCCAGCAGGCGCGGCGGCGGCCATCTATGCCGCGCGCAAGGGCATCCGCACCGGCGTCGCCGCCGAACGTTTCGGCGGGCAGGTGCTGGACACGATGGATATCGAGAATTTCATTTCGGTGTCGCGGACCGAAGGGCCAAAGCTGGCCTCCGCACTGGAAAGCCATGTCCGCGACTATGAGGTCGAGATCATGAATCTGCAAAAGGCGGCAAAGCTGATCCCGGCCAAGACCGAGGGCGGCTATCATGAAGTCGTGCTGGAAAACGGCGCGTCGCTCAAGGGCCGCACCCTCATCCTCTCCACCGGCGCACGCTGGCGCCAGATGGGCGTGCCGGGTGAGGAGGAGTATAAGAATAAGGGCGTGGCCTATTGCCCCCATTGCGACGGCCCGCTGTTCAAGGGCAAGCGCGTCGCGGTGATCGGCGGCGGCAATAGCGGCGTGGAAGCCGCGATCGACCTGGCGGGGATCGTCGCCCATGTCACGCTGATCGAGTATGACAGCCAGCTGCGCGCCGATGCGGTACTACAGCGCAAGCTGGGCAGCCTGCCCAACGTCAAGGTCATCACGTCGGCCCTGACCACCAAAGTCGACGGCAATGGCGAGCGGGTCACGGGCCTGTCCTACAAGGATCGCAACAGCGGCACCGAACATGACATCGAACTGGAAGGCATCTTCGTCCAGATCGGCCTGGTCCCCAACACCGAATGGCTCAAGGACGCGATCGCCCTGTCCCCGCGCGGCGAAATAGAAATCGACGCGCGCGGCGAAACCAGTCAGCCGGGCGTGTTCGCGGCAGGCGATTGCACGACCGTGCCGTACAAGCAGATCATCGTTGCGGCGGGTGCGGGTGCGACGGCGGGGTTGTCGGCGTTCGACTACCTGATCCGACTGCCTGCCAGTGAAGAGGCGGCGCAGGCGGCGTAAGCGGCTTTCGTAGACAGCGAGATGGACAATGGTGAGAGGTCGATCCGGCGACAGATCGGCCTCTTTCCGCTCATCCAAATGTATTAAATTGTAACAGGCTGGCCACAATCTGCTAACGCTTCGCAATGGATATTGCATAATCTGGCAATCATTCGCATTAGCGCTTCCAAAGACGAATCCGAGGGAGCGACCATGCAGAAAATTTCCAAGCCCGACCGGGCTGCCAAACTGACCCCGACTTTCCTGGCCATGAGCTGCGTCGGCGTGTTGTCGATGGCTATGCCAGCGACCGCGCAGGAGCAGGCCGCGCCGAGCGAAGGCAAGCGGCTGGGTTCCATGACCGTCACCGACACGGCGATCGAGGAAGAAGGCTATAAGGTCGACAAAGCATCCTCCCCGAAATTCACCGCGCCGCTGATCGACACGCCGCGCACCATCACCATCATTCCGGGCCAGTTGATCAAGGACACCGCGTCCGCATCGCTGGTCGAAGCGCTGCGCACGGTGCCGGGCATCACGCTAGGCGCGGGCGAAGGCGGCAATCCGCTGGGCGACCGCCCTTTCATCCGGGGCTTTGATTCGCAGGCCAGCACCTATCTGGACGGCGTGCGCGATGTTGGTGCGCAGAGCCGTGAAATCTTCGCGGTCGAGCAGATCGAAGTGGTCAAGGGATCCGACAGCAGCATGGGCGGGCGCGGCAATGCAGGCGGTTCGATCAACCTGCTGACCAAAGTGCCGACCGCCGACCGCTTCGTCGCGGCCAGCGGCGCGCTGGGCAATGCCGACTACAAGCGTGCGACGATCGACATCAACCAGCCGATCAACGATTTCGTCGGCGTGCGGTTGAACGCCATGTGGCATGATCAGGACGTTGCCGGGCGCGACGCCATCTGGTCCAAACGCTGGGGCGTGGCGCCGTCGATCAAACTGGGTCTGGCCGGGCCGACCAGCCTGAGCGTGAGCTATTATCATCTGGAAACCGACGAACTGCCCGATTCGGGCATCCCCTATCTCTACACCATCGCCAATGCGCCCGCAGGCGTCAGCGAAACCGGCCCGGCGCGCGATTATACCACGATCGGCGGACAGTCGGTCAGCGTGGCGCGCGGTGCCTATTATGGTTTGGCCGACCGCGATTTCCGCAAGACCAACGTCAACAACCTGACCTTCCGTTTCGAACATCAGTTCGATGACGGCGTCACGCTGCGCAACACCAGCCGCTATGGCGCGAGCAGCCAAGGCTATGTGTGGACCCAGCCGGACGACAGCCAGGGCAATGTCTATGGCACCAGCGCGGCCAGCACGGCGACGGCAGGCGGCCTGGTGTGGCGGCGGATCAACAGCCGGTATAGCAAGACGTCGGGCCTGCTGAACCAGACCGACCTGTCGGGCCAGTTCACGCTGGGCGGCATCAGGAACAGTTTTGCCGCCAGCGTCGAATTCAGCGAAGAAACGGCATGGAATGGCAGCTATGTGTCCGATGCAGCGACCGGCGCGGCGATTGCGACCGGCACGACAGCGACGGGCGGGCGGTGCGGCGCCGCGTCGATCGCGCGGTTCAATTGCACCAGCGCAGCCAATCCCAACCCCTATGATCCCTGGGTCAGCTATGCCACGGATGCGTCGTCGGTCGTCGCGCCGATCATGCTAAGCGCAAAAAAGACCTGGACCCGGTCGAACACCACGACCAAGGCGGCGTCCTTCTTCGACACGATCACGTTCAGCGATTCCCTGTTACTGAACGTTGGCGGGCGGTTCGACCGTTATGAGACAAAGGTGACGCCGGGCCTGACCGCCACGTCCACCGCCAACCGGGTCAGCTTTACCCGCAAGGACGATCTGTGGACCTATCAGGCGGGCCTGATCTTCAAGCCAGCGCCCAATGGCAGCGTCTATATCTCCACCGCGACGTCCGCGACCCCGCCCGGATCTTTCCTGGCCAACGGGACGGAGGGCAATGCGCTGAACGTCACGTCACAGGCGCTGACCGACGCGCTGAAAGTGGAAAAGACCAAATCCTATGAAGTCGGCACAAAGTGGAGCCTGCTGGGCGACAGCCTGTCGCTGACGCTGGCCGCGTTCCGCACCGAAACGCAAAATGCACGGGCGACCGATGCCAACGGGCTGGTCAGCTTCATCGGCGAAAGGCGGATCGACGGTATCGAGTTCGGCTTCAACGGCAATATCACGCCGGAATGGAATATCTTTGGCGGCTACACCTTCATGGATTCCGAAGTGGTCGACGGCGGCTTTACCGCAACGACCGTCGGCACGGTGACGCGCTATGCGCCCGCCGCGACCACGGGCCGCTGGTTCCCCAATACCCCCCGGCACAGCGGCACGCTGTTCACCGATTACAAGGTGACACCGGCCTTCACCGTGGGCGGCGGCGCGATCTATATGGGCAAGGTCTATGGCGGCTATTCCGACACCCGCACCATCTCCAACAATGCGGTCGTCATCACCAAGCAACTGGCGCGCATGGTGCCAAGCTATTGGCGGTTCGACGGCAATGCGTCCTACGCCATCACCGACGCGGTGCAGGTGCAAGTCAATGTCCAGAATGTGCTGAACAAGCGCTATTATGACAAGGCGTACAGCTCGCACTATGCCAATCAGGCGGCCGGACGCACGGCAATCGCGACGCTGAACATCAAATATTGAGCGTGACGAAAGGGGGGCTGCGGATCGTTGCAGCCCCCCCCTTTTTCAATATAGGGAAAAGCGCAGGCCGAAAATGGCCGGGTCGATTTCCAGCATCGGCACGCGATCCTGCATGGGATCGCGCGGTGTCGTCAGGCGGCCAAGGTCCGGCGTGAAGGTCACGACCGTACTCCCCGGATCGCCGAGCAGCAGCGGATCGAGTTTCAGCGCAGCGCTCAGCCGGTCGCCCGTCACTTCGACCAATGTGCCGATCTGCGTCAGGCCGAACAACTGCCGCGCAAAAGCATAGGGCAACCGGATGCAACCATGGCTGGCGGGATAGCCCGGATCATGGCCCGCGTGCAGCGCGATGCCATCCCATGTCAGCCGCTGCATGAACGGCATCGGCGCATTGCTATACAGGTTGGAGCGGTGCCATTGCCGTTTTTGCAGGATCGGGAAGGCGCCGGTCGGGGTGCGATGCCCCTTGGTCCCGGTCGACACCCGCGCCTGACCGATCAGCGTGCCGCCGCGATAGACATGCACCCTCTGCCGCTCGATACTGACGATCATATAGAGCGGGCCGTCCGCCCCGCCATCGTCGCTCCAGCGATAGGCTCCCGGTGCCAGCGGTGCGTCGGAGGCGGCAAGGACCGTGCTGGATGCGCCCAGCAGCAATAGCGCGGGCAGGATCAGGCGGCGGACGAACATAAGGCTTTCTTAACCACATGCCGCGCCGATGCCAGAGGGCCGCTGCTTCAACTGGTCGCATGGTCCCGGCTTGGGACAGCGCAAGCCGCGCTAAAGCAGCAGCAATTGCGCGACTGGCGCGAAGCTGCGGCGGTGCAGCGGGGTCGGGCCATGGGTGCGCAGCGCGGCCAGATGCTGCGCGCTGCCATAGCCCTTGTTGCTGGCCCAGCCATATTGGGGGTGAGCCAGCGCCGCCTCCACCATCATCCGGTCCCGCGCTTCCTTCGCCAATATCGACGCTGCCGCGATCGACAGGCATTTGGCGTCGCCCTCCACAATGGCAGTGGAGGGCCGGTCCCAGCGCGGCAGGCGGTTGCCGTCGACCAGCACATGCGCGCAATCATGGGTCAGCGCATCGACCGCGCGGGTCATGGCCAGCATCGTTGCCCATAATATGTTCAGGTCGTCGATTTCCTCCACACTGGCGACGCCCAGCCCCCAGCACAGCGCACGGGCCTTGATCTCCACCTCCAGCGCGGCGCGGCGCGTGGCGGACAATTTCTTGCTGTCGTTCAGACCGTCGGGGCAATCTTCGGCGCGCAGGATGACGGCGGCAGCGACCACCGGCCCGGCCAGCGGACCCCGCCCCGCTTCGTCCACGCCCGCGACGCGGCCGGGATGATGGAGCGCTTCATGCGCAAAGTCAGGCATGGAACCCCGTTGGCGCACCCATCGGCCCATGCCCCCCGCCAAGCCCCGGCGCGAGGGTGAGGGCGGCGCGGACATAAGCGCGCGCACGTTCAACGGCTGCGGTCAGCGCCATCCCCTGCCCAAGCCCCGTTGCAATCGCGCTGGCCAGGGTGCAGCCGGTGCCATGAGTGTGGCGCGTGTCGATGCGCGGGTCGGTCCAGACCGCGACTTGGCCTGCCCCGTCCAGCATACGATCGGTCAGCATTGCCCCGTCGCCATGCCCGCCCTTCGCCAGCAAAGCGCAGCCATGGCGCAGGACAGCATCCTCCCCGCCGAGCGCAGCCAATTCCGGCAGGTTGGGCGTGACCAGCGTGGCAATGGCCATCAGCCGTTCGAACGCGGCGATCGTGGCAGCGTCGGCGAGCAGCGATCCGCTGGTGGCGACCATGACGGGATCGAAGATAATCGGCACGCCGTCCAGTTGCGCCAGCCGTTCCGCGACTGCCATGGCCGTTGCTGCCGATCCGATCATGCCGATCTTTACCGCGTCGACGCCAATGTCACTGATGCAGCTTTCCATCTGCGCCAGCACCATGGCGGTCGGCACGGGGTGGACGCCCTGAACCCCCAGCGTATTTTGCGCGGTGATGGCCGTGATCGCGGTCATGCCGTGGCCGCCCAGCAGGGTGACGGCTTTGAGGTCCGCCTGTATGCCTGCGCCGCCGCCGCTATCGGACCCGGCGATGATGAGGATGCGCGCGATGCTCACGCGCCGAAGCGACGCTGCGTGGAGGCGGGATTGGTCGCCAGCGCCTTGCCCGTGCGGCTGGGCCGGTCCATCAGCTCGCCGCCGCAATTGGGGCAACGATCATCCAGCGCCTCGGCGCAGAGCGCGCACCAGGTACATTCGAACGAGCAGATGAACGCACCGGGTTCGTCAGCGGGCAGATCCGTGCCGCAGCGTTCGCAATCGGGGCGCATTTCAAGCATGGGGGAACCTCATTACGCCGCTGCCTTTTCCACCGCCGCGCAGATGCGGTCGACCACGTCGCGGACCTGATCCGCACTGTCGCCTTCGGCCATGACGCGAATCACCGGCTCTGTGCCGGACGGACGGATGACGAGGCGGCCCGATCCGTTGAGTTCGGCTTCCGCCTGCGCGATCACGCGCTTGACGTCGTCATGCTCCAGCGGCTTGCCACCGGAAAAACGGACATTTTTCAGCAGTTGCGGCACCGGATCGAACTGGTGCAGCGTTTCGCTGGCGGGCTTGCCCGAACGCACCAGCGCAGCCAGCACCTGCAACGCGGCGACCGTGCCGTCGCCCGTGGTGCCATAGTCGGACAGGATCATATGGCCCGACTGTTCGCCGCCGACGTTGAAGCCACCCTCACGCATCCGTTCCAGCACATAGCGGTCGCCGACCTTGGTGCGTTCAAGGCCAATGCCCTGCCCGGTCAGGAAACGTTCAAGGCCCAGGTTCGACATGACCGTCGCCACCAGACCGCCGCCGCGCAGCGTGCCTTCGCGCGCGAATGTGGCCGCGATCAGCGCCATGATCTGGTCGCCATCGACGATCTGGCCCTTTTCATCGACCACGATCAGCCGGTCCGCGTCGCCATCCAGCGCGATGCCGATGTCCGCGCCGGATGACACCACCGTTTCCTGACACAGCAAGGGCGCAGTCGATCCGCAGCCGTCGTTGATGTTGGTGCCATTGGGGCTGACGCCGACCGCCACCACAGTCGCGCCCAGTTCCCACAAGGCGGACGGCGCGACCTGATAGGCGGCACCATTGGCGCAATCGATCACGATTTTCAGGCCATCGAGCCGCAGGTCGGCAGGGAAGCTGGATTTCACCGCGTGGATATAACGACCGCGCGCATCCTCCACCCGGCGGGCGCGGCCAATGTCTTTCGACGCGGCGAGCGGAATGTCTTGCTCCAGCAGCGCCTCGATCTTCAATTCATCTTCGTCCGACAGCTTGTAGCCGTTCGGGCCGAACAATTTGATGCCATTGTCGAAATAGGGATTGTGACTGGCCGATATCATGACGCCCAGATCGGCGCGCATCGAATGGGCGAGCAAAGCGACGGCAGGCGTCGGGATCGGCCCGAACTGGACCACGTCCATGCCCACGGCGGTAAAGCCCGCGACCAGCGCATTTTCGACCATATAGCCCGACAGACGAGTGTCCTTGCCGATCACGACGCGATGGCGATGGCTGCCGCGCAGAAAATGCGTGCCGGCCGCCATGCCGACCTTCATCGCCATGTCCGCCGTCATCGGCGAAGCGTTGGTGCGGCCACGGATGCCGTCGGTGCCGAAATATTTCCTGCTCATGATGTTTCCCATGCACCGGACAGGGGGCGGGTTTCAACCCGCAAGGCGCGTCGAGAAATCTTTGATCGACTTTCTTTTGAACGCGCGGCATCCCCGCGCGATGGACAGTTTCAATGTTTTTGTGGACGCGCTTTCCAACGCGGTGTTTTTCAAGGTGCCTTTACTGGGTGCGCAGATCGAATTGATCGTCCTGTATCTGGCGGTGCCGATGCTGTTCTTCACGGCGTGGCTGGGTTTCCCCAATATTCGTCATGTCGGCCGGGCGCTGCGCATATTGCGGACCCAACCCGACAAGGGCGAGGCGCAGGGCGACGTCAGCCAATGGGCCGCGCTCAGCACCGCGATGTCCGGCACGATCGGGCTGGGCAATATTGCGGGCGTCGCGGTGGCGCTGACCACGGGCGGGCCGGGCGCGATATTGTGGATGTTCGTCATCGGATGGTTCGCGATGACGGTGAAGATGGCCGAAGTGACGCTGGGCCTGAAATATCGGGTGTTCGACGCGCAGGGCCACGTCCATGGCGGGCCGATGTATGTGTTGAAAGCGGTCGGCGCGGCGCGCGGCTGGCCGCGGATCGGCATGGCGCTGGGCGGTGCCTATGCGTTCTTCGCCCTGTTCGGGGCGATCCCGATGGTGCAGGTGAACCAGAGTTTCGCGCAGGTGAATGTCGTCACCGGCCTGACCAACGGCTGGGCCTATGGCGTGTTTCTGGCCGGGGCGGTTGCGCTGGTGACGCTGGGCGGCGCGGCGTGGCTGGGCGAAGTAGCCAAGCGGCTGACGCCGATCAAGGTGGCCGTCTATCTGGTTGGGGTGCTGGCGATATTGGCGCTGCATCTGGATGCGATCCCCGGCGCGCTGGCGCTGATCTGGGACGGGGCATGGAGCGGCAGCGCGGCGACCGGAGGCGCGGTCGGTGCTTTCGTCGCGGGGATGCGGCGCGCGGTGTTCGCCAGCGAAGCAGGCGTAGGGTCGGCAGTGATGGCGCATAGCCTGGCGCGGGCGCGGCATCCCGTATCCGAAGGGCTGGTCGCGCTGCTGGAGCCTTTGCTCGGCACGATGATCGTCTGCGCGCTGGGCGGGCTGGCGCTGGTAGTGGCGGGAACATGGAATAGCGGGCTGGAGGGGATTGCGATCACGTCGGCCGCCTTCGCGCAGGTATCACCCTGGTTCCCGTGGCTGCTGGCCGTGGTAGTGTTCTTGTTCGCTTATTCCACGCTGGTCGCATGGGGCTTTTACGGGTTGCAGGCATGGGGCTATCTGTTCGGCCATGGCGCGCGGGCGCAATGGACCTACAAGATTCTCTATGTCGTCGCCCTGCCCCCCGCCGCTGCGATCGACCTGGGCCGGGTGGTCGGCATTGTGGACAGCAGTTTCTTCCTGATGGCTATCCCCAACGTCATCGCGCTCTATCTGTGCGCCGGGGAATTGCGGCGGGACGTGCGGGCTTATCTGGCAGGGGATGAGGGCAACAAAGAAAACCCCGCCGGATAAGGGCGGGGTTTCCTCTTGCTTGGGAGCAAATCAAATCAGATCTTGTCGCCGAGCGCGCCCTTGACCGATCCGGCTACGTCCTGCGCCGTACCCTTGGCCTTCTGCGCCTGACCTTCGGCTTCCAGACGTTCATTGTCCGTTGCCTTGCCAATCCTTTCCTTGACGGCACCAGCAGCTTTGTTGCCAGCGGCCTTCAACTTATCGGTTGCTTCACCCATGTGTTTAACTCCTTGCGTGATTTCCTGTGGTTAAACGGGCGCACGCAGAAAGAGTTGCCGACGATACGGTGGCGTAACGTTACTTTTCCAGCACGTCGCGGCGCATGGGGGCAAGTTTTGACAGGAAACGGTTCTGCGCCTGAAAGCCGACGCCTTCCTCCGCCATGGCACGCTGGAGCGTTTCGACCAGGCGGTTCATGTCCGCCTTCTGCACGCCCAGATCCTTGTGCGAACTGGCCATGTCGCGTCCGCTGTAACTGCACCCCGCGTTCAATATGTAGCAAAATTGTTCGAACAAGGTGCGTTTCAGCCGGACCTGATCATGATTGGCGAAAATCTCGCCGATCACCGGGTCGGCATAGTTGATGACGACGAAGCGATCCACGATGCGGCGGATGCCGTCCTGCCCGTGGAAGGCCTTTGCCATGCCGTCGCCATCGAACGGCGCGGCTCCGGCATGGCGATTGTCGGCGACATAGGGATCGACGGCGGCCTCGCCCGGCAGGGCGTGCGGCGCCCGAAGCAAAAGGAGCGACAGGATGATGGACATAGGTTTCGTCCCTTAAAAAGCAGTCTGGAGTTGCAGGAACACGCCACGCTGGTTCTTCACCGTGGCGATGGAACCGAGGTCGGCATAGGCGATCGTCGCAGTGACATTGCGCGCGACCGCGACGGCGACGAAAGCGTCGAACCAGTCATCCTCGCGCGCGATGTTGAGATTGTCGGGCTTGCGCCGATATTCGCCGCCGACCGCGACATGCCGCGACAATTGCCATGCGGCGGATCCTTCGAACTGGATAGTATAATCGTCATTCTTGCCGCCGCCAAAGCCCAGCAGGCCCATCTGGTTCGCCTTGGTCAGGCGCGCGGTGCCGGACAACAGGATGGAGCGGGACAGGAATAATTTGCTGACCGACGCATAATAATCGACGCCCTCGTCATCCTGCGCGCCGATGGCACGGACGGTAGCGCCCTGATTGTTCTTCTTATATTGCACGCCCAGCGCGATGGCAGGCAGTTGGTCATAGACCAGATCGCCTGCCACACGGACCTTTGCGCCGAACACATCCTGCGAAAAGGCATAGTCCTTCCCCAGACCCAGCGCCGCGCCAATCTCGTTCGTGTTGAAATCCTGATGGGTGTAGCTCAGTTCGATCCGGTCGCGGATGCCGACAGCGACGCCAGCGCTCTGATAATCATAATCCTTGACCTCCACCAGCGTGCCATGGGCGGACAGGCCGATGCCGTCCGACGTCGCATTGCCAGCGATGACGGCCCAGGGGGTCAGGCCACCGCCCGACGCCCCCTCCAGCGAGGTGATGCCATTGGTGAGCAGCAACTTGCCTCCATTTCGGAGTGGTCGGGCGTCCACACTTGAAGGCAGGACAGCCAGCAGGGTGCAGGCGGAAAGCAGGAAAGGGCGCATATAGGTCATGCCGGCCTGTTACCCGCCATATGGTTAACATCCGGTTTGCGACGCGACATGGCCCAATGCGCCGAAATAAGTCCAAAACGAACTAAACATTTGTTCAATATTTGACCCTATCAGCGTGGGTCATGCGTAAACCATGCCTGGCTTTCCTGCCCGCCGCCCTCCTTTCCATTCTGGCCATGCCTGCATGGGCAGGCGACCTGAACCTGCGGATCGTCGATGCGGCGGGCCGCCCGGTTCCCGACGCGGTCGTGACCGTGCGCCCGGCAGGCGGCATCCCTTCTGGGCCGATCCGTTTTCCATGGGGGACCAGCATGGTGCAGCAGAATATCAGCTTTGCGCCCCATGTCCTGATCGTCCCGGTCGGCGCGACCGTCAAATTCCCCAACAAGGACAAGGTGCGGCACCACGTCTATTCCTTTTCCAAGGCCGCCAAGTTCGAAATCAAGCTGTTCGGACAGGATGAAAGCCGCACCTATACCTTCAAGAGCGAAGGTGCCGTTGCGCTGGGGTGCAATATCCATGACCAGATGGCCGGCTTCATCCGCGTGGTGAACACGCCGTTCGCGGCCAAGAGCAATGCCGCAGGTCAGGCGCAGATCGACGGACTGGCCACTGGCACGGCGCAGGTGACGGTCTGGCACCCGCTGCTCAAGGGCAAGGATAATGAGATGATCATGAACCTGCCGATCCCGGCGAGCGGGACCGTGAACAAGACCGTTCCGCTGGCGCTTCGTTCCGCACAATGATCCACGCCGTGCGCCTGAAACGTCAATGGTTGCGCTGGGTGTGGCAGGTCCGCGCCACGCTGACGCTCAAGATGACGCTATTCTATGGCGCATTGTTCGTTGGCGTCACGATGCTGACGCTTTACGGGACGCGCAAGGTCATCGAAACTTATGCGGAAAATGTGATCCGGCGGGAAATGAATGTCGGCAGCGCGCTGTTCGACCGTATTTCCGTGATGCAGCAACGCCAGCTTGGCCAGGCCGCCGATGTGCTGGCCAGCGATTTCGGCTTTCGGGAGGCGGTCGGCACCGGCGACGCGCCCACCATCATGTCCGCGCTGCAAAGCCTGGAAGGACGGTTCCAGCTGGACCATGCGATGTTCGTCGCGGTCGATGGCACGGTTATCGGCGATCTGAACGACCTGAGCCGCCCGGAGCAGGACCAGCTTTACGACGCGCTGGATTCAGGGCGCAGACAAGGCGTCGTCCGTTGGGGCACGGACAGCCACATCGCCGCCGCCGCGCCGGTCAAATCGCCGATGCTGGTCGGGTGGGTCGTGTTCGCCCGCAATATGGGACCGGCGGATCTGGAAGCATTGGCGAAGCTGTCCTCGCTCGACCTGCATCCCCAACTGGTGCCGCTGGCCCATGTGCCGTCAAATACGCTGCCCAGCGGTAACAGCACGCCCGCGCTGCATGAAATCGAGCGCGACGGGCAACATATGCTGATCCAGGCGCGCGCCGTCGAAACGCTGGCGGAACAGGCGCCCGAAGTGCTGATGCTGGAATATAGCATGACGCGCGCGATGGCCGGCTATGCGCCGATCCTGTGGGCGCTGTTCGGTTTCGGCGCGTTCGGCGCAATGCTGGCGATCGCTGGCGCATGGGTCGCGTCGCGTCGGTTGACCCGGCCGATCGTGGCGCTGGCGGCCGCAGCGCGCAGGGTGAGCGCGGGCGAACATGCGCAGGTCCAGGTCGAAACGCGCGACGAGATTGGCCGCCTTGCCCAAAGTTTCAATCGCATGGTCGACGCCGTCGAACAGCGTGAGGCAAAAATCGCGCATATGGCTTTCCATGATGCGCTTACCGGCCTGCCCAACCGGACGCTGCTGCGTGAACAGGTGGCGCTGGGGCTGCAACGCACAGATGGCGGGCCGATCGCGCTGTTCTGCATCGACATCGACAATTTCAAATCAATCAACGAAACGCTGGGCCATCCGGTCGGCGACACATTGTTGCGGCAAGTGGCCGAGCGGCTGGGCGCGACATGCCCCGGTGGCTTTCTGGCGCGGCTGGCGGGCGATGAATTTGCGGTCAAGCTGCGCGGCGGCACCCAAACCCCCGATCAGATCGGGCGCGCGCTGGTCGGCGCAATGGCGCAGCCATTCCAGGTCGACGGGCATCGCATCATCGTCAGCGCCAGCATAGGCATTGCTTTATCACCGCAGGACGGAGCGGACGCGACGAGCCTGCTCAAAAACGCCGAACTGGCGCTGCACCGGGCCAAAAGCGAGGGCAAGGGCAGCCACCGCTTCTTCGAAAGCGGCATGGATGCGCAGGCGCAGGCACGCCGCGCGCTGGAAACCGACCTGCACGATGCGCTGCGCAATGGCGAACTGGCGCTGCATTTTCAGCCGCTGTTCGGCCTGAGCCAGAACCGCGTTACCGCGTTCGAAGCATTGCTGCGCTGGCACCACCCCACACGCGGCATGGTGTCGCCGATCGACTTCATTCCGCTGGCGGAGGAAACCGGCCTTATCATCCCGATCGGCGAATGGGTGCTGCACGAAGCCTGTCGCATCGCCGCGACCTGGCCAGACCATATCCGCGTCGCGGCCAATATTTCGCCGATCCAGTTTCGCAGCCCCAATCTGGCCGCCGTAGTGCTTCAGGCGCTGGCACGTTCGGGCATCGACCCAAACCGGCTGGAACTGGAAATTACCGAAAGCCTGTTCATCGACAATGTCGAAACGACGCTGGCCTCGCTCCATTCGCTGCGCGCGCTGGGCGTGCGGGTGGCGCTCGATGATTTCGGCACAGGCTATTCCTCATTGAGCTATCTGCGCAGCTTTCCGTTCGACAAGCTCAAGATCGATCGCAGCTTCATCGTCGACCTGCTGGAACATAAGGGCGCGACCGCGATCATCCGCGCGATCACGACGCTGGCCGACGCGCTGGGCATCGAAACGACGGCGGAGGGCGTGGAAACGAGCGACCAGCTGGAAATATTGCAGGCCGAAGGGTGCGGGCAGATCCAGGGCTATTTCTTCAGCCGCCCGATCCCGGCGCAGGAAGTCGCGGCGCTGCTGACCAAGCTCGACGGAGAACGTCAGGCGGCCTGATCGCGATCCGCCAATATCCGTTCGATCAACACGACATCCTCGACCTTGTCGGCATCGATACAGGCTTCGGCCCTGTCCATCGCCACCAGCCGCGCGGCCAGCCCGAACCGGCGGCCGATCCGGGCGATCCCGCCGCGCAGCGTAAGGATACGCAGCAGCGTGCCGACCAGCGCGACGGGGCCAAAGGCGGACATGATCTTCCACCCCTTTTTGCGGTCCTGCTCGACTTCCTGCCACAGGGCGATGACCGGGCGCGCCCGGTCGCTGCCGAACCAGAAGATGTTCGCGCCCGACCACCAGCCATCACGGAATTTGAGCCATGTCCGGCGCGATTGCGGGTAGCGGGCCAGCAGCGTCCTGCGTTCGACCAGAGCAACGGCAATGTCCGCGCCCGACGCTTCGGCTATAAATTGATCGAGCATGGCCGCGTCCAGCAGGACATGGTCCGCCGTGGTCAGCAGCATGGGGAAAGGGACGTCGCCCCGTTCCAGCAGCGCCAGCAGCGACGAGGCGATCCCTGCGCCGCTGCGTTCGAAGCGGACGCGGGGGTGATCGGCCAGCCATGCGGTGGCAGGATCGGTCAGGAAAGGATCGGGCGATTGGGTCAGGACGATGAGTTGCCCGACGGCCCGGTGCGCCAACAGCGCGCGGGCGGGATAGTTGATCATCGGTTCGCCCGCCACGGGAGCAAGCGGCTTGACCGGGACGCCCGCAGCCACCGCCAGCGGATCGGGCGTGGGGCGCGACCCGGCGAGCAGGATGGCGGTGATCTGGATAGGCGCGGTCATGCCCGCTCTCTAACCAAGCGGGGTCGGCGCGGAAAGCGGCTTATTTCCCGCTGGCGACCGGCACGGAGGATGGCGCAGGCGATCGTTGGGCAAACCGATCCTGCTGCCCGGCGCGCAGTCCCTTATACTGTGCCAGTTTCGCCCGGAACGCTGCCAGATCGGCCCCGGCCAGTTGCGCGGTCGTGGTGAATTTCACCGACAGCGGATTGACCGTCGCGCCATTGCGATACAGTTCATAATGGAGATGCGGGCCAGTCGACAGGCCGGTCGATCCGACATAGCCGATCACCTGACCCCGGCGCACGCGCTGGCCGGGCGCAGCGGCAATGCGGCTCATATGCGCATAGCCGGTGGCCAGGCCGCCGCCATGCTGGATACGGACATAATTGCCGTGGCCGCCATGCCGCCCGGCAAAGGCCACGACGCCATCGGTCACGGCATAGATGGGCGATCCGTAACGCGCGGCAAAGTCAATGCCTGCGTGCATCCGCGTATAGCCCAATATCGGGTGCCGCCGCTGGCCAAAGCCCGACGACATGCGCCCGGCGACCGGCGCGGACAATACGCCGCGCCGTTCGCCCACGCCCGATGCTTCGAACCATTCGGTGCGGCCGCCGGTCGTCCATTTGAGCATGTCGATCGACTTGCCGCGTGCGCGTTGCAACCCGGCATAGAGCAGGTCGCCCACTTCCACATCGCCCGTTTCGGCGCGGCGATATTCTGTGACGATGTCATAGCGGTCGCCAGCGCCGATGGAACCTAGATCGGCCTGCCCCACGATGACGCGCAGGAACGCCTGCACCGCCTTTGGCGGGGCGCCCGACGCACGGGCGGATTGATAGATGCTGTCGCCGACGACGCCCTGAATGCGCAGCGGCGTATTGTCGACGCGGATGGGGATGCGCCGGACCGACAGCACCCCGCCCGGACGGGTGAGTTCCAGCCCAAGGTCGAGCCGGGCGCGGAAGGCGAGTTTATCGAGCGGACGGGGCCGGTCGCGGCTGGCCCGGCGACCCAGGATGATGTCGAGCCGCGTGCCGGGCTTCACCCCGCCACTGATGTCGCCCCCCACCATGCTGGTGATCGTCGCCACGTCGCCGCCGCTGACCCCGGCGCGCGACAAGGCGCGGGCCAGCGTATCGCTGCTGCCGATCTGGGCATTGAGTTCGATTTGTGGCCGTTCGGGCGTCTGGCGCAGGGGCTGCACCGCATCGGTCGATCCCATGCGATGGCCACTGTCGGCACCCAGCGCCAGCGGCGTGATCATCTGGCTGCGCACTTCGTCATACTGCGCATCGCTCAGCATTGGGCCGGACGCGCCGGGAACCGGCTGAAAACCGGGAGAAAGATAGAGCGCCGTGGCGCACAGGCCAAAACAGGTGGCAAGGCCGCGAAACCAGATGAGGCTGCCGACGCGCTGGCCCAGGTCCGGCACCAGTTCGACGGCGTCCGCCCAGTCGCGCAGGCGGGCGCGCCAGTCCTGCGGCGCGGGCGCGGCAGGTGCGCGGCCAAGCGAATCGGCCAGCCACAGCGACATGGAAGCGCCACCCTGCTGCGATCCGAAATGACTTTCCTGAAACAACCCCGCGACCCCCGCAGCCCTTTCAGGCCATATTTTTCATTGCATCTGTTGCAACACGCCCCAAAGCGCCGTGCATCGGGAGGCACTGTTGTGAACGCACAGGGTTAAAGTCAATTTAAGACGCTGCGGCGACCACAGCCCTTGCGATGAATCGTGCTGTCATCCCGACAGGATAGCAGCGAATGCGGGAACCATCGAATCCGCTTGCCCCCAGCCCCGTCCTGCCCGACAGAATAGGCCATGGTCCAGTTCGCCCGTTCGCCTGTCACTGCCGTTCTGGGACCGACCAATACCGGCAAGACCCATCTGGCCGTCGAGCGGATGTGCGGCCATAGCAGCGGTATGATGGGCTTTCCGCTACGTTTGCTGGCGCGCGAAGTCTATGACCGAGTGGTTGCGATCAAGGGTGCGAACCAGGTCGCGCTGATCACCGGCGAGGAAAAAATCGTTCCGCCACAGGCGCGCTATTATCTCTGCACCGCCGAATCCATGCCGCTTCAGGGAGACTATGCGTTCGTCGCGCTGGACGAGGCGCAGATCGGCGCGGACCCGGAGCGCGGGCATATCTTCACCGACCGGCTGCTGCGCGCGCGCGGGCGGGAAGAAACGATGATCCTGGGGTCGGCCAGCATATCGCGCATCGTCAAGGCGCTGGTGCCGGACATCGACATCATTGGCCGCCCGCGTTTTTCGACCTTGTCCTATGCGGGCGCGAAGAAGCTATCGCGCCTGCCCAAACGTTCGGCCATCGTCGCTTTCTCGGCTGAGGAAGTTTATGCCGTCGCCGAAATGCTGCGGCGTTTTCGCGGTGGCGCGGCGGTCGTGATGGGGGCTTTGTCCCCCCGCACCCGCAATGCGCAGGTGCAGATGTTCCTGAACGGGGAAGTCGATTATCTGGTCGCCACCGATGCAATCGGCATGGGGTTGAACCTGGATGTCGCCCATGTCGCGTTCGCCTCCCTGCGCAAGTTCGATGGCCGCCGCAGCCGCCGGCTTACAGTGGCGGAAATGGCGCAGATCGCCGGGCGCGCGGGGCGTCATCACAAGGATGGCACCTTCGGCAGCCTTGGCGGGGAAGACGGCGACGCGGCCTTCACCCCCGAAGAAATCGACGCGATAGAGGCGCATCGCTTTCCTCCGGTCGAGCATCTGTTCTGGCGCGATGGCCAACCCCGGATGGACAGTATCGCCACGCTGATCGGCGATCTGGAGGAACGGCCCGACCGCCCCGAACTGCGCGCCGCGCCGCAGGCGGTGGATCTGGCGGTATTGAAGAAACTGGCCGACGACCCCGTCGTCATCGACCGGGTTCGCGGGCCAAAGCAGGTCGCGCGGCTGTGGGATGCCTGTGGCCTGCCCGATTTTCAGAAACTGGGCGCGGACCATCATGCCCGCACCGTCAGCCGCATCTGGCGTTTCCTGTCGGAGGATAGCGGCCATATCCCGCGCGACTGGTTTGCCCAGCAACTGGCGCGACTCGATTCGGTGCAGGGCGACATCGATACGCTGTCGGGACGAATCGCGGCGGTGCGGACATGGTCCTATATCGCCCATCGCGCCGACTGGCTGGCCCACCCTGCCGAAATGGCCGAACGCACCCGCGCCACGGAAGAAAAGCTGTCGGACGCGCTGCACGCCGCACTCACCCAACGCTTCGTCGACCGGCGCACGACCGTGCTGTTGCGGGACATTGGCCAGAATGTGGCGACTTTGCCGGTTTCGGTGGAGAGCGATGGCAGTGTATGCGTCGATGGCGAAACGATTGGACGACTTGACGGCTTCCGCTTCTCGGTCGATCCGTCTACGCGCCTTGTGGACAGGAAATTGCTGTTGGCGGCGGCGGAAAGGCGCCTTGGAAAGGTATTGCGGGTGAAAGCAGACGAATTGATCGGCGCGACGGACGCGGATTTCGCACTTCTGGACGAGGCCGGGCAGGAACCGCGCATCGGATGGAGCGACACGGTCGTGGCCACGCTGCAGGCTGGACCCAGCCTGCTGGCGCCGGAAATCCGGCTGGACCGCGCGATAGTGGCGCTGGAGCCGGACCTGCAAAAGCAGATCGCGTCGCGCCTGGCCAACTGGGTAGAGGCGCAGAAGCAGAAGCATCTGTTGCCGCTAGTGAAGATGGCGCAAAGCGCCGAAGATCCGCAGGTGCCGCCGGTGGTGCGCGCCGTGTTCGCGCAACTGGCCGATGCCGGTGGCGTGGCCCCGCGCACCGATCTTGATTCGGCACTGGGCCATCTGGACAAGGACCAGCGTCATCTGCTGCGTCGTGCAGGAATAGATATCGGCGTTCTCGACCTCTATCATCCGGGGCTGTTGAAACCGGGTGCCGCGCGCTGGCGCTCTGCTCTGCTGGCGGCGCGCATCGGCAAGCCCTGCCTGCCGATGCCTGGCCCCGGCCTCACCCTGATCCCTGCTGGCGAAAAATTCGAACAGATGGGCGCGCGCATCGCCGGTTTTCGGACCTTCGACGAACAGATGTTGCGCATCGACATGGCCGAACGCATGGCCCGCACCGCGCATGAAGCCATCGCCAAGGAAGAAGCCTTCACCCAGCTCAGCCCGCAGATCGTCTCGCTCGGCCTG
Organism: Sphingobium sp. KCTC 72723; assembly: GCF_014280435.1. NCBI lineage: Bacteria > Pseudomonadati > Pseudomonadota > Alphaproteobacteria > Sphingomonadales > Sphingobiaceae > Sphingobium > Sphingobium sp. KCTC 72723. Next base: position 84,029 of record NZ_CP060388.1, on the reverse strand, counting down.
TCCGAGGCGGCTTTTCTGGTGCTGATGCGCGCGGCCGGTTTCCGTGCGGTAGAGGGCGCGGAAGAAGGCAAACCCAACTGGGTGTTCAAGGGCCGGCAAAAGGCCCGTCCGCCTCGTCCTGCCCAGCCATCCAATCAGGCACCGGGCGGCAAGCCGCGTGGCGAGAGGGCTGCGGGCGAAAAATCCGGCGGTCGCAAACCCCGGAGCGAGGAAGCCCGCGCCGCCGCGCCCCGCCCTGCCCCTGCACCCGTCAACAACGCATTTGCCGGCCTTGCCGCGCTGCTGGGTCGCAATGGCTGATCCGATGGCGGGTTCGGGACATGGTCCCAGCTTGCGCATCGACAAATTTCTGTTGTTCGCGCGGTTGTGCAAAAGCCGATCGAACGCGCAGAAACTGGCGGAGGACGGGCATATCCGTGTCAACGGCCGCCGCATCGAGCGCGCCCATGCGCCGGTGCGGCCCGGCGATCTCATTACCTTTCCCCATGGCGATGCCGTGCGCGTGGTGCGCGTTGTCGCCCTTCCCGCCCGCCGTGGCACCGCACCCGAAGCGCAGGCCTGTTACGAGGAACTGACGATCGGGGGGTGATGCCAACACCCCCTACCAGCCCGCCAACATTATCCTCATTGACCTTGCGCCCGCCTGAGCATAGCAGGACGGCGCTTTTCCAACCAAGAGTGCCCTGACAATGACCTATGTCGTGACCGACAACTGCATCCGCTGCAAATATATGGATTGCGTCGAGGTCTGCCCCGTGGACTGTTTCTACGAGGGTGAGAATATGCTGGTCATCAATCCCAACGAGTGCATCGATTGCGGCGTGTGCGAACCGGAATGTCCGGCCGAAGCGATTCTGCCCGACACCGAGAACGGGCTGGAAAAATGGCTGGAGCTGAACACCAAATTCTCCGCCGAATGGCCCAACATCACCGTCAAAGGTGAAGCGCCCGCCGATGCCGACGACATGAAGGGCGTGGAAAACAAGCTGGAGCAGTTTTTCTCCCCCGAACCCGGTTCCGGCGACTGAGGCGGGACGGCGCGCGCCGTCCGTCACTATTGACCTGTTTTGCGCCACGCTCCCGGCCTTTGCGACCGGGGGTGGTAATTTTGTTACGAATCTGCTAACTAGCGTCGCAACGGTCGGACACACCCATGTTCACCGCTGGAGAATAACCTTCATGTCCTGACGGTGGCGCTGCGGACCTTCTACGCATTTGCCCTTGTGCATTTGCCCCGCGACGGCCCCGTTCCCCGGTTGATTGGAAAGGTATCAAATGGCTGCCAAGGCGCTGTCCTTTGACGTTGGTGATTATGTCGTTTACCCCAAGCATGGCGTTGGCCGTGTGATCGAACTCCAGAAGGAGCAGATTGCGGGCATGGAGCTGGAACTTTATGTTCTGCGCTTCGAAAAGGAGCGGATGACGCTTCGCGTTCCGACGAATAAAGCCGAAGGCGTGGGGATGCGCAAGCTGTCCTCCAACAAGACGCTCGAAGAATCCATGGAAACGCTCAAGGGCAAGCCCAAGGTGAAGCGCACCATGTGGTCGCGTCGTGCGCAGGAATATGAAGCGAAGATCAATTCGGGCGACCTTGTGTCGATCGCCGAAGTGACGCGCGACCTGTTCCGGGCCGACGACCAGCCCGAACAAAGCTATTCCGAACGTCAGATCTTTGAAGCGGCGTCCAGCCGCCTCGCCCGCGAACTGGCGGCGATGGAAGAAACCGACGAGCCGACCGCGCTCAAGAAGATCCTGGCGATCCTCAACGAAGCCGCGCCGAAATATGCCAAGGTCGAGGGATAACAGGATCGGCAGGCCAGTGACGGCCGCGATCTGAACAAAAAAGGGGCGTTCCGATCCGTCGGAACGCCCCTTTTTATGACTGTCGAGGGGGCGAACCCCCTATGATCTTACTCAGGCTTGACCGCATCCTTGGCGGCGGCCCCTACATCGCTGGCGGCTTGTCCGACCTGCGTTGCGGCGCTTTCAACGGCACTGTCCTTGCGGCTTTCACCATTGATCAGGAAATAGGCGGCAACTGCCACGACTATCACGAGCAACAGCATGACGAACGTCATGCCGCCGCCGCTGCGCTTTTCGATCACGGTCGTCGTCGTTGTGGGACGTTCCTGATAATCGGCCATGTCTCTCTCCTCCTCTTTACCCAAATATGAGGGGGAGAATGCGCAGCAGGCCCGCAATGTTCCGATGCGGCTATTGTGCGACGGGAACGAACGCCCCTTTGGCGCGATCCTTGATGACCTGATCGGCGGGAAATACCGAACCGCTCATCGTGATATAGATGCCCGGCTGTGCCACCTGCACCGTCGCAAAGGCCATGCCTAGGTTGAAGCTGGCATCACTTTCGCCAAAGCGCGCGGGGGCCAGCGCACCGACCAGGACTACAGTCTTGCCGGGGATGTCGGCCAATTGCCTGGCCGTATCGGTCATCGTGTCGGTGCCATGGGTGATGATGACATGGTTTTCAGGTGCGGCGGCCACGCGCGCGTAGATGAGCGCCCGATCTGCATCGTCCAGTTCCAGACTGTCCTTGCGCGCCACTTCCTCGACCCGGAAAGGCCGTTTCACCCGCGCCACGTCCAGCAGGCGGCCCACCACCGTTTCGCCGACCTGATAGTCGGAAAGCGCGTCGAAATAGACCTTGTCGATCGTGCCGCCGGTGGTGAGCAACAGAATGGGGGTGTCGGGGGACAGCATGAGGATGGCTCCGGGGAGAAGGAAAAGAAGCGGCTAGGCCTTGCGGGCCATCGCTTCGCCACGATCGCGCGCGGCGGTCAACGTGTCGATCAACAGGGTCAGCAGCCGGTCGTCGGCGTCGAGGATGTTCATACCCTCGCGCGTCATGCCGCCGGGGCTGGCGACGCGGTCGGCCAGCACGCCGGGGCCATCGCTTGCGCGCGCGGCCATGTTTGCCGACCCCTGCACCGTGGCCAGTGCCATGCGCGCGGCCTGATCCGCCGGGATGCCCAGCGCTTCCCCCGCCTGCGCCAGCGCGTCGATGAAACGAAACAGGAAAGCGGGGCCACAGCCGGACAGGGCCGTCACCTGATTGAACAGCGATTCCGCGTCCATCCATTCCGCCAGACCCAAAGGCCGGATCAGTGCGTCGATGCTGGCTCTTGCGATGTTGGACGTGCCATCATCGGCGTAAAGCGCCGTCACGCCCTCCCCCAATCCCACAGGCAGGTTGGGCATGGCGCGCACGATATCCCGCACCGCCGGGAAGCGCGTGCGCAGGTCCGCCAGCGGCGTTCCGGCCAATATCGACACGATCTGCATGGTGGCGTCGCTCAGCGGCGCGAGCGCGGCGGCCACATCGTCAATCTGGTAAGGCTTCATCCCCAGAAGGATCGTCGTGCCGGCAGGCAAAGCGACAGGGTAATCCGTCACTACCCGCACGCCGTCGGCCACCGTCTTGCCACTGGGTCGCAACACCGTCACCCGCGCCGGATCAAGCCCGCAATCCAGCCAGCGCGCCAGCATCTGACCCGCCATATTGCCGCAACCGACGAGGAAAAGATGATCGGGCCAAAGCGTCGCCATGCCCGCCCTCAGGCTTCGCCGCGTGTTTCGATCAGGCTGGCGGCAATTGCCTCGGTCGGGCTTTTGCCGCCCCACAGCACGAACTGAAACACGGGATAGAAGCGTTCGCATTCATCGATTGCAGTTTCGACCAGCAATTGCGCCTGATCCAGCGTCAACGTGCCACCCACGCCCAGGAGCGCGCCGTGGCGGAACAATATGATCCCGCTCGACGACCAAAGCTCGAAATGGCCCAGCCACAGCTGTTCGTTGATCAGGCCCAGCGTTTCATAGATGGTCGCCCGCTTTTCGTCGGTCACCCTGATGTCGGGCAGCGCGAGCAGTTGCAGCACCTGATCTTCGTCGCGCCAGATACCACGCAACTCATATTGCGCCCACGACCCCTGCGTGTTCGCAACGATCTCATCCTCGCCCACCTGCTCGAACGTCCAACCATGCGCCTCGAAATAGGCTGCCAGCATGTCGATCGGCGCGGCTTCCTGGCCGCCATGTTCAAACTCGTCGCTGTCCATCATCGGCGCGCCTTATCACCGCGTGCGGCGAAAGGACAGATGGATCAATCCGCCGATTTTACAGCGCCGCCCTTGCCTTCCAGCGCGTCGATCCGCGCCTTGAGCAGTTCGACTTCCTCCCGCGCGGCGGCGGCCAGCGCCTTGACCGCGTCGAATTCCTCACGCGACACAAATTCCAGTCCGCCAATCCATTCCTTCGCCCGCTCACGCGCGTTGGATTCAAATTCGCGTGTCACGCCTGCCACTGTGCCGGCAGCGCCGTTCACCAGCTTGGCCAGATCGTCGAAAAAGCGGTTCTCGCTCTGCATTGCTCATATCCTCTTTGCGGCGCACGCGATGCGCCCGTCTTTATATCTGGGTCTTGAGCGCCGGGGCGACAAGGGTCTCTGCGCCCGGATTAAGCCTGCCAATCTCATAATTGAGGAAGGAAGCAAAGGCCAGCCACGCCAGATAAGGCAGCAGCAGCAGGCCCGCCACCCGGCGAATCCGCGCAAACGACAGGGCCGTTACGGCAACGACCAGCAGCAGGATCAGGATCAGCGCCAGCGCGCTGCCAATCTGATGCGCGCGGAAAAAGAGCGGCGACCAGGCAAGGTTGAGCAGCAGCTGGACCAGGAACAGCGCAATCGCCACGCCCCGCCCCCGTGCGCCACGCGCATGAAGGATCATGGCAAAGGCCAGCCCCATCAGAATATACAGCACCGTCCATGCCGCACCGAACGCCCAGCCCGGCGGCATCAGCGCAGGCTTTTCCAGTGCATCGAACCAGCGATTGCCAAAGCCGCTATTGGCGAATTTGCCCGACAGAAAACCCAGCAGCACGATGACCGGCACAGTCACCAGCGCCCAGCGCAGATAGGCGAGGCGCAACTGGCCAGGGGACGCGATCTGATTCATCGGCAACGCTTCTCCACCATCGGGCAACCCGTTCATTCCGCAGGATCAGGCGAATCCCTGAGCGCCGAATCCAGCTTGCGGCCGACGGTTTGCGGAGAAACCGTGCGCTTCGCAACACGCGAATAGAATATCGGGATCAGGAACAGCGTGATCAGCGTCGCCATCGATACGCCGAACACCACGACAACGCCGATCGAATGGCGCGCCGCCGCCCCCGCCCCGCCGCGCAGCACCAGCGGCACCGCACCGATGACGGTCGCTATCGACGTCATCAAAATGGGACGCAGACGACGAGTCGCCGCTTCGCGGATCGCCTGCGCAATCTCCATCCCCTCGTCACGCAACTGGTTGGCGAATTCCACGATCAGGATGCCGTTCTTGGCCGCCAGCCCCACCAGCATGACGATGCCGATCTGGCTGTAGAGATTGATCGACCCGCCGGTCACGATCAAGCCCAGCACGCCGCCCGCCACGGCCAGAGGCACCGTCGCGATGATGATGCCGGGGTGGATGAAACTTTCAAACTGCGCCGCCAGCAACAGGTAGACGATCAGGATGGTCAGGCCGAAGATCAGCCAGATCGACCCGCCGGTTTCGCGCAGCGACTGGCTTTCGCCGCGATAGCCGATCGCCAGCACTTCGGGCGACTGGCGCGCCTCATTTTCCAGGAAGGTCAAAGCCTCGCCCAGCGACGTGCCGGGGGCAAGCGCGGCGGTCAGCGTGATCGAGCGCAGCTTGTTGTAACGGTTGAGCTGACGCGGCCCGGCCACTTCGCGCACAGTCACCAGCGCCGACAGCGGCACCAGAGCACCGGTGCGGCTGCGCACCTGTATGCGTTCCAGATCCGCCTGCGTCTCACGCCCTTCGCGCTCCGCCTGCACCAGCACGCGATATTCCTCGCCACGGTCGACATAGGTGGTGACGCGGCGCGACCCCAACAGGCTTTGCAACGCCTGGCTGACATCGTTGACCGACACGCCCAGATCACCTGCCCGCGCCAGATCGGTTTCGATCCGCATCTGCGGCTTGGTTTCCTTATAATCGCTGTCGACGTTGATCAGACCCGGATAGCTGGCGGCGGATTCCATAATCCGGTCGCGCGCCGCCATCAACCCTTCATAGGTCGACCCGGCCAGCACGATATTGACCGGCAATCCGCGCCCACGCCCCAGACCGGACCGGGGAGCGGCATTGCCGCGCACGCCGGGCTGCTGCGCAATCACATTGTTGATGATGGTCGCCACTTCCGCCGTGGTGATCGTGCGATCCTCCCACGGCCGCAGGAAGGCAATGACGTTGCCGCCATTATAATCGTCGGTCGTGCCGAACCCGGACGGCGTGCGAATGACCAGATTCTGGAGCGTCCCATCCTTGCGCAGGAAAGCCAGATCATTCTCGATCTTGCGCATATAGGTCATCATCCGGTCGAACCCGGTGCCTTCGGGTGCGCTGATCTGCGCATCGATCGCGCCGGTATCTTCGGCCGGGGCCAATTCGCTTGGCAACAAAGTGAACAGCGCGCCCGCCACGCCCAGAAACAGCATGACGCCCAGCAATGGCAATAATGGCTTGCGAATCGCGCGGTCCAGCCAGCGGGCATAGCCGCCCTCCAGCCGCTGGAACCGCGCATCGACCCAGCGCGCCAGCCGCCCGCGCTCGGCGTTTTTGAGCAATTTGGAACAGAGCATCGGCGCAAGGCTGAGCGAGATGAAGCCGGAAAAGGCAATTGCGGCGATCATCGCGATGGCCAGTTCGCGGAACAGCAGGCCGGTCTGCCCGGCCAAGAACATCACCGGCACGAACACCGCGCACACCACCAGCGTCGTGGAAATGATCGCAAAGCCGACCTGCCGCGTACCCAGGTAGGAAGCGACCAGCGGATCTTCGCCCTGTTCGATCCGGTGATAGACATTTTCCAGCACCACGATGGCGTCGTCCACCACTAGCCCGATCGCCAGCACGAATGCGAGCAATGTCAGCAGGTTGATCGACAGGCCCAGCAGCCACATGACCGCGCAGGTCGCCAACAGGCAGATCGGCACGGTGATGGCGGGGATGATCGTCGCGCGCACCGACCCCAGGAACAGGAAGATGACGAGGATGACGAGCAAAGCCGCTTCGATCAGCGTGTCGTAGACATTTTCGATCGCCCGTTCGATAAACAGCGATTCGTCGGTGCCGACGGCAACCCGCATCCCCGCAGGCAGGTTAGGCTCCAGCTCCTTGATCAGCGCCTTTGCCTTTTGCGCGACGTCCAGCGTGTTCGCGCCCGATTGGCGGATGATGCCGATGCCGATCGCCGTCCCCTGATTGGACCGGAAGCTGGTATAGGGATTTTCCGCCCCCTCCTCGATCCGCGCCACATCGCCCAGCGTCACCTGATAGCCATCGGTCCCGCGCCCGACCACCAGCCGCGCAAACTGGTCGGGCGTGGCGAAGGGGCGCTCGACGCGCAGCGTCTGGTTCTGATCCTGCGATTCGAAACGACCGGCGGGCAGTTCGACATTCTGGCTGCGCAGCGCATTTTCCACATCGGCAGGCGTGAGGGCGAAAGCGGCCAGTTTTTCGGCATTGAACCAGATGCGAGTCGAGGGGCGCGCTTCACCGCTGATGTTGACGCGCGCCACGCCGTCGATCGCGGCGAAACGGTCCGCGACATTGCGATCCAGATAGTCGCTGATGCGGATCGGCGACCAACCCGGCCGGGAAAAGGCCAGGAACAGAATGGCACGCGCGTCCGAATCCACCTTGCGGATTTCGGGGGCCAGCGCGTCCTCCGGCAAATCTTCCACCACCGAACCCACCCGGTCGCGCACGTCATTGGCGGCCGTGTCGATATCGCGCGAAGGATCGAATTCGATATTGATGTTCGACGTGCCGTCCTGCGACGTGGACGTGATCATCTGAATGCCCTGCACACCTGCGACCGCATCCTCGATCAACTGGGTGATGCGGGTTTCCACGACCGAAGCCGCTGCGCCGCTATAGGCAGTTTCCACCGATACGATCGGCGGATCGGTATCGGGATATTCGCGCACCGACAGGCTCATATAGCCCACGACGCCCACGATGCAGAGCAGCACCGCTACGACCGCCGAAAAGACGGGGCGGCGGACGGACAGGTCGGAAAGCTGCATGGTCCGCCCTTATTGCGCGGGCTTGGGCGCGCGGCCGGGCTTATCCCCGGCCACCTTGTCGCCTGCCAGCCGCACCGGCGCGCCATCGCTCAGCTTGACGACGCCGTCCGTCACGACCTGTTGCCCGGCTTTCAGCCCGCCGACGATCTCGACCAGTCCGTTCTGGCGGATGCCGGTTTCCACCTTCACCCGCTTGGCCTTCCTGTCCTCCAGCACGAAAGCGTAGCGCTCCTCGCCATCGCCGATGACGGCCAGTTCGGGCAGCGCCAGCGACTGACGCTGCCGCGACACGACACTGACGGTCAGCAACATGCCGGGTTTGAGCGCGCGGTCGGGGTTGGGCAGGATCGCGCGGACCCGCACCGCGCGAGTCGCCGGGTCGATCACCGGGTCGATCGTGGCGATAGTGCCGTTGAACGGTCGATCGGGCCAGGCGGCGGACACTGCGCGAATGACCTGCCCTTCCCTGATCGACGACAAGCGGGTTTCCGGCACAGTGAAGTCCAGCTTGATCCGCGAAATATCGCTGACCGTGGCAATGGCGGTTCCTGCCGTCACGATCGCGCCTGGCGATACGGTGCGCAGGCTGACCCAGCCGCGAAAGGGCGCGCGGATCACCCGGTCGCTGATCGAGGCGCGTGCCTGATCGGCGCTGGCACGCGCGGCATTGCTGAGCGCCAATTGCTGGTCCAGCGAGGATGCCGTAGCGAAACCACGGCTTTTCAACGCCTGTACCCGGTCCAGTTGCTGCTTGGCCTGCAACGCCTGCGCCTGCGCGGCGGCGAGTTCGGCCTGCTCCTGCGCGATCGCCATGGTCGCGATCACCTGGCCGCGCTGCACATAGCCGCCATCGGAAAAATTGATCGTTGCGATCCGTTCGGTCACGGGCGCGGACAGCACCACCTGTTCGTTGGCAAGGGCAGTGCCGACTGCCTCCAGCGTGTCGTTGAAGCTGGCCGTGGCGATTGGCCTGGCCTCCACCAAAGCCGGCGGGCGCTGTTTGGGGGCTTTGTCGCCACCGCAACCGGCAAGGCAAAGGACCGTCAGAATGAGGGGATAGGAATGACGCATGACGGGGGGCTAACGGGCCTTTACGAGCGGGACAATATGAACGTTGGTCGTGGCATGGACCTGCTGGAAGAAAACGAACATACGTCCATTATCCACCAAGGCGGGCGTAGAGCAGAAATTCGACATTCCCCTGCGGCCCGGTAATCGGGCTTTGGATAACGCCCATCACGCTCCAGCCGTTCCCTTGCGCCCATGCTACCGCTTCGTCGCACACGCGCTGATGGATCACGGGATCGCGCACCACGCCGCCCTTGCCCACCTCCTCGCGCCCCGCCTCGAACTGCGGCTTGATGAGCGCGACCAGCGCTGCGCCGGGCCGGGCAAAGGTCAGCGGCCGTTCCAGCACCTTGGCCAGCGAAATGAAGCTGGCGTCGCACACGATGATATCGATCGGTTCGGGAATATGCGCGTGCGTCAATATGCGCGCGCTGGTCTGTTCATGCACCACAACACGGTCGTCGCTGCGCAGCTTCCACGCCAGCTGGTTGGTGCCGCTGTCGACCGCATAGACCCGGACCGCCCCGTTCGTCAGCAGCACGTCGGTAAAGCCGCCAGTCGAGCTGCCCACGTCCATCGCGACATGGCCCGTCACGTCGATCGCATATTCTGCGATCGCATGGGCCAGCTTGATGCCGCCCCGCGACACCCAGGGATGATCGCGCCCACGCACGTCCAGCGCCGCGTCGGGCGCGACTTGCTGCCCCGCTTTCTCGATCTTCTTTTCGCCCAGAAACACATGCCCCGCCAGGATCAGCGCCTGCGCACGGGCGCGGCTTTCCGCCTGGCCCGTATCAACCAGCAACTGGTCGGCACGCACCTTTGCCATCAGCGCACCAGCCCGGTCAGCGTCGCGGGCGTCAGCAATTGCGGCAATGTCTGCGGGTCGCTCGCCCCCGGCGCATACCACAGATAGAGCGGCACGCCCGACCGGCCCTGCCCTTCCAGAAAGCGCGTGATCGCGGGATCGGCATTGGTCCAGTCGCCTACCATCACCGTCACCCCGCCCTTTTCGAAAGCAGCACGGGTTTCCGCTCTGTCGATCGACGCTGCCTCATTCGCCTTGCAGGTCAGGCACCAGTCGGCGGTGAAATAGAGGAACACCGGCTTGTTCGCGCCGCGTAAACTGGCCAGCCGCGCTTCATCGAACGGCACGCTGTCACCACGTTCCGCCACAGCGGCAGGTGCGCGCGCCGGCAGCAGCGCCGCCGCGCCAACTGCAAGCGCCACCACCGCCAGCGCCACCAGAAGCCCGCCGCCACGCCCGGCGCGCTGGCGTATTCCCAGCCACCATAGCGCCAATGCCACGCCCAGCGCGGCACTCAGCCCCACGGTCATGCCCGTAACGCCGCGCTGCTGCCCCAGCAGCCACGCCAGACCCAGCGCGGTAACAAACATCGGCAGCGCCAATATTCGCTGCAACCGGCTCATCCACGGTCCGGGGCGCGGCAAGCGGCTGCGCAGCGCGGGGACATAAGCGATCAACAGGAACGGCAGCGCCAGCCCGACGCCCAGCCCGGCGAACACCGCCAGCGCAGCGACCAGCGGCAACAGCAAGGCCGCCCCCATCGCCGCCGCCATGAATGGCCCGGTGCAGGGCGTCGCGACGAACGCGACCAGCGCCCCGGTCCAGAACGCACCGGCCAGCCCGCCCTTGCCCGCCAGCGCGTCGCCACCACCCACCGCGCGCAGATCGAACAGGCCAGCAAGGTTGAATGCAATCGCGACGACCAGCAGCAGCAGCGCCAATATGATGCGCGGATCCTGCAACTGGAACGCCCATCCCGCCGCTACCCCCGCCGCCCGCAGCGCCAGCAACAGTCCGCCTAGCGCCAGACAGGTGGCAATCACCCCCGCCGCATAGGCCAGCGCCTCCCGCCGGACGATCCGCTCGTCGCCGCCCGCCTTGGCCAGCTTCATGACTTTCAGGCCCAATATCGGAAAGACGCAGGGCATGATGTTGAGCAGCAGCCCGCCCAGCAGCGCCCCGCCCAGCGCGACGAGGATCGCACTCGCCTGTCCGCCGCTCGCCGCGCCCTCGACCACACCCGGCGCAGCGGTCAGCAGGAAGCCGACATGATCGCCAGTCCGCAGGACTGCCTGCACCGGCCCGGCCTTCGCATCCTCGCCCGCTTGCGTTTCCACCAGCAGCCGGTCGCCCTGCCGCGTTACGCTTTGCGGCGCGGCGTAGCGGGTCAGCCCTTCGGCCAGCGGAAACAGATGCATGTCGCTTGCCTGCGCATCGGCGGGGAACGGCACCGACAGGCGCAGCTTGCCATCGACCACCGCATAGGTCGCCTGCGCGCCCAGCGGTCGGGGCAGATGCGTGCGCCAGCCGTCGAAGCGCGCGCGATCCGCTGCCACCACCGCGCCGTCGCCCGCGATCAGGTCCAGCGCCATTTCGCCGCTTTCAGGTACGCATACCTTGTCGGTGCAGGCCAGCCATTGCGCTTTCACCCGCACCGGCAAGCGCGTGCCGGGCGCAATTCCCGCCGCAACGGTCAGGTTGGCCAGCACGCCATATGGCCCTTCATAGACATGGTTCATCAGGCCGGAAATCAGCAGCGTTTCCGGCACAGGATAGCGCAGCGGTCCGACCGAAACGCCCTTGGGCAGCGTCCATGTGACAGTCATCCCCAGACCCGCGTCGCCCGGATTTTCCCAATAACCGTGCCACCCGGCTTCCGGCACCATGGCAAAAGCGATGGCCGTGCCTTTTCCCGGCGCGGGTGCCGTGCTTTCCGCCACCAGCCGCGCGGCGATATGCGGCGGCCCGTTGCCGAACGCACCTTGGGCCAATGCCGGAAAAGCCACCAGCATCGACGCCAGCGTCATCAATATGACTTGAAAAATGCGCATCGGGCCTCTGGTCTGGTGGATGTGAGCGGGCTAGGTCCACGGGCATCCGCCGTCAAGGCATGAGAAGGTTCCCCTATGTACAGACACGTCGTCGCCGCCCTGCTGTTCACCGCCGCCATCCCCGCATTGGCGCAACCGGCAGCGCCTGCCCCGGCGACTCCGCCCAAACTGATCGTCGCCATATCCGTCGATCAGTTTTCGGCCGATTTGTTCAGCGAATATCGCCAATATTATAGCGGCGGCCTCAAGCGACTGACACAGGGGGCAGTGTTCCCGCGCGGCTATCAAAGCCATGCCGCGACCGAAACCTGCCCCGGCCATTCGACCATCCTGACCGGCAGCCGCCCGTCGCGCACCGGCATCATCGCCAACAACTGGTTCGACCTGTCCGCCGCACGGCCCGACAAGGCGATCTACTGCGCCGAGGATGAAAGCCAGCCGGGCAGCAACAGCGACAATTATGTCGCTTCGCCCGTCCACCTCAAAGTACCAACGCTGGGCGGCCGGATGAAGCTGGCCAATCCCGCAACCCGCGTCGTGTCGGTCGCGGGCAAGGATCGCGCGGCGATCATGATGGGCGGCCCGACCGCCGATCAGGTCTGGTGGCTCGGCGGCGCGCAGGGCTATGTCAGCTATAAGGGCGTGGCCACTCCGCCGCTGGTCGCAAAGATCAACACCGTCATGGGCGAACGTCTGGCGCAGGCCAATCCCGGCTTTGAACTGCCACCCCAGTGCGCGGGCAAGGACTTCGCCGTGAAGGCGGGCGACCGCACCGTCGGCACCGGCCGCTTCGCGCGCGCAGCAGGCGATTACAAGGGCTTCCGCATCTCGCCGGAACAGGACGCGATGACGCTGGCCTTTGCAGCTGCCGCCATCGAAGCCATGGGGCTGGGTAAGCAGGCACAGCCCGACATCATCTCCATCGGCCTGTCGGCGACCGACTATATCGGCCACACATTCGGCACCGAAGGCACCGAAAGCTGCATCCAGGTCGATCGGCTGGACCGCGAACTGGGCGCATTTTTTGAACGGCTGGACCGCGACGGCATCGACTATGCCGTGGTGCTGACCGCCGACCATGGCGGCCATGACCTGCCCGAACGCCATCGCCTCAACGCCATGCCGATGGAACAGCGGGTCGACATGGCGCTGACGCCCAAGGCGCTGAACATCGCCATCGCCGACAAGGCTGGCCTGCCGGGCAAGAAGGTGATCTGGGGCGACGGCCCGTCAGGCGACCTCTATTTCGACAAGGGACTGACCCCCGCGCAGCGCATCCGCGTGGAAGCCGAAGCGCTCAAACTGCTGCGCGCCCATCCTCAGGTTGAAACCGTGTTTACCAGGGCGCAGATCGCGGCCACTCCCTCCCCCTCCGGCCCGCCCGAAAGCTGGAGCCTGCTTCAGGAGGCACGCGCCAGCTTCGATTCCCAGCGGTCGGGCGACCTGCTGCTGCTGCTCAAGGCCCGCGTCATGTCCATCCCCGAACAGGCCGTGATGGGCAGCGTCGCTACCCATGGCAGCCCGTGGGACACCGACCGTCGCGTTCCGATCCTGTTCTGGCGCAAGAACATGCGCGGCTTCGAACAGCCTTTGGGCGTCGAAACCGTGGATATCATGCCCAGCTTGGCCGCGCTGATCGGCCTGCCTGTGGCGAAAAGCGACATTGACGGCCGCTGCCTTGATCTGATCGCAGGCGACGGGGACAGCTGCCCGCAATAATGCCCATGGTTGCCGCCCCCGGTTCAAAAAACCGGGGCGCGACAACCCTTCAGCCCGGTTGCGCCAGCCAAAGTCGCGCCTCTTCCAGGCTCAGGAAAACTCGCACCCTGGGATGGACCAGCGTCCGTTCGGCCTGTGCCTTGTTAAGCTGGCTGCCAACGACCACCGCGCTCCGCCCACTGGTGATGGCCATTCCGCCGCGCATGATGTTGGTCAGCAGGTCGGCGACATCATTGGCCTGTACCGGGAATTCCAGCGATTCGACGATGACGTTGAAATCCTCCCGGATCTCACGCGCCTGCCGGGCCTTCGTTCCCACTTCTTTGGCAAAGGGGGCGACATCCTCCAATTTCCAGAAGCCCTTGACCATGAGGGTCAGGCAGTTGGTGTGACGGTCATATTCTACGTGAAACATAGGCCTCCGGTCCAAAGCCTTATCGGCCTGACAAGCCCCTACGCATGACTATGTTGCAAGTTCATCGCCATCGATTTTTCTCGATATTGCAAGGACTTCGCCTGTATCGGGCAGGCGCGCGCCTGCACGCTCCCAGGTCATGCCTCTGTCTCGCCCCGCTGCGCATGGACACGGTGCGGCGCGGACACATCGACCCGGCTGGTCACTTCATAATGCGCCTTGGCCTGCCGCACGCTCGAATCGGCTGGCACGCTGTCGGTCAGCCATACATTGCCGCCGATGACCGACCGGCTGCCCACGATGATCCGTCCCAGCACAGTCGCACCCGCATAGATGACCACGTCATCCTCGATGATCGGATGGCGCGGCAGCGCCTTTTCCAGCGCCCCTTTTTCATCCGCCGGAAAGCTGCGCGCGCCCAGCGTCACCCCTTGATACAGCCGCACCCGCTGGCCCACGATCGCGGTTTCGCCGATGACGACGCCCGTGCCATGGTCGATGAAGAAACTCGGCCCGATCCGCGCGCCGGGATGAATGTCGATCCCTGTCTTGCTGTGCGCAATCTCCGAAATGATCCGCGCGACCAGCGGCGCATCCAGTTGATACAGCCGGTGCGCCAGCCGATGGTGGATAATCGCCAGCATCGATGGATAGCAGATCAGCACCTCGTCCACGCTACGCGCCGCCGGATCGCCCAGAAACGCCGCTTCCACATCGGTATCGAGCAGTTCACGCAGAGCGGGCAGGCTGTCGGCGAAGCCCGCGATGATCCGCGCCGCCTGCGCATCGATCGCTTCGGCAGGCTGGTCGTTGAGCGCATAGATGCACTCCAGCCGGATCTGGCCGTACAGGCGGCTCAACACCGTCTGCAACGTCTCCGCAACGAACGCATCCTCATTGTGCAACCGGACGAAATCCGGCCCAAGCCGTAGCGGAAAAAGTGCGCCGCACAGCGCCTGCATGATCTTCGTCAGGTTGGCGCGCGACGGGAAACCCTGCGCGCCATATTCGGCATGATGCTGCTGATCGCGCCGCCAGCGCCCCCGCACTGCACCCAACTGCGCGACCAGATTGTCGATGTCCCAGTAACTGTCCATCTCGCCGTCTGTTTTATGCACGTCCGCCGTCATCTGCGCCTCGTCTTTCATCGCCGGGTCTAGCGCGCGCGACATCGGCTCGATAAACGAGTTTTGCTTGCAACCCTGACATTTCTCATTCGCGCTAGGATCAAGCCTTGCCGACGCGCCCGGCTGGATAAAGGCAGATTTCAGCGCGCAATCCCCCTTCGGGCCGGTTGGCCAGCGTCAACTGTCCGCCTTCCAGTTCCACCGCATTGGCCACGATCGCCAGCCCCAGCCCCAACCCGCGCGTGTTGCGCTGCCGCGCGGTATCCAGCCGGGCAAAAGGTTTCAGTACCGCGTCGATCTGGTCGCGCGGAATGCCGGGGCCATCATCATCGACCCGGATCAGCACTTCGGCCCCCGTCCTCAACAAAGTGACCCGCGCCCGCTTGCCATAATGGAGCGCATTTTCGATGAGGTTCCTCACCGCCCGGCGCAGCGCCAGCGCATGGACTTCCATCTCCAGATGATCCGGCCCGGCATAATCGACATCTTGCCCATGATCCTGAAACGCATCGACCACGGTGGCGATGGTGACGGCCAGGTCGATCCGTTCGGCAGGTTCGGGGTTTTTTTCGCCCCCCAGAAACGCGAGCAGCGATTCGATCATCGCCCCCATTTCGTCCAAGTCGCCGCCCATCGCCTCGCGCGTTTCGCCTTCTGCCACGGTTTCCAGCCGCAATTGCAACCGGGCGAGCGGGGTTCGCATGTCATGCCCCACCGCTGCCAAAGTCTCCGTCCGCTCGTCGATCAGGCGGTGGATGCGTGTCTGCATCGCATTGAACGCGCGGATCAGGTTGCGCACATCGTTGGTGCCAGCTTCGGGCAGAATCACCTCTGTCCCCAGCCCGATCCGGTCGGTCGCGCGCGTCAGGTCGCGCAATGGCCCCAGCGTCTTGCGGATCAACACCCCGCCAGCGATCAGCAGCGCCAGCACCGGGATCAGCGCCAGCCCCATGCGCCCGATGGTAAACGCCCATTTGCCGCCGCTATGGTGCATCCCGAAATAGAGCCAGCTGCCATCGGGCAACTGCAACCCGCCATTGATGATGGAATGCCGCCCCGGCGAGGCCAGCCGCAGCCACAGGCGCGACCGTTCCAGACTGGGTTCCCAAGCAATGATCTGTTGCCGCATCCGCTCCAGTCCGGGCGATAGCGGCGGCGGTGGCGGCGCGGCGGGCGACCAGTGCACATCGTAGCGATCGGTCGTCAGCTGAGTGCCAAGCGCGCGCCGGTCCTGCGATGGCTGTTCGGTCAACAATTTACGCGCGATGACCAGATGTTCGGCCAGCCGCCGTGCTTCGTCATCCTGAAGCGATAGCTGGCTGGCCCGTTCGTAGATCAGCGTACCGACCGCAAATTCCAGCGTCACGGTCAACAACAGGATCGCAAAGATGCGGCCAACCAGCCCCAGCGATCCGCGAAAATGCCGTTTCAAGCGCGGCTGACCTCAGCATTGAACATGTAACCGACCCCGCGAACCGTCGTGATCGGCGCGCCTTTTTCCTCTGTGGATAATTTACGACGCAGGCGGCTGACCAGCACGTCGATGCTGCGGTCGCTGCTGTCGCCCATGCGGGTGCGCGACAATTCGATCAGCCGTTCGCGCGCGATCACCCGCTGGGGATGACTGAGGAAACTGCCCAGCAGGTCGAATTCCGCCCCCGTCAGATCAACGATCGCGCCGGTGGGCGATCGCAATTCGCGGCGGGGGAAATTGACCACCCAGCCGTCGAACCGCGCTTCATTTTCCCGATGCTCGTCCGGCCCGCGTTCCAGCCCGATGCGGCGCAGGATCGCGCGAATGCGCGCGATCAGCTCGCGCGTGCCGAACGGCTTGGGCAGATAATCGTCCGCGCCCAGTTCCAGCCCGACGATACGGTCAGTTTCGCTGCCCTTGGCGCTGATAAATATGATGGGAACATCGCTCTTGCGCCTGATCTGGCGGCACAGGTCAATGCCGTTGGTGCCGGGCAGCATAACGTCCAGAACGACCAGATCGACTGGCCCGGCGTCGAACGCCACCCACATTTCGGGACCGGAAGAAGCAGGGCGCACCTGATAGCCATGTTCCTGCAACGCACGCGCGGTCAGGGTGCGCAGCGGCGGATCATCCTCGACCAATATGATGGATGGTGCGGTCATGGGAGCAGCCAGGATTTTGGGTTCATGGCGCAGGGATAGGGCGGGCCGTATCGGGGGTCAACCGCCCGGACGGCACGGTCATCGACCGACGCGGTCCAGAAACATTTTGTCATGCTCGGCGAAAGATAATCGGTGCCATCGCAAGACGAAGGTAGGGGCCGCATGGTGCGGCCCCTACCCTTATACAGATCAGAAAGCGGCAGTGACCGAGAATACGACCTGGCCGCGCGCGATCGACTTGCCGACATCCTTGCTGTCGCCCGAAACGGCAAAGTTGGGACGCAGGTAATTTTCCTCGACGCGGGCGATGTCGGTGTCGACATAGGCCACGCTGAAGGTCAACGGCGTGCCGGGAACCGCGACATCCGCGCCGACCAGCCAGTCGAGATATTTGCCGGTTGGCGCGATCGACGTGCCGTTCGGGCCAAGGCCGGGGTTACCGTTCGACCAACCCACATGCGCCTTCAGCGAGACGGGGGTGTTGGGCACCGCGCCGCTCACGTCGGCCCAGACGTAGAGATTGTCTTCCTTGTCGCCCGGATTGGAAATGGTGCAGGCCGCATCGCTGCACCAGTTGCCCAGGGCTTCCTGCTTGGGCGCATAGGCAACGCCGACCAGACCCTTGACCGGACCCAATGTGCTAGAAAGCTTCACATAGGGTTCGACGAAATCCGTGATGTCTGCGCCCGACGGATACATGTACCAGGTGGCACCGACGTCCAGCGTCGCGCCGCCCAGCGGGATGGCATAACCGGCGAACAGGTCGAGTTCCATGTTGGAACCGCCGAAACGACCCCAGCCACCCAGGTTCGAAGCCCAGGTTCCGGCATAAGCGCCGCTTTCATGCGTGGCGGTGATGCCGCCCTGCACAGCCATGCCCTTGTCGCTTTGCGACACGCCACGGAAACGATAGTCGGAAACCAGGCCAACACTGCCGGTGACGGTGATCGGGCTGGTGGGTTCTTCCTGTGCGAAAGCCGGTACGCTGGACATGAGCGCGAGGGCGGCACAGGCGATTTGATACTTCATGAACATTCCCCTTTACGAAAGAATGTTCCTTCCTGCTTCCACTCTGACCCAGAAGTCTGTTGCGCTTCCGGTGCCGATGGATGCGCCATGACTATGCGCAACCGACCGGAAGGCAAACCCATTTTTTGCCGCACATGCGAAATGACCTGCAAGCCTGTGGCATAAAGAACACAATTTCTTGCCCCATTATGAACAGGGAAGGACGGTTCGGTTGTTTTAGGGCAAATATGAAAATGCCGCCGCGCCGGGGAGCGCGACGGCATCACGACCGTGTCGGACGAACAGGTTCAGGCGACGAGCTGGCGCATATTTCCTGTGGCACCGAACAGTTCGACAGGGCCACCCATGCCGCGCCGGCGCTCCACCCATTCGCGTACCATTTCCGCGCTGGTATGGTCGATATGGCTGAGCCGTTCGACGTTCAGGATCACCAGCCCGGCCTTTGGCAACGCTTCCAGTGCGGCCGACAATTTGGGCAGGGTCAGGAAAGTCGCGGTGCCGCGCAGCGCCATTTCATGCGCGTCGCCCCGGCTTTCCTCCGCTACATTCAGGCGCAGGCGGCGAATATGCGGCACCAGTTCGATAAGCGACAGGCCAATGCCGACCAGCACGCCAGTCAACAGGTCAGTCGCCACGACGCAAATCAGCGTCGCCGCCCACACCACGGCAGGCAGCGGCCCATAGCGATGCAGCAGATGCTTGACATGATCGACACTGACCAGACGGATGCCGGTGATGACAAGGATGCCCGCCAGTGCCGCCATCGGAATTTCGCGCAGCAGCCAGGGCAGCAACGCTACGAAGCCCAGGATCCAGACGCCGTGCAATATCGCCGACAGCCGGGTCGTGGCCCCGGCCTGCACATTGGCCGAGCTGCGCACGATCACGCCCGTCATCGGCAGCGCACCGGCAAAGCCGCACAGCAGATTGCCCACGCCCTGCGCGCTGAGTTCGCGATTATAGTCGGTACGCACGCCATTATGCATCCGGTCGACCGCTGCGGCCGACAAGAGGGTTTCGGCGCTGGCGATGAAGGCGATCGCGATCGCGGTCGTGATCACTGTGGGATTGAGCAATTGCGCCAGCAGACCCTGTTCCGGCAGGCTGATGGCAGCGACGATGGATTCAGGTACGGTGACTCGTGCGACCGGCAAGCCAAGGACGAACGCTACCAACGTCGCCAGAACCACGCCGACGAGCGCGCCGGGAACCAGCTTCATCGAGGCAGGACGGAATTTCTCCCACCCCAACATGCCACCGATGGTCACCAGACCAACCGCAAAGGCCGTTGCAGCGTCCTGGTTGGTCAGACCGAAAATCTGCGCAGGCATGGCGATCAGATTGTGCAATCCGCTCGACAAAGGCTTGTCATCGAACAGCACATGGAACTGGCCGACGACGATCAATATGCCAATGCCCGCCAGCATCCCGTGGACGACGGCAGGAGAAATGGCCCGAAACCAGCCACCGACACGCAGCAGTCCCGCGACCACCTGAATCGCGCCTGCCAGGATCAGGATCGGCCCCAGGGCGGACAGTCCCTGTTCGCGGACGATTTCAAAAACGATGACGGCCAGACCCGCTGCCGGGCCACTGACCTGCAACGGCGAACCGGCCAGCAGGCCAACGACGATTCCGCCGATGATGCCAGTGATCAGACCCTTTTCCGGCGGCACGCCAGACGCGATGGCAATGCCCATGCACAAGGGCATAGCCACCAGAAACACCACGATGGATGCAGTAAAATCGCGGCCTAATACGCCGCCGGAAAGGGATTTGAACATGATTTACTCCGCCGCTTGGGCGTATTCGCTGTCGCCGGCCAGGCGACGCGCGTGGGGGAGAGCGATCGGCATCGGCTGATCTTCGCGCAGCGGCAGGAACCGACCCGTGTCGCCGTCAAGGCCCAGAACCTGACCGGCGTGAATGTCCACATACCAGCCATGCAGAGCGATATCGCCACGCGCGATGCCCGAGGCGACCGACGGATGGGTGCGCAGGTGCGCCAGCTGAACCACGACATTTTCCAACGCCATGTTACGCAGCTTTTCCGAATCGCTCAGGTCGTCGGAATAGCTTTCGCTACACACTTGCTGCGCGGCGTGACTGTGACGCAGCCAGGCAGCGACGTTGGGCATCTTCGTCAGATCGGCGTTGGTGGACAGCGCCTTCATCGCGCCGCAATCGCTATGACCGCACACGATGATGTCGCGCACGCCCAGCACCATCACGGCATATTCGACGGTGGAGGTCACGCCGCCATTCTGCGTCGCATGGGGCGGCACGATGTTACCCGCATTGCGGCATACGAACAGATCACCGGGCGCAGCCTGCATGATATGTTCGGGGACGATGCGGGAATCGGCGCAGGAAATCATCAGCGCCTTGGGGCTTTGGCCATCGCTGGCGAGCCGGTTGTAGAGCGCGCTTTCGTTCGGAAAGACATGCTTTTCGAAACTGAAGACGCGACCGAGAAGCTCGTTCATGAAAGTCCATCCTTCTGTGGCGTTGCCGGTCAGGGGGCGGACCGGCGTAGAGTTACAGATAGAGAGGGGATTTTGCTGCGTCGCGGCAGCTTTGTTAAAAACTGTGTCTGACACGCGAATGGCAGATATACTGCCACATCTCGATATAATGGCCGTTTTCCGCCATTTTCGCAGATCAGCGCCGTTCCACCACGGCGCTGAACATATATCCGGCACCACGCACTGTAACAATTGGTGCCGCTCGATCGCGATGGCGCAACTTGCGCCGCAACCGACTGATCAACACGTCGATGCTGCGGTCCGACGATGGTGCGTCGCGCACCCCGGCCAGTTCCATCAACCGCGCCCGCCCGATCACTGTCCGCGCATGATCCAGCAATATAGCGAGCAATGAAAATTCCGCCGCCGTCAGGTCCACCGGCGCGCGGGCAGGGTCCATGACTTCGCGCCGGGAGAAATCGACCACCCATCCATCGAAACAGGCCTGCGGATGACGGCGCAGGCCCAGCGCCCGTTCCCCCCTGCCCCGGCGCAGCACCGCCCGCAGTCGCGCCGCCAGTTCGCGACGGGAATAGGGCTTGGCCATATAATCGTCCGCGCCCAGCTCCAGCGCGACGACACGGTCCACTTCCGAACTGTCGGCCCCGACCAGAATCACAGGCACTTCGCTGCGGTCGCGCACATCGCGGCACAGGTCCATCCCGTCCGACCCGCGCAACGCCGCGTCCAGCACCACCACACTGACCGGCATCGTCCCCAGCGCCTGGAAAATATCACTGCCGGTCGCAGCGGGCAGCACGCGAAAGCCGCCCTGTTCCAGAAATTCGCGCGTCCTGTGGCGCACGTCCGGCTGCATTTCCGCGATCAGGACCAGCGGCGGCATCATGCCGGGGCCACGCCACGGCAGGCCGTCGGCACTGGTCGGCCCATGGGGGCGGCGCTGAAACTCATGCTGGCGTCTCCCCCGACGATATGGCGCATCCGGCACCGGACCGGACAGCAGCCTTGGGTTAGGCCGTCTCAATGTCTCCGAAGTTTGCCGAATGTTACAAATTATTGCTTCACGGGATAGATCGGCCGGGACCGGGTCAGGATGCCAGCACCGGCAACCGCGATCCCGCCAGCGTCGGCGACAGATGCGCGATCACCATGGCCAGCCAGCGCGCGTCGCTGCCCGCGCGGTGGCGCGTGGGGCAATGCCGGTCGGCGATCGCCACGGCGGCGGCAATGCGCGCTTCCTCGACGGGATGTTCGTCCAGCACCAGGGCGATATGGTCGATGACGAAGGGGAATGGCTTGCCAGCGGCGGCGGCCAGCGTATCCAGCCAATATTGGTCGATCAAGCTGTCGGCGACTACGCGCCGCCCGGCGACCGCCTCCACCAGTTGCGCCAGCACGACGTCGGCGGGCATCCCGTCCTGCACGACCTGCGCATAAGTCAGGCCGTGCAGCGCTTGCGCTTCCGCTGTCCAGTCCCATCCGGCCCATGCATCATGCGGCCGGATCAGCCAGCTGCGCGTCATTCCGTCCCCGGCCAGGCCGACCTCGATCGGGAAGGACCGGCCATGACGCGGCAGGCACGACGCCTCGAAATCAATGGAAAGGATCGTCACGATTTGGCTCCACTCCCGCACCACAACGGTGTTCGGGCCGGTATTCCGGCTATCCAGTGCTGCGTTACGCCCCCTGTCGGCTCCAACTATGTCATGGCGAAGTCAGGGGCCATGCCCTTGAACAAAAATCATATGGGCCGTGCGATTGTGTGGACGAAATGCGCCAGCCCCGCCTTCGACAGAGCGGGCGCGACGCGCGCCATCCCATCTGCTAATCGGCCTTACCTACCATCAACCGGAACCGCTCATGACCGTCGTCGCCGCCTATCTCTACCGTAATGGTGCGCGCGTGCGCGAAGTGTCGATCGACGAACGGATCGACTGCGCGCAGGATAAGTCGGAATTTGTCTGGGTCGGCGTCGCGGACCCCACGCCGCAGGAAATGAAGACCCTGCAAGAAACATATGCGCTGCACCCGCTGGCGGTCGAAGATGCGATCAATGCGAATCAGCTGCCCAAGGTCGATATTTATGGCGACCAGCTGTTCGTCGTCGCCCGCACCGCGCATGTCGAGGACGCCAGCATCTGTTATGGTGAAACCGCGATCTTCGTGGGGCATAGCCATATCATCAGCGTGCGCCATGGCTCCGCCCGCGCGCATGTTACCCTGCGCCATGAACTGGAGGCGGTCCCTGCCCGCCTTGCACAAGGGGTGGACTATGTGCTGCACGCCATCCTCGACTTCATCGTCGATGGCTATCTGCCGATCATCGAGGGGATCGAAGACGAAGTGCTGACCATGGAACAGCATATGATCGACAATTTCCTAGGCCGCGACGAAATCACCCGCATCTTCAACCTTCGGCGCCAGCTCATTCGCTTTCAACGTATCCTTGGCCCCATGCATGAAGTGGCGACCAAATTCGTCAAGCTGGACGTGCCGTGCATCGACCCGGAGGCTCGCCCCTATTTCAGCGACGTGCGCGACCATGTGCGCCGGGTGCAGACGATGGTCGACGACCTGCGCGAAGTGCTGAATTCGGTATTCGAATCGAGCAACCTGCTGGAACAGCAGCGCACCGGCGTCATCACGCGCCAACTCGCCGCCTGGGCCGCCATTCTGGCTGTGCCGACCGCAATTGCGGGCATTTACGGTATGAATTTTGAAAATATGCCCGAACTGAAGACCCGTTACGGCTATTTCATCGTGCTGGGCGTCATCACGCTGGTCTGCGCCATTCTCTACGCGCGATTCAAGAAGGTGAAGTGGCTGTAAAGGTGGTGCCCCTCTCCGGCGAGTCTGCAAACCAAATCTTTCAGGATTTGGAAGACTGGAACCGGATTTTAGCGGCAACGTCGATCAAGCCGCCCCAGCCCTAACGGACAGTGCAGTTATATAAGGCTTTTGAATCGGGCTTGGGTTGCGACCCTTCGCTTCATAAGCTGAATCAATTTTGCGTCAGGCACTATTGCACCATAGGCCCCGAATGTGTCGAAATACTCTTCGTGTTCATCGCAAGCCGCTATCCACTCATGGATAGCGGTCGCGACCGGATCGGCTGGTATTTTGCGTAAAAGCCAAGTTTCTAGGGGCAAACCAGCTTTGGCCGCCCGGGTTTGCTCATAATGCAGTTTTGCACCTGTAAGGCTCTTCAGAATTGCGTCCACTTGAGCCGTAGGATCAGCAACTTTGTAGATGTTTGCTCTCCGGTTGCGGGGGCGCTGATCGAAATCAAACCCAAGTTGAACAGTGCCAGCGGAACACGCAGAGAACGTGAGCTAGTAAGTATCTGATATTGCTGGGCGTGGATTTGGTGGCAAAACCGGGTGTGCTAACAACATTTTGCCTGTGACTGGCGGCTTGGTTTATTTTTACGGGTGCAGGCAGTAACAACCTGCCTATGTATGTCGTCGAACGAGTCGCGCGCGGGCACCGCTATCTGTACCTGGTCGAGAGCGTGCGCGAGGGCAAAGCCGTCCGCCAGCGCACGATCAAGGCTCTGGGCCGTAAGGATGTGCTGGCCGCCAGTGGCGAACTCGACAGGCTGGCCGCCTCGATCGCACGTCACGCGGGACGCAGTGTCATTCTGTCTGACATTGATGCAGGCCGGATCGCAGCCCGCCGGATAGGCGGTCCGCTGCTGTTCGGGCGCCTGTGGCAGCGGTTTGGCATCGATGCTGTAATGGAAGAGGTGCTGGAAGGCCGCCAGTTCGGCTTTGCCGTGGAGCGCGCCGTGTTTGTCGCCACACTGCACCGCCTGTTTGTCTCCGGCTCGGACCGAGCCTGCCTGGACTGGATGGAGAGCTACGCCATCGACGGCAGCGAGGATCTTGCCCTTCATCACTTCTATCGCGCCATGGCCTGGCTCGGCGAGGAGATCGAGGAGAAGACAGAAGGCGCATTGGCACCTCGCTGTGTGAAGGACGTGATCGAGGAGAAGCTGTTCGATCGCCGGCGGGACCTGTTCACTGATCTCAGCCTGGTGTTCATGGATACGACGTCGCTCTCGTTCTACGGTGCAGGCGGCGACACGCTGGGTCGGCGTGGTCATTCCAAGGACCACCGGCCCGAGCTTGCCCAGATGATCCTGGCCGTGGTGATCGACGCCGAGGGGCGTCCGATCTGCACCGAGATGGTCCCGGGCAACACGGCCGACGTGAAGGTGCTCATGCCCATCGTCACGCGCCTGCGTACCCGCTTTGGGATAACCCGCTCGTGCGTCGTGGCCGACCGCGGCATGATCAGTGCCGGTACGATCGCCGCCCTTGAAGAGCTGGGGATGGAATACATCCTGGGTGCGCGAGAGCGCACCAGCAACGTCATCCGCGATGTCGTGCTTGCCGACACTGCTCCGATGGTGCCCCTGGTCCTCGAGCGACAGGCAGGAGACACCCAGCTGTGGGTCAAGGAAGTGCGCGTTGGCAAAGGCGCAGATGCCCAGCGCTACGTCGTCACGCTCAACGAAGCTGAGGCAAGGAAGGACAAGGCCGACCGGCAAGCGATCATCGATGGCCTCCAAACCCAGCTGAAGAAGGGCGACAAGGCCCTGGTCGGTAACTCAGCCTATCGCCGCTATCTCAAGGCCAGCGGCAAGACCTTCGAGATCGACATGGGAAAGCTTGCCGACGAGGCGCGCTACGACGGCATCAGCGTGCTGCGCACCAATGCCCGGATCACCCCGCTGCAGGCCGTCATCCGCTACCGTGACCTGCTTCAGGTCGAGGCCCTGTTCCGGGTTGCCAAGGCGAGCTTCGATACCCGTCCCATCTTCCATCAGTCCGATGCCGCTATCCGCGGCCATGTGTTTGTCTCGTTCCTGGCCCTGACGCTGGCCAAGGAACTGACCCGCTTGTGTCAGGAAAAGGGCTTGCAGCCCGAATGGCAGCCGCTCCTCAACGATCTCGATCGCCTTCAGGAAGCCACCATCGAAAAGGACGGCAAGGTCATTACCACCCGCACCCACGTTTCGGGCCAGGTGGGGAATGTCTTCAAGGCAACCGGCATCGCGCTGCCGGCCAATATCAGCGAACTGCCGCCGCGAACCTGAGCCTCTGCAAGCTCAACCAAACCCAAAAATGTAGTGGTAACACTCGCGCCGGTGCGTGCATGTCATTGAACAAAAATGCCTTTTCCAAAAGCACTGTTCAAGTTGGGTCAAAGTCCTCACTACAGGTTGGATCGGGAGCGAATAATATGGTGCTTTCGCCCTTGGGCTTAGGGGTAATGTCGTAAAGCTCGGAAGCGTCGGATTGCCAAATACAATGGAATTCTGCTGTAATCAGGAAAGATGGCCATTCCCATATGGTCCATCCAAAAACAGGCTTACCTCCATCAGATTTGATTTTTTCGCGAACGCCGTCACTGCACCAGCCATACAAGCCGTGGGTATCTTCAATAACAGGGACAAATATGGGAGGTGTCGAACCAAGACTTTCTACAAGGTCCAATATTTCTTCGGTGATCTGCGAAGGCGATGTTTCCGATACATTCTTCGAATTAGCTCGTTCCATCGCAAGCTGCTCAGTGGAAGCCCTTTTAATTTCGTTTAGTGATTTCGACAACGTGACTCTCCCATTTCGGGAATGATCGCATGGCAAGCTAAATCACTCAAAACCCTTTACCTGTCCGCCACCCCGTATCCCCCCGGATACGGGGTGGTTTCGTTTAACCCCATTTCCCGTATGACCGCCATGAAACCTCCCAGACCAGCGCCCTTGTCCGTGCGCCTGTCGCCGGAGAACCGTGCGCGGCTGGAGCGGGATGCCGCTGGCATGTCGCTGGGTAGCTATATTCATTGGCGGCTGTTCGATCCTGATACACCGCCGCCGCGTCGTCGCGGCAAGAATCCCGTCAAAGTGTGGATCGGCGTGCAAAAAGGACCCGGTTAGCGGGGTGATCGGCGTCCAAAAGGGAACCACCATTCCGATGGTTTAGACAGCAGCCTGGTTTTTCAGGTGGCGAGATCGGGATGTTGGTGGTGGAGACAGTTGTACGGATCAGGCGCGAGCACGCAGGTGGCAAGGCGATCAGGGAGATCGCGCGGGATCTGCGGCTGTCACGCAAGGTGGTGCGCAAGGCGATCAATGCTCTGGAAGGTGCGTTTGACTATCATCGCACGGTTCAGCCGCTGCCTCGGATCGGACCCTTTCAGGAGCAGCTCGATACGCTGCTGAGCGAGAACGAAGCGCGGCATCGGCGTGACCGGCTGCGGATGACGCGGATCTACGATCTGCTGCTGCGAGAAGGGTTCGAGGGTTCGTATGATGCAGTGCGGCGCTACGCCCGGCGCTGGGCGGATGGCCGACGCAAGGATCCCGGCGGCGACGTGCCCGCGTTCATTCCGCTGCTGTTCAAGCCGGGCGAGGCATACCAGTTCGACTGGAGCCACGAGGATGTAGAGATCGCAGGCAAGCCGATGCGCGTGAAGGTAGCGCACATGCGGCTATGCGCGTCGCGGGCCGTGTATGTGCGAGCCTATCCGCGTGAGACGCAAGAGATGGTGTTCGACGCCCATGCCCGCGGCTTTGCGTTCTTCGGCGGGGTGCCGTTGCGCGGCATCTACGACAACATGAAGACCGCGGTGACGACGGTCTTTGTTGGCAAGGAGCGCGTGTTCAACCGCCGGTTTTTGGTCATGGCCGATCATTATATGGTCGAGCCGACCGCCTGTTCGCCAGCGGCAGGCTGGGAGAAGGGGCAGGTCGAGAACCAGGTCCAGACGATCCGCGGCCGCTTTTTCCAGCCTCGGCTGAAGTTCGCCAGCATCGAGGAACTGAACGGGTGGCTTGAGGCAGAATGTCTGCGCTGGGCCGCGATGCACGCGCATCCCGAGCAAAAGGACATGACTGTCGCGCAGGCGCTGGAGGCCGAACGGCCCGTACTGCAACCGATGCTGTCGCCGTTCGACGGCTTTCACGAGACGAGCCACGCGGTCACCGGCACATGCCTGATCAGCTTTGACCGCAACCGCTATTCTGTGGCGGCGCGGACGGTGCGCCGTGCGGTTCAGGTGCGCGCCTATGCCGACCGGATCATAGTCCGCTTGGGGGACGAGATCGTCGCCGAACACCCGCGCTGCTTTGGGCGCGACCGCACGATTTACGATCCATGGCACTATCTGCCGGTGCTGGTGCACAAACCCGGCGCCCTGCGCAACGGCGCACCATTCCTTGACTGGGCGCTGCCACCAGCGCTGGCCCGGTTGCGGCGCAAGCTGGGCAGTGGGGACGAAGCCGATCGCCGTTTTGTCCGCGTGCTTGCTGCCATATCCACCGATGGGCTGGAGGCTGTCGAGGCCGCCATCGGCGAAGCGTTCGATACCGGCGCTGCCAGCGACGAGGTGATCCTCAATATTCTGGCGCGCCGCCGCGAACCGCCAGCAGATCAGCCAATGAGCGTGGTGGTCGACCTCAAGCTCAAGCATCCGCCCCGCGCCGATTGCGCGATCTATGATACGGTGCGAGGCCACAATGCAGCGGCATGAGATGATCGACACCATGCGCGCGCTGGGCCTCAAGGGAATGGCCAGCGCGTTCGATGAGGCGGTAACCACTGGCGTGCAACGCCAGCGCACCACGCCCGAGATCCTGACCGATCTGCTGCGCGCCGAAGCCGCCCACCGTCACGCCGCCTCGATCCGCTACCGCATGAGTGCGGCCAAACTGCCGGTGATCAAGGATCTTGATGCGTTCGTGTTCGACGGTACGCCTATCAACGAGGAACTGGTCCGCGCGCTGCACGCCGGATCATTCCTGCCCGGCAGGCGCAATATCGTACTGGTTGGCGGCACCGGAACCGGCAAGACTCACTTGGCAATCGCCATTGCCGCCAGCGTCGTGCGCGCAGGCGCCCGTGGCCGCTACTTTAACACCGTTGATCTGGTCACCCGGCTCGAGGATGAGGCGCGCATCGGCAAGGCCGGCGCACTCGCTGCCCAACTCAGCCGCATCGAACTCGTCGTGCTTGATGAACTGGGTTATCTGCCGTTTGCTCGCTCCGGCGGCCAGTTGCTGTTCCACCTGATGAGCAAACTCTACGAAAAGACCTCAGTGATCATCACCACCAACCTGGCATTCGGCGAATGGCCCACGGTGTTCGGCGATCCCAAAATGACCACCGCGTTGCTCGATCGCACCACCCACCATTGCGATATCATCGAGACCGGCAACGACAGCTGGCGCTTCAAACACCGCAACTGACCCAGCCTCAAAAGCCCCCATAAAAATTGCTTCGCGCTGGCGCTGCCTCCGGTCGGGCTACGCCCTCCCTACGCCAGCGCCAGCGCGAAATCCGCGCCCGGCATCAACCCCAGCGCAACGCCGCAAGGTGGTTCCCTTTTGCACGCCGATAGTGGGTCCCGTTTGGACGCCGATTGACAGAGAAGGTCGCGATCCGCGAAAACATCGCACATTGCGGCAAGCCGCTGGCGAGTTTCGACGCGACTTTTAGAACCGCCATGGAGTTTCTCGGAAACCCGCATAAACTCTGGATTTCTGATCGTTTGAGCGACAAGCGGGCGGTGCTGAAACTGACGTTTTCAGACCGATTGCACTACACGCGAAATGAGGGTTTTAGAACCGCATCAACTACCTCACCTTTCAGGATTTTATCGACCTTGAAAGGGGGTAGTGAGGTAATGGTGCACCCGACGGGATTCGAACCCATGGCCCTTAGATTAGGAATCTAATGCTCTATCCTGCTGAGCTACGGGTGCACGCGGGGGACGCTCTATTATGCGGGCGCGGCGGGGTCAATTCTTCGCTTGCGGGGGAATGACCGGGAAAGGGAGCGGCGCGACTTCCACGCCTTCGGCGATCAGCGCCTTGGCTTCCTGCGGCGCGACTTCGCCATGGATGCTGCTGCGGTCCTGTTCGCCATAGTGCATCGCGCGCGCCTGTTCGGCAAAGCCGCGCCCGACCCACGTCGAGCCTTCCAGCGCCTTTTTCTGCGCCTGCGCCATGCCGTCGATCAGCGCGCGCATCTTTGCCTCGTCACCCGCGCCCATCGGCACCGACTGGCCTGCGTCGGACGGGGCGACGGCGCGGCTGTTGCCCTTCGCGGCGATGGCCGGGGCCATGACCGCCTTGCCAATCGCGCTGTCGCCACAGATCGGACAACTCAGAAGGCCACGCGCGCGCTGATCCTCATAATCCGCGCTGGAGCCGAACCATGCTTCGAACACATGGCCCTGCCCGGCGCATTTCAGGTCGAAAATGATCATCCCAGCGTCACTTGTGCCGGAATCGTCCGGCGGTTGGCGATGGCCGGCACGCGGGCGCGCACATCGGCGATGCGCGACAGGTCGAGATTGGCAAAGGCCAGTCCGGCCACATCGCCCATGTCGAGCAGGACATCGCCCCATGGATCCACGACCAAGCTATGGCCGTAGGTAGTGCGGCCGTCCGCATGATCGCCCGCCTGTGCCGTTGCAATGACGAAGCAGCCCGCCTCGATCGCGCGGGCGCGCAGCAGCACATGCCAATGCGCCTTGCCCGTCGGCACGGTGAAGGCCGCGGGCGCCAGCAATATCGTGGCTCCCGCATTGGTCAGCGCGCGATACAGGTCGGGGAAACGCATGTCGTAGCAGATGGAAAAGCCCATCCGTCCCCATGGCGTATCGGCGGCAACGACCTGATCACCCGGCCCATAGACCGACGATTCGCGCCAGCTTTCGCCTGTCGCCAGATCAACGTCGAACAGGTGGATTTTGTCGTAGCGCGCGCGGATTGCGCCGTTGTCGTCGATCAGGAAACTGCGATTGGCCCAGCGCCCGTCGGCCCGCTCATCCTTGAGCGGTAACGAGCCGATATGCACCCATATGCCGACCCGTGCTGCCGCTTCGCGCACGGCGGCCAGAACGATGTCGTCTGCTTCGCACCGCAATGTCGCGCCCGCCCGCGCCCGGTCCCGGTCGAGGCAGCCCGCCATTTCAGGGGTGAACAGCATGTCCGCCCCCTCCGCCTTCGCCCGCGCCACCATCTCAACAATGGCGGCGGCGTTGGCGGTGGGATCGACTCCGCTCGTCATCTGGAACAGCGCGGCGCGCATGGCGCTCAAAGCCCCAGCAGCGAGTCGAGCTTGCCCTGCCGGTTCAGCGCGCCCATGTCGTCGCTGCCACCGATATGCTGACCGTCGATGAAGATTTGCGGCACGGTCGTTCCGCCATTGCTGCGTTCCAGCATTTCGGCGCGCTTCGGCCCGCCCATCGTGATGTCATATTCGGTAAACGCCACGCCTTTTTCATTCAACAATGCCTTGGCGCGGGCGCAATAGCCGCAAAATGCCTTGGTATAGATTTCGACGTTCGCCATGTGCCTGTCATACTCCTTCGTGCCGAAATTGGGCGAGCGCGCCGCTTTGTCAATGCGCGGGTTCAATCCACATGCTCGCGCGGCATGGCCCGCGCCCAGCAGAGCAGCCGCACATCGACCACGCCAGCCTTGCGCAAGACACGCGCGCAGGCCGCTGCCGTCGCTCCGCTGGTATGCACATCGTCGATCAGCAGCACCCGCCTTCCTTTCAGATCATGGCCATCCGCCATGGCAAAGGCGCCGCGCACGGCCTTTTCCCGCATCGCGGGATTCATGCCGCGCAAGGGTTGGGTGCGTTTCACCCGGCGCAGGCCATGGCGATCGACCGACAGGCCGCTCAAGCGGCCCAGATGATCGGCGATCAGCGCCGACTGATTGAACCCCCGCCCCCATAAGCGCCAGCGGTGCAACGGCACCGGCACGATCACCGGCGGTTCGCCGTCCGGTACATGGCGCACCATATGTGTGGCGATCAGGCGGGCCAGACCGATGCGCCGCCCATATTTCAGCCGCAGCGCCACGGTGCGGGCAACATCGCCATAGGCCAGCACCGCACGCGCGCTGTCGAACGGCAGCGGATCGGCCAAGCACGCACCACATTCGGCGCCAGCGCCCATGTCATGGGGAAAGGGGATGCCGCACCGGGCGCAGCAGGGGTCGCCCAGGAACGTCATGCCGCTCCAGCAGGACAGGCAAAAGCCATGATCCTGCCCGACAATCGCGCCGCAACCGGGGCAGCGCGGCGGCAACGCATAGTCCAGCGCGGGGCGCAGCACCGCTTTAAGCGCAGCTTTGATAGACAGCGAGATGGACATAGGTTGAGACTTGTCGCCGCATGTCCGCCGATGCACAAGGCCCGCCATGACCAGCCCCGAAACCCGGCCCGACATTTTCGATCGCACGCTGCGCGCGCGCCGCCGCGACCGCATGATGCCGCGTTTTGCCGACCATGATTTCCTTTATCGCCTGATGCGGGACGAACTGCTGGACCGGCTGACCGATGTGCAGCGCGACCTGCCCGAAGCCCTCGTCATTGGCTGCCCGGACGGCAGCGCCCGCGCCGCGTTGGAGGCGATGGACAAGCGTGTCGCCTGCGTCGATCCTGCCTTCCTTGCGGCGCGCGGCGCAGGCGGGGTGCAGGGGGATGAGGACGCGCTGCCCTTTGCCGACAATAGTTTCGACCTGATCATTGCGTGCGGCACATTGGATAGCGTCAACGATCTGCCCGGCGCGCTGATCCTGATGCGGCGCGTGCTGCGGCCCGACGGGTTGATGCTGGCGGCTTTTGCAGCGGCCGGCAGCCTGTCCACCCTGAAAGCCGCACTGCTGGCGGCGGAGGGGGACCGGCCCGCCCAGCATGTCCACCCCCAGATCGATGTCCGCGCGGCGGGCGATCTGCTGGCGCGCGCAGGCTTTGCGATGCCGGTGGCGGACGGCGAGACGCTGACCATCCGCTATGGCGACATCGTTCGGCTGATGCACGACCTGCGCCATATGGGGGCAGGCAATGTGCTGGCGTCGCGCCCGCCCGCGCTGGGCCGCGATACGTTGATGCGGGCGGCGGCGCATTTCGCCGATGCCGCCGACCCGGACGGGCGCACGGCCGAGCAGATGGCGATCCTTTATCTGTCGGGATGGAAACCCGACGCCAGTCAGGCGGCCCCGGCTCGGCGCGGTAGCGCGCGCGTTTCCCTAGCCGAAGCGCTCAAGGCCAAGCCCCAGACATAGCCTTACCCGACCATGGCCGGATCGCGCACGTCCTGCGCGGTCCATATCTCGCCGTCGCGGCGATACTCCACATGGCTGGCCCGGCGGAAGGCTGCACCGTCCCAGACGATCACCTGCAACTCCATTTCGTTGTTGCGCCGGACGTGCAGCCAGTTGAAACTTTGCGGTTCGGCATTGCGTAGCCGGGTCGATGTCGCCGTCCCGGCCTGAATCACCAGCGCCCCGCCCGACCGTTCCACCATCTTGCGCGCCGATTGCGCATAGGTGCGGTGGAAATGCCCGGCGAGTGCGAGATGAACACCCGCTTCGCACGCGGCTTCGACTGCGTCTTCATGCTGGCCCACCGCTTCGCTCAGTTCCCCGCCCTTGCCGATCGGCATGGCGAACAGGGGGTGGTGGGTGACGAGGATGCGAGTCTTTTCCGGCGCCACGGGGGCAAAGCGTTCGCGCAACATAACCATCTGGTCATGGTTTATCCGCCCATCCTTGATAGTCAGCGACCGCGCCGTGTTCAGCCCCAATATCGCGACTTCGCCATCCTCGTAAAAGGGACAAAGATCGTTGCTGATATAGCGTTTATAGCGCTCCAGTGGAGCCGCAAACCGGCGCACCACGTCATAAAGCGGTATGTCATGATTGCCCGGCACCACCAATATCCGCAGGCCCGCCCGTTTGAGCCGGTTGATCCAGCCCGCCGCGCGTCCGAATTGCCCGATCCGCGCCCGTTGCGTCAGGTCGCCGCTGATGATGACAAGGTCGGGCCGCCGTTCTTCCAGCCAGGCGGTAGCGGCATCTACGATCTTTTGATCGTGCGCGCCAAAGTGAATGTCGGAGAGGTGAGCGATACGGGCCATGATGGCGTAACGAATTTGCATCCCGCGAGTTTCCGCTGGACCCCAAAAGCCTTTCGAGTTGTTGTTGCCGCATGGAAACGAACCCCCTCCCCCGCCCTTTGCCCAAAGACGCCGTGCTGGTCGTCAATGCCCATAGTCGCAAAGGACAGGATCTGTTCGCGCAGGCGAAGGAGAGACTGGAACAGGCAGGCGTTCGCCTGATCGCCGCCCATGCGGTGGAAAACCCCGAAAAAATGGACCAGATCGTGCGGCAGGCCGTGGCGGATGGCGCGCCGATGGTCATCGTGGGCGGGGGTGATGGCTCCATGTCCGGCACGGTCGATGAACTGGTGGGCAAGGATTGCGTGTTCGGCGTGCTGCCCCTTGGCACCGCCAACAGCTTTGCACGGACGCTCGGCCTGCCGCTCGACCTGGACGGCGCGGTGCAGGCGATTGCTGGCGGCAGGCGGCGGCGCGTCGATCTGGGCATGATCGACAGCGACTATTTCGTCAATGCGGCCTCTCTTGGCCTGTCGCCGATGATCGGCAAGACCGTTCCGCACAAATTAAAACGCTATCTGGGCCGCATCGGCTATCTGATCTGGGCGGTCAAATGTTCGGTCGGCTTCCGCGCGTTCCGCCTGATCATCGACGATGGACGCAAGGAGCAGCGGATGTGGTCCACCGAAGTCCGCATCCTGAACGGTCCCTATCATGGCGGAGTCGAACTGTCCGACAGCGCCGATGTGGATACTGGCGAAATCGTGGTGCAGGCGGTCGTGGGGCGCAGCCATGTCCGCCTTGCGTGGGACTGGTATGCCAAATTCTTCAAGCTGCGCGACCGCAACGCCCATACGCAGGAATTTCACGGCAAGGCGTTCACCATCACCACCCGCCCGCGCCAGCGCATATCCATCGACGGCGAAGTGCTGGCCAAGACCCCGGTCGTCGCCAAAATCGCGCCGGGAGCTATCGAAGTCGCGGTGCCTGCGGAAAGCTGATCAAAGCGGCTTTTCATATATCTGGTAGAGTTTGTTGACTGTGCTGTTGATCGCTTCGGCAATCGCATTCATGCCCTGATTATCGTCCAGCACCCAGCCGATTTCGCCGCGCGTGGAGCCATATTTCGATATAGCCTCCAGCCGGATCGTCTCTATCATCATGAAGGCCAACTGGCTCGCCATGCGGGAGGATTGCAGGCGTTGCACCACGCCCATCAGCGGCACGCGCATGGTGCGTACCTTCGGCTTGCGCAGCCACCAGATCAGTTTCGCCCAGCCAAAGGGGAATAGCGATCCGTTGAGCGGCGCCAGCGCTTCGTTGAGGTCAGGCAGCGTCATCATGAAGGCGACTGGCTCACCATCCAGTTCGGCGATCATGATCAGATCTTCGAACACGATGGGTTTCAGTTTCTTGCCGGTGTGCGCGATTTCCGCGTCGGTGATCGGCACGAAGCCCCAATTATTGCCCCATGCGTCATTCAGGATCGACAGGATGATCGCGGCCTCCCGGTCGAACTTCGCCTTTTCGACCTTGCGGATGCGGATGCGCGGATTTTTCTCTCCCGATGCGATGATCCGCTGAATCAGCGGCGGGAAGCTTTTGGTGATGTCCAGCTCATAGGTTTTGAGCTGCTTGGCGGGGACATAGCCTGCCCCTTCGATCATTGCCTGATAGGTCGGGCTGTTATGCCCCATCATCACCGTGGGCGGATGGTCATGCCCGGACACCAGCAGCCCCGGCTCTTCCCAGATCGACAGGGAAATCGGACCCAGCACGCGGGTCATGCCCTTGTCGCGCAGCCATTGTTCAGCGGTCGCGATCAATGCTGCGCCGATGGTCGCATCCTCTGCCTCGAACAGGCCGAAATTGCCGGTTCCCGGTCCCATCCCCTGTTCGACAGGCTGTTCCAGCGCCAGCCGGTCGATATGGGCGGAAATGCGGCCGACGACGCGATCGCCCCGTCGCGCGAGAAAATATTGTGCTTCGGCATGGCCGAAAAAGGGATTTTTGCCGGGCGTCAGCAATTCGCGCACTTCGGCCTTCAACGGCGGCACCCAATGAGGATCGTTCGCATAGATGGCCCAGGGCAGGTCAATGAATGCCTGCATGTCGGACTTGCCGGAAACGGGGGTAATCACCAGATTGTCTTGTGCCACGGCCCTGCGCCTTATTTGGGAAATAGTGGTGCAGTTCGCCGCTTGTTTGCGCAATGTCAATCATCGGCGTGGGTGCGGGCCGTATGGCGGCAAAGGATGTCATGGTGCTGCCACGATATCAGCGCATTTGGAGTTTAGGACGCCTGCCATGACTGTGCATGATCCCATATTGGCCGCTGCCCAGCGCGCCCGCGCCACCATTCCCGACGATGCGGCCATGCTGCGCGCGGCGGCCGACCTGACGCGCGAGTTGTCGACCGCCAATCCCCGCATCTACTGGCCCGACCTGCTGGCTTCGACCTTCATAGGCTATGCCGGGGTCGCAGGGGCCATAATGGTCGACAATGTGCCGATCGCCATCGCCTGCGCCTTCGTGGCGATGATGGCGCTGTATCGCGCGGCCAGCTTCATCCATGAACTGACCCATATCCGCAAAGGCGCGCTTCCGGGCTTTCGGTTCGGCTGGAACCTGCTGGTCGGCATCCCGCTGATGATCCCGTCCTTCCTGTATGAAGGCGTGCATACCCAGCATCATGCCCGCACCCGGTACGGCACGGCGGACGACCCGGAATATCTGCCGCTGGCCCTGATGAAGCCATGGTCGCTGCCCCTGTTCATCATTGTGGCGTCGCTGGCCCCGATCGGTCTGATCCTGCGATTTGGCGTGCTGACGCCGCTGTCGCTGCTCATCCCGCCGCTGCGCGCCAAGGTGGTGGCGGAACTGTCCGCCCTGTCGATCAACCCGGCCTATCGCCGCCGCCCGCCCGAAGGCGATTTTGCGCGGATGTGGGCATGGCAGGAAGCAGGCACCTGCCTGTTCGCGCTGGCGCTGGTGGGCAGTGTGTTCGCTTTCGGGTGGAAGCCCTTGCTGGTCTATATGGCGATCCATTCGGCCATGACCGTCATCAACCAGCTGCGCACGCTGGTCGCGCATCTGTGGGAGAACGAGGGCGAACCGATGACCGTCACCGCGCAATATCTCGATTCTGTCAATGTGCCGCCGCCTGCCATGCTTGCGCCATTATGGGCGCCGGTCGGCCTGCGTTACCATGCGCTGCATCACCTGTTGCCCAGCGTTCCCTATCATGCGCTTGGCAAGGCGCACGCCCGGCTGATCGCGATGCTGGAGGAGGCATCGCCCTATCATCGCGGCAATTATCCGGGGATGTTTCCGCTGGTCGGAAAGATCGCGCGCAGTACCATGGGTGCGCGCTGAATTTTGTCGCGTTGCGTATTGAAACCTGATCGGACAGTCCCATATCGGGGTTGTTCCGGTCACTTCTCCCTCCCCCCTCGGAAGGATCGGGACGCCCCCTGTTGAAGGCCTTGGCGCATCCCTTGCTGCCGGGGCCTTCTTTCATTCCTCGGTTCTGAACAGCACCGTTTCACCGACCAGCAGGAACAGGAAGAAGGGCGCCCAAGCCGCCAGGAACGGCGGATAAGCGCCAAGGCTGCCCATCGCGAGCGAGAAATTGTCAGCGACGAAATAGGCAAAGCCCAGCGCCATCCCCATCACCGCCCGGACGAACAACTGGCCCGACCGCGCCAGCCCGAATGCAGCGATGGACCCCAATATCGGCATCAGCAGCGCGGACAATGGGCCAGACAATTTATGCCACAAATTGGCTTCCAGCTCGGCGGTCGGCCGGCCCGCGTCATGCAGGTCGGAAATTGCCGCCTGCAGCTGGCTGAAGGTCAGGGCATCGGGATCGACCTTGGCCAGCGTGAACTGGTCGGGGCGAATGTCCCGCCCGAACCGCACCGTGCCGACATTGCTCACCGTGCCGCGCGCCACGTCGAATTGCCGCGCATCTTCCAGCACCCAGCTTTTGTTCGCTGCGTCATAATGGCCGCGCGGTGCCTGAACGATGGTGGTCAGGCTGTTGTTGATCCGGTTGAAAATCTCAACCTTGCGCAACTGCACCTGCGTGCCGCGCCCGGCGACGATCGCTACATTGACCAGATTATTGCCGTCGCGCACCCAAGGGTTGCTTTTGACCCCGCTATCGACCGGGATCGGGCCATAATCGACCGCCTGCCAGGCGCTGAGCGCCGCCGTGGAGCGCGCCACGATCCGTTCGTTAAAGACATAGCTGATCATCGCGACGCCCAGCGCAGCGGCCACCAGCGGCGCCAATATCTGGTGCGCCGACAGGCCCGCCGCCTTCATCGAGATGATTTCGCTGTTCTGGTTGAGCGTCGCCAGCATGACCAGCGTGCCGAGCAACACCGAAAAGGGCAGAAAACGCGCGACGATCTGTGGCGCGCGCAGGCCGACATAATGCCATAGCTGCGGGTCGCCATTGCCCGGATAGGATAATATGTCGCCCGACTGGCCCAGCAGGTCCAGCGTCTGCAACACCACCACCAGCAAGGCCAGCACCGCCAGCGTCCGCGTCAGGAACAGGCGCGCCATATACCAGCTGATCTGGCGCGAGGGGAAGAAAGCGAACTGCATGGCTCAGGCTTCCCCTTCCAAAGGTGTGCGTCGTCGCCCGAACCGCAACAGCCGCACGATCTGCTTGCCGATCTTGGCAAAGGCGACTTCCAGCGCTGCGATCGGCTGGCCGCCCGGCCGGTTGGCGATGACATGATACATCCACAGGACCAGCCCCGACGCGATCAGGAACGGACCCCATAGCGCGATGATCGGGTCCACCTTGCCCAACGCGCCGACGCTTTCGCCATATTGGTTGATCTTATGATAGGTGACGATGAATATGATCGACAGGAAAACGCCCAGCGCCGATGTCGATCGCTTGGGCGGAATGGCGAAGGCCAGCGCAGCCAGCGGCAGCAGCATCATGAACACCACTTCGACCATGCGGAAATGGAAATTGGCGCGCACTTCGTCCTTCAGCTTTTCCGGCGTCGCCGGGCTGCGGCCGATGACCATCAGTTCGGGGATCGTCTTTTCCCGGTCGACATCGCGGCCCCGGAAATTTTCGATCTGCGGCAGGTCGATGGGCAGGTCATGGCTGGAAAAAGACAGGATGCGCGGGGTTTTATATTTGGGCGCGTCATTGACCAGCACGCCGTTGCGCAGGCGGAAAATGATGACGTCTGGATCATCGGTCGCCAGGAACGTACCCTGCGCCGCCGTCACCGCAACCGACTGACCGTCGCGGCTGATCGCACGCACGAAAATGCCTTGCAGATTACGACCCTCGTCCAGGCTCCGTTCGATCCGCAGCGTCATACGTTTGCCCAGATTGGTAAATTCCCCGACCTTGATCGATGCGCCAAGCGCGCCGGACCGCAATTCGAATCGCAGCGCTTCATAGGCATGGCGCGACAGGGGCTGAACGAAGCCGACAATGCCGAAATTGAGCAGCGCCAGCGCAATCGCATACATATAAGGCACCCGCAGCAGCCGCCCGTAGGACAGGCCGACCGCGCGCATAACGTCGAGTTCGGACGACAATGCCAGCTTGCGGAACGCCAGCAGGATGCCGAGCATCAGGCCGATCGGGATGCCAAGCGAGAGATATTCGGGGAGCATGTTCGCCAGCATCCGCCACACCACGCTGACCGGCCCGCCTTCCGCCGCGACGAAATCGAACAGGCTGAGCATCTTGTCGAGGACAAGCAGCATCGCAGCGATCACCAGCGTGCCGAGCATAGGCACCGCGATCAGACGGGCGAGATAACGGTCGGTGGCGGTCAGCATTCTCTAAGTCGTCGTCCCATCACCATGTTTTGGCCGCAAACCCCGCCCATATCCAGACGGGCTAGAATGTGGGGCGAACAGGGGCTTGTCCGTCCGGCCTTGTCGGGCGGCTATAGCTTCCAGGAGTCTAATGGTCATGGTAAAAGTTGCAGTGGGTCTGATGTCGGTGGCCGCGATGATCGCGACCGTCCCGGCGATGGCCCATGGTCAGGAAATCGCGAACGATCTGGAACGCTGCACCGCCGGCGGAAAAGGCCCGGCTGTGCTGGTCGATGTGCGTGGCTTTGTTGCCACGACCGGCAAGGTGCGGGTGCAATCCTACCCCGGCACGCGCGACGCATGGCTGACAAAGGGCGAATGGCTAAACCGGATCGAATCCCCGGTACGCCCGGCCAATGGCACGATGCGTTTTTGCGTCCCCGTGCCGCAACCGGGCAAATATGGCATCGCCGTGCGGCACGACCGCGATGGCAATGGCAAGACCGACATATCGCGCGACGGCGGCGGTTTTTCCAACAATCCGTCGATCAGCATTTTCAACCTGGGCAAGCCCGGTGTCGAAAAGGTTGCTTTCTACGCAGGCCCCGGCGTGACGAAAATCACGATCAACCTCAAATATATGTGATCCCAAACCATGGTCTGCGTCGCCCTTCTGTCCAATCCAAAGTCCACGGGCAACCGGCAGACGCTTCCGCGCGTGCGCAGCTATTGCGCCAGCAATCCCGACATCTTCCATTATGAAGTCGAACATGTCGATCAGATCGCCCGCGCATTCCAGACCATCGCCCGTGTCGATCCCGTCGTCATCGTCATCAACGGCGGCGACGGCACGGTGCAGGCGTCGCTGACCGAACTATATCAGGGTGAACATTTCAAGGGCCAAGTGCCGCCGATCGCGGTGCTGCCCAATGGCAAGACCAACCTGATCGCACTCGACCTTGGCATCCATGGCGACCCGATCAAGGCGCTGGAACGCATCGTGGAAATCGCCAAGGCGGGTGTGGAACCCCATGTCGTGGCGCGCGAACTGATCGCCCTGTCCGATGGTCGCGCCGAAACCCGGCCGGTGCTGGGCATGTTTCTGGGCGGTGCGGGGCTGGCCGACTATATGCTTTATTGCCGCAACCAGATCTATCCGCTGGGGCTGTCGAACGGCCTGAGCCATGTCATTACCGCAATCGCGGTGCTGGTTTCGCTCCTTTTCGGCATCCGCAACCGCTTCCTGCCGCCGACGAGCCGTCCGGTCAGCATATCCCTGATCCGAGAAGGCCAGTTGGCGGGGCGCTTTTCCGTCCTGATCGTCACGACGCTGGAACGGCTGCTGCTGGGCGTCGATCCCGGTGACAGCCAGCGCGGCAACATGAAGCTGATGGCGGTGGACCAGAGCCTGCCCGCCCTGCTGCGGCTCGTCTGGGCCAGCATCTTCCGCCGCGTGGGCAAGAGCAAGATGCAGGGCATCCACCTGGAACAGGGCGACACCATCCGCATCGAGGGCGATCACAGCAGCGTCATCCTGGACGGGGAATTGTTCGAAGCATCCGAAGGCCGCCCGATCGTCCTGCGCTCCACCCAGCCCGTGCCGTTCCTGCGTCTGGCTGCCTAAAACAGGTTGGCTTGCGCACGCCTGCGCGCGCCGATCTGCACCAGCACGCCGCTTTGCACCCGGTCCTTGACCAGCCGGTCGACGGCATTGTCGACCAGCATCTGCAACCCCTGATCGCTCAGCAACCCGCCACGGATGAGGCAGCGATCGACCAGTACGCGCCGAAATGCGGAATATAGCTTCATGTCCGGCTTGCGCGGTGCGGACCAGAAATCGTCCAGGCTCGATTCATGCACCACGCCCGGCACTTTGTAGACCGCATGGCCCAACACCATCACCGGCCGACCGCTATTGAGCGCCAGCGTGCCGACGGTGCTGTTGACCGTCACTACGCCCACCGATTTTTCCACGACTTCGGCGATGTCCCAGTCGGCGAGGTAGACGATCCTGTCCTTCACCCCATAATGGATCGCCAGCCGCCGGGTCAGGCGGCTCCACGACACAAGCCCCGGATCGAGCGGATGCCGCTTGATCACCAGGCAGACATGGGCAGGCGCCTGTTCGGCAAAGCTCTTGATCACGAAGCGCAGGGCCGCGCGCATATTGCCAAAGGGCGAATGGACGCGGATCTGATAGTCGGAATTGAGTTGCAGCGGCAGCGCGAAATAGGGCCGGTCGCGCACGCTTGCCCACGCGCTGGCCGACCGGCGCCGGTCGCTCTTGCGCTTGATCAGCTTGTAGCACCAGGCGATCGATTCCATCAGGAAGCTGTGGGGCCGGTGCGTGTTGTAGAAAGGGAAATAGGGCCGCATCAATGCAGCAGCCAGGCCGTTGCGCATCGTGTTGCGCGCCCGCGCCCGGAACGTGGACGGCACTGGTGCCATGGTCGGATCATAATCGGGCAACGCCCCTGCCTGATCCAGATACCATTGCGGGTCGAGTGGCAGGGTCGAATTGCCGTTCACGCCATCATCCTGCAACGTCAGGAAATCGGGCCGGATATAGCCTTCCTCCACGACATGGACGCGCAGGTTGCGCAGCCGGGCCATGCCATGGGCCGACGTATGATAGGGGCGGCAATCGCCGTAGAGGATAAGGTCCGTCACGCCATGATTGACGACGA
Organism: Sphingobium sp. KCTC 72723; assembly: GCF_014280435.1. Classification (NCBI taxonomy): domain Bacteria; kingdom Pseudomonadati; phylum Pseudomonadota; class Alphaproteobacteria; order Sphingomonadales; family Sphingobiaceae; genus Sphingobium; species Sphingobium sp. KCTC 72723. The sequence continues at coordinate 41,657 of NZ_CP060388.1, read as the reverse complement.
AATCGTCGAAATAGAGCGGCCAGTTGCGAAATGTGCCGCGATAATCGGCCGCTTCGCCGGGCCAGTCCACCTTGTCCCCGCCATTGATGTTGATCCGCAACGCGCGATGCCCCCGGCTGCGCAGCGCGTCGGCCAGCATCGCGAAATAAGGTCCATGCGGGCCTTGCAGGAACAGGAAAGTCTTGGAGCGGCGATCAACCATGGAAAAACTCGGCGAACAAAGTCATAAATCTTCGCAACTTTCCCTGCAACACCCGCATCCTGATCATCCACGTCATCGGCGTGGCAAACCCGTCTGCAATCCGATCCACCATCAATTCAGGACGGCATGGCAACCGCGTAACCGGATCAAGATAACGAGGGTAGAGAATGAGGGCGGCAGCGACAAGTTGATCTATATCCAATCGTCGTCCCCGCCGCACGGACGGTTCCGCCAGATCGCGGGTCAGACCCCATCCGGCGTAGAAAGGCATCCCATGCACGCTGACCGGCCGGCCGCGCATCAGCGCCTCAAAACCTGTGAGCGAGGAGAGGACATGGACGCCATCGACTGCCTGGACCAGTTCCATCAATGGCGATCCGGTGTCGATGCAATCGGCGTGGCGCATCACCACCGCGTCGCTCAGATGCCCCTTGCGATGCCCGGCCTGCACGTCGGGATGCGGGCGATAGACGATCCACGCATCCGGTTCAGCCTGCCGCACGCGGGCCAGAAAGTCCTGATTGCCGCCGATCCCCGCGCCGCCCAGCCGCACCGACATGTCGTCATCGACCTGGCCGACCGCCAATATCGTGCGCCGCCCGACGGGCAGGTCGATCATCTGCCCGCCACCCGGCCCATATTTGGTCACGCCGGTCGCGCAGACGCGCGCGCGCAAATGTCGCGCCCGATCGATCAGCGCAGCCGAGAAGTGTTGCGTGGCCAATAATGTTTCCAGATCGCTGGCCGCCGTCGCATCATAATAGATGCCCGTGCGGTCCACCACGACGGATCCGGGCGGATGCAGCGCCGCGCCAAGGCCGCGCGACCGCAGGAAGCCATCCTCCACCCGCGCCAGCGGCACGCCTGCCGCCTGCGCCTCCGCCGGAAGGGAGGCAGGGACACGCGATGGCCAGATCGCCACTGCGCCCTGATCCCGCCGTGCGCGCGCCAGACCCCTAGTCCCTGACAGGAAGGGCGGGGACGTTGTGCCGTCCCACAGGAAATGGCGCATCGCTTCGCGTTTCCAGAAGGCCATGCCGCTGGCCGCCACGATGCCGCGATTGCCGTCGATATGCGCGCGCCAGTCGGCCAGTTGCGCGATCACATCGGCCGGGCCGACCGCCTGCCCGGTAAAACAGTCGCGATAGCTGGCCCCCGCTACGGCGTCGCGCGCCGCCTGCCGCAATCGGTCGGCATGGATGGGCAGCAGGTCCGGCCCGAACACTGGCACGCCCAGCAACCCGGCCACGATCGCCAGATCATCGTCCGCCACCGCATGAACCGACCGCGCATTGCGCACAAGCGCCCATGGATCGCACGACCGGAGCAACAGACGCCCCGACATCCCAGCCGCGAAGGCAGCGTCGCCGGGCAGGATGCCGATCTGTTGGGACTGCAACCCCGCCATGCGTTCAGGCGCGACTGGCACCCCCTGCCGCGCGATCAGGTGCAATCCTTCTGGCCGTTGCCCCCAAAAGTCGCCGCCGACCGCCGCCGCCGCCAGTTGATCGAGCAGCGCATCCGAAATGTCCGGCCGCGCCTCTGCTGCCATCAGGGGGGTGCTGATCATCGCTATGGTGGGAGCAATGCCGGGGAAAGGCGGCGACCGCAGGAAAGAAAGACGGGTCATGCGATGTTCCGCGACACTGTCACTATTGTCGTCATCCCTACCGTCCATGGGCGCGGGTGGAGCCAAGGTCAAGAAACAGAAGCTGTTACCTCTTGCAACAGGTCGATGACGATGTCGAAATAATCGGGCCAGGTGGGCGCGCGCCAGTGGGCGATCCGTTGCTGTTGCGCCGCGCGTTCCGGGGAATCGGCATGGCTATACTGCTCTATGATCCGCATCCAGCCCAGCCCGTCGAGTGGATCGAGATAATCGGGCGCGTCACCGCCCACTTCGCGATGCGCCGCAATATCGCTGCATATCACGGGTATCTTCGCGCTCAGCGCTTCGACCACCGGCATACCGAACCCTTCGATGAAGGACGGCATCAGCATGGCCCGCGATCCCGCGACCAGTTGCTGCATCGGGCCGTCGGGCAATTCGCCCGCCTCGATCACATGGCCGCGCAGAATGTCGGCGCGGTCCAGCATGTCGATGACATTTTCATTTTCCCAGCCGCGCCGCCCGATCAGCACCAGCATGGGCGCGGCGTCGCCCAGCGTTTCGATCAGCCGCCGCCAGATGTTGAGCAGCAGCAGGTGATTTTTGCGCGGCTCGATGGTCGATATATAGACGAAATAGGGCCGTTCGGGAATTGGATGATCGCTGCCCCCGAACATGTCGGGGGCGTCAGCGCCGAAATGGGCGACGCGGATCGCCCGCCCGGCATAGCCATGCGCCATATGCGGTTCCAGCGCGTCGATCGTCGCCTGACTGTTGCCGATGATACCGCTGGCATGAGCATCGATCGTCCGCACCCGTGCGCGATGTTCGTCCGCGCCATTGGGCCGGGCAAATTCGGGATGGCTGAGCGGAATGACATCATGCGCCAGCGTCACGAATTGCGCGCCCTCCGCCCGCAAAATCTCCCCCACCTGATCGGTGTCGTCCAGATGGTGGGGCGACACCTGCAAATAGATGCGCGGCCCGACGGCCGGGGGTATGGCGCGCGGGCGCAGCGCGAACATCTGGCGAATTGCCGCTGCCCTGCCAGTTTTCTTGTCGTAAGCGCCCACATTGCGCCATCGCGCGGCGGTAAAGGCCAGGAACTGTCGCACTGCCGCCGGGTCCAGCCGTCCATAATAGCCCCCCGCCGGATGGACCGCCGCAAAGGACAGCCGGTCGGGCATCCGGTCCAGCAATTCGCGGGCGTAGATATATTCGACCCGGTCGATGCCGGTGGGCGTGGGATGAAAGCTGCGCGACAGCAGCCGGGATATGTCGAGGATCACCTCGGTATCGCCGAGCGGCCCCTCGCGCCCCTTGCCGCGCGGCTTGGACCGCAGCGCCAGCCGCGCGCCGGGCGCCTTGAAGGGTTTTAGCGCCATGGGGCGATCCGCATCGAAACAGGAGCAATCATCGGGGGCATCAAAGCTGCGCGCGAATCCCGGTCGCCAGCGCTTCCAGATCGGCCGGATCGGCAAAGCCACCCTGACCATGATCGGAAAAGCCCGTCGCCCCGCCGACCCAGCGCGGCACGATATGAACATGCAGGTGGAACACCGTCTGCCCCGCCGGTGCGCCGTTGAATTGGGCGATGTGCAGCCCGTCGGGGTCGAGCGCCGTGCGGATGGCGCGCGCGACTTTCTGCACCGTGGCCATCACCTGCACCAGTGCGTCCGGCTCGATCTCCAATATGTTGCGCGCCTTCGACCATTTGGAAATGACCAGGGCGTGGCCCTTCGACTGCGGCTGTATGTCGAGGAAGGCCAACGTATGGTCATCCTCATACAGCTTGGTCGAAGGGATTTTCCCCGCCACGATCAGCGCGAAGGGGTTGGCCACGTCATAAATGCCATCAAGGCTCATGGAACAGCTTTCAGACTATGTAATGCGCGGTCGTCTTGGCAGCGATGTCCTCCGCCGTGACGCCGGGGGCCAGTTCGACCAGCTTGAACGGGCTGTCATGGTCAGGACGGCGGAACACGCACAGATCCGTCACGATCATGTCGACCACATTCTTGCCGGTCAGCGGCAAAGTGCAGGACGGGATGAATTTGGGATCGCCGTTCTTGGACGTATGTTCCATGACCACGATGATCTTCTTGACGCCCGCGACCAGATCCATCGCGCCGCCCATGCCCTTGATCATCTTGCCGGGGATCATCCAGTTGGCGATGTCGCCATTTTCCGCGACTTCCATCGCGCCCAGCACGGTGAGGTCAATATGCCCGCCCCGGATCATGGCGAAACTGTCGGACGAGCTGAAATAGGCAGTCTGCGGCAATTCGCTGATCGTCTGCTTGCCCGCATTGATGAGGTCGGCATCTTCCTCCCCCTCGAACGGGAAGGGTCCGATGCCCAGCATCCCGTTTTCGGACTGGAGCGTGACTTCCACGCCAGCGGGAATATGGTTGGCGACCAGCGTCGGGATGCCGATCCCCAGATTGACGTAGAAGCCATCCTGCAATTCGGTCGCGGCGCGGGCCGCCATTTCGTCACGAGTCCAGGCCATTATCGCGTCTCCCCATCGGCGGGCATGGCCCACCTTTTATCCACTGGAAAAATATCGTCAAAGCCGCCCTTGAGGCCGCTGCCATAGACCGGGTTGGGCAAGGCGAACCAGCCCCGGCCCCATAATGCAGCGATCGGGGCGGCAAGCGTTGCCGCCCGGCGCGCTGCGACAGGTTGCGGCGCGTTGAACAGGTCGGAAAAATCGCCCAGCTGGTCGCCGCCCAGCGCGATGACGCAATAGCGGGCTGCAATCGTCGCGCGGCGGCCATCCTTGGCCGATCCGGTCGCGTCGTCGCCCTTCAGAAACAAGGTCTGGCCATGCACCGCTTCGCCAAGCCCGGCGGCGCGGATCGCCTGCGCGGTGGCGGCTGCGTTGGCGGATGCGCGGTTGGTGTTGAAGATCACGGTCACGCCTGCTGCGCGCAATTGCGCCAGTGCCTCCACCGCGCCCGGCACGGGGCCGACCGCGCCTGCGCCGGTTCGTTCCCACGCATCCCACGCCGCTTCGTCATAGCCCTTGCCCGACCGGGCGTCGTGATATTCGTAGCCGATGTTCAGCAGCACGGTTTCATCGACATCGAACACGGCGGCGAAAGGCTTGGTCCCGCACGGCACGAAGCGCGGCTGATCGAGCGACGCACCCTGTGCCAGCACGACGGACGCTTGCGGGCGCGCCTTGGCGGTCGCGGTGGCATAAGACGCCAGCGCGCGGAACGCCTGCACCGACAGCGCCGCCGCTTCGCCCGACCCGTAGAGATATTGCATCCCGGCAGGCGGATCGGGGGGCGGCGGGGCGATCGGTTGCGGGGTGGGCGCGCAGGCGGCGAGCATCGTCAGCGACAATGCCACCGTAACCGCGCGCAGGGCCACTGCCATCACGCCGCTTCTCGCTGCCTCACGGTGCGAAACTCGATCTTCTTGTCATAGGGCGCGCCGATGATCATGCGCTTGACGTAAATGCCGGGCAAGTGGATCGCGTCCGGGTTCATGCTGCCGACCGGCACCACTTCCTCGACTTCGGCGATGCAGATTTTCGCGGCGGTCGCCATCGGCTGGTTGAAATTGCGGGCGGTCTTGCGGAAGATCAGGTTGCCGCTTTCGTCCGCTTTCCACCCCTTGATGATCGCGACATCGGCAAAGATGCCGCGTTCCAGGATATAATCCTGCCCGTCGAAATTCTTGACTTCCTTGCCCTTCGCCACTTCCGTGCCGACGCCCGTTTTGGTGTAGAAGCCGGGGATGCCCGCCCCGCCTGCACGGCAGCGTTCGGCCAGAGTCCCTTGCGGGCAGAATTCGACTTCCAGCTCGCCTGCCAGATATTGGCGTTCAAATTCCTTATTCTCGCCGACATAGGAGGAGATCATTTTCCTGACCTGCCGGGTGCGCAGCAGCTTGCCCAGCCCTTCGCCGTCGATTCCGGCATTGTTGGAGGCGATGGTCAGATCCTTGACGCCATTGTCGCGAATCGCGTCGATCAGCCGTTCGGGAATACCGCACAGGCCAAAACCGCCTGCACACAGGTGCATTCCGTCAAAGAGCAGGCCTTCCAGCGCGGACGCCGCATCGGGGTATAGCTTGTTCACCATCGCCTGTTCTCCTCCTATACTCGTCCCCTGCCCATAAGGGACAAGGGGACCAGCGGTCAATTTGCGCCGAAAAGCAAAATCCGCGTCAGATAAGACCTGCCAAAGGGCTGGACGGATCGGCATATAAGCGCCGGCCCATGCGCCCGGCGCGATAGGCCATGCGGCCTGCCTCCACCCCTGCCTTCATCGCGGCGGCCATCAGCACCGGATCCTTGGCTTCGGCGATCGCGGTGTTCATGAGGACGCCGGTGCAGCCCAGCTCCATCGCCTGCGCCGCTTCGGACGCAGTGCCGACGCCTGCATCGACCAGCACCGGCAGCTTCGTGCCTTCCACGATCAGGCGGATCGTCACCCGGTTCTGGATGCCCAGCCCCGACCCGATCGGCGCGCCCAGCGGCATGATCGCCACCGCGCCGACATCTTCCAGCCGCTTGGCCGCGATCGGATCATCGACGCAATAGACCATCGGCTTGAAGCCTTCCTTCGCCAGAATTTCGGTCGCGCGCAGGGTTTCGACCATGTCGGGATAAAGCGTGCGCGCTTCGCCCAGCACTTCCAGCTTCACCAGTTCCCAGCCGCCCGCCTCCCGCGCCAGCCGCAAGGTGCGGATCGCATCCTCTCCGGTGAAGCAGCCCGCCGTGTTGGGCAGGTAGGTGATGACATTGGGGTCGATATAGTCGGTCAGCATCGGCGCGTTGGGATCGCTGACATTGACGCGGCGCACCGCGACGGTGACGATTTCCGCGCCGGACGCGGCGAGCGCGGCGGCATTTTGTTCGAAACTCTTATATTTGCCGGTGCCTACGATCAGACGCGAGCGGAAGGTCTGGCCCGCCACGGTCCAGCTATCGTCGTTGGCCGGGGCGACATCGCCGCCACCAACGAAATGCACGATTTCCAGCTCGTCGCCATCCTCGACCATGACCTGCGCCAGTGTCGAGCGCGGCACGACTTCCAGATTGCGCTCCACCGCGACCTTTTCTGGCACGAAGCCCAACTGGCTCGCCAGGTCGGCCAGGGTCAGCCCTTCGCGGATGCGGCGATGTTCGCCATTGATGTGGATGGAGATGGTGCCGTCTATGCTCACTAGGTTTTCCCGCTGGCTCATGGAGAAGGTGTCTCGACTAAGCGCGACACGAAGGGCTAAGGATCGTGCAGCATATAGGGGCGGCTGCGCCCCTGCCGCAACACAGAAGGGGCATCGCCGTGGCGGATACGCGCAAAATCTATGTGCTGAACGGGCCGAATCTCAACATGCTCGGCACGCGCGAGCCGGAAATCTATGGTTATGACACGCTGGAGGACATTGCCGACCGGATGGAGGATGTCGCGACGCGCGCCCATGTGGAGATCGACTTTCGCCAGTCCAACCATGAAGGCCATCTGATCGACTGGATACAGGAAGCGCACCAGCAGGGCGCCCATGCCATCATCATCAATCCCGGCGGCCTGACCCATACGTCGGTGGCGTTGCACGATGCGATCAAGGCGGTCACGGTGCCGGTGATCGAAATCCACCTGTCCAATCCGCACAAGCGCGAGGAATTTCGCCACAAAAGCTATGTCGGCATGGCGGCGAAAGGCACGATCGCAGGCTTTGGCCCGATGTCCTATATGCTCGCGCTGGAAGCGGCGCTGGAACTGTAGGGCAGCCCCGCCCGCCGCACAAAAGTTGCGCTCTGGCGTAAATACGCATAGGCGCAGCGACCAGAAACGACATTTCATCGTCCGGGAAGCACCAAATGAACGACAAGCAGGAAAAGGGCGCAATGCAGGTGGACGTGCAGCTGGTGCGGGATCTCGCCGCGCTGCTCGACGACACCAACCTTACCGAAATCGAAGTGGAAGATGGCGACCGCAAGATCCGCGTCGCGCGCAAGGCCGGCGCCGTAGCGCCCGTCTATGCCGCAGCGCCCGCCCCGGCGGCAGCCCCCGTCGCCGCCGCGCCCGTGGCCGCTGCCCCTGCCGCAGCCGCCGAAAACGCCCTGCCCGCCGGTACGCTGGTCCGTTCGCCGATCGTCGGCACGGCCTATCTGTCGGCCGAGCCGGGTTCCGCGCCCTTCGCCCGTGTCGGTGCGCAGGTCGCGGCCGGTGAAACATTGCTGATCGTGGAAGCCATGAAGGTCATGAACGCCATTGCCGCGCCGGTGTCCGGCACGGTCAAGGCGGTGCTGGTCGATAATGGCCAGCCGATCGAATATGACCAGCCCCTGATCGTCATCGAATAAGGCCGCATAACCTATGGCCATTGAAAAGCTGCTGATCGCCAACCGGGGCGAAATCGCGCTGCGCATCCACCGGGCTTGCCATGAAATGGGCATCAAGACCGTCGCGGTCCATTCCACCGCCGACGCCGATGCCATGCATGTGCGCCTGGCCGACGAAGCGATCTGCATCGGGCCGCCTGCGGCCAAGGACAGCTATCTGAACGTCGCGGCGATCATATCCGCCGCCGAAATCAGCGGCGCGGATGCGATCCATCCAGGCTATGGCTTCCTGTCGGAAAATGCCAAGTTCGCCGAAATCGTCGAGGCCCATGGCCTGGCCTTCGTCGGTCCCAAGCCCGAACATATCCGCACGATGGGCGACAAGATCGAGGCGAAGCGGACCGCTGGCGCGCTTGGCCTGCCGCTCGTCCCCGGATCGGACGGCGCGATCAGCGACCTGGAAGAAGCCAAGGCAATTGCGGAAAAGGCCGGTTATCCGGTCATCATCAAGGCCGCGTCAGGCGGTGGCGGGCGCGGCATGAAGGTCTGCACCTCGCCCGACGACCTGGAAACGCTGATGCAGCAGGCGGGGTCGGAAGCGAAGGCCGCGTTCGGCGACGCGACCGTCTATCTGGAAAAATATCTCGGCAATCCGCGCCATATCGAAATTCAGGTGTTTGGCGACGGCAAGGGCAATGCTATCCATCTGGGTGAGCGCGACTGTTCGCTCCAGCGGCGGCACCAGAAGGTGCTGGAAGAAGCGCCCTCCCCGATTTTGGGGCAGGCCGACCGCGACCGGATCGGCGGCATCTGCGCCAAGGCGATGGCCGATATGGGCTATCGCGGTGCAGGCACCATCGAGTTTCTGTGGGAAGATGGCGAGTTCTACTTCATCGAAATGAACACCCGGTTGCAGGTGGAACATCCGGTGACGGAAATGATCACCGGGGTCGACCTGGTCCGCGAACAGATTCGCGTCGCCGAAGGGCGTCCGCTGTCGGTGACGCAGGAAGATCTGCGCTTTACCGGCCATGCGATCGAATGTCGGATCAATGCCGAAGACCCCCGCACTTTCGCGCCGTCGCCCGGCACCGTCACCCGCTATCATGTTCCGGGCGGAATGCATGTCCGCGTCGATAGCGGCCTGTATCAGGGCTATAAGGTGCCACCCTATTATGACAGCATGATCGGCAAGCTGATCGTCTATGGCCGCACCCGCGAAGGCGCGATCATGCGGTTGCGCCGGGCGTTGCAGGAATATGTGATCGAGGGGATGAAAACCACAATTCCCCTGCATCAGGCATTGCTGGAAGACCCCGATTTCCTGAACGGCGACTATACGATCAAGTGGCTGGAAGAATGGTTGGCGCGGGACGGCAAGGGGTGAAGGCCACCATCTGGCACAATCCCGCCTGCGGCACGTCGCGCAAGACGCTGGCGATATTGGAAGACACGCCCGGCGTTGAGGTGGATGTGATCCTCTACCTCAAGACGCCCTATGCCCGCGAAAGGCTGGTCCAGTTGTTTGCGGACGCCGGGATGACGCCGCATGAGGCGTTGCGGCTGATGGGGACCGATGCGCAGGAACGCGGGCTGGGCGGTCTGGATACTGACGCGCTGCTGGACGCAATGGCAGCCAATCCGGCCTATGTGAACCGGCCCTTCGTCGAAACCGACAAGGGGGTGCGCTATTGCCGGCCGCAGGACAAGGTGCGCGAGATTCTTTGAAAATGGCGACTATGTTCCGTTGCAAACGCTGGATTGGCATAGGGAAGCAGGCCGGGCCTCCCCCGTGCAGGGAGGGCTATCGCATATGAAAAAATCTTACGTTTAATCGTCATGCTGAACTCGTTTCAGCATCCATTTCTCGTCACGAACAGCGGCTTTTCGGGCATGATGGATCCTGAAATAAATTCAGGATGACGTTTTAGGGATGAAGAAAAGTCATATGCGATAACCTGCATTGCAGGGAAGGATTTTGGTGGCGGGTTTGGAATGGGCATATTGGGCGTTAAAAGAGACGGCGAAGTAGACATAGAGTCGCGCATGTCGAAAAACGATCTAACATTTGTTACATTGTCCATGTCGCTGTCGCTTTGTTCGCCCCGCTTTCACACAGGCGTAACGATAGGCTGATTTGAACGCTTGCTTTGGCGACGGGAAGCCGTAGCTTCCCCCCATGGCAAAGGAACCGACATTGGCGACCATCGCCGTTTACAGCCTGAAAGGCGGCGTGGGCAAAACCACTTTCGCCATCAACCTGGCCTGGGCATCCGCCACCATTTCTAAACGCCGCACCCTGTTGTGGGATCTGGACCCGCAGGCGGCTTCAAGCTGGCTGATTTCCACCGACAGCAAGAGCCGGGACGCGGCGCAGGCGATTTTCAGCAAGGATGTCGAGGTCCGCAAGCTGATCCAGCCATCGACCGTGCCGGGGCTGGACCTGATTGCCGCCGACACGTCGCTGCGCAGCCTGGACCATCTGTTCCGCGAAATGGACAAGAAGAAAAGGCTGTCGAAACTGATCGAGAGCCTGGGCAAGGAATATGACCGGATCATTCTGGATTGCCCGCCGGGCCTGACCGAAACCAGCGAGCAGGTGTTGCGCGCCGCCGACATGATCGTGATTCCGGTGATCCCGTCGCCCTTGTCGCAACGGGCGATGGGCGAAGTCGCCCGTTATCTGGTGCAGCGCGGCGGCAGCCATGCGCCGATCCTGCCCGTCTATTCGATGGTCGATCGCCGCCGCAGCCTGCACCGCAAGGCGCTGGACGAGCAGCCCGAATGGCCCGCCATTCCGATGGCCAGCGCCATCGAGCAAATGACGGTGCGCCGCAAGCCGCTGGGCGCCTTTGCCCCCGCGTCGCCCCCGGCCAGGGATTTCGCGGCATTGTGGACCCGGATCGAACGCCAGTTGCACGGCGGGTAGGAGCCTGTTTCGACATGTCCCCGTTCAGATCGATCTCGTCCAGATCGATAGGGTTACACCCCGCCGTCTGGCCTGTGGCTCAGGATCCATCATGCCCCAAAAGCCGCCGCTCGTGACGAGAAATGGATGCTGAAACGAGTTCAGCATGACGATTGTAAACAGGACATTTTCAACTGCGATAGCCCTGCCTGCAAGGGGAGGAAGCGTTAATATGCCGTCCTGATCGGTTTTGCCCCTGACAATCAGGCGCGGGCGCGGGCGTGATCCTTCGGAAATAGCTGCGCTGCGTCCTGCGCCTGCATCGGCCGCCCGAAATAATAGCCCTGCACCTTCTTGCAGCCCAATGCCTGCACCATGGCCAGTTCGACTTCCGTTTCCACCCCTTCGGCGGTCGTCGCCATGCCGAGGCTGTCGGCCAGCGTCACCACGGCGCGGATGATCGCCAGGCTTTCGGGAATATTTTTCGACGCGCCGACCACGAAACTCCGGTCGATCTTGATCGTGTTGAATTTCGTGCGGCTGAGATAGCCGAGCGAGGAATAGCCGGTGCCGAAATCATCGAGCGACAGCTGGATGCCGAGCGCCAGCAACTGGTCCAGCACGCGCAGCGCACCGGCATCCTCGTTCATGAACACGCTTTCGGTGACTTCCAGTTCCAGCCGCCGCGCTTCCAGGCCGCTATGCGCCAGCGCCGACACGACCGCCGCGACGAAGCTGGTGTGGGTCAGCTGTTCCGCCGATACGTTGACTGCGACCTTCACATCGTCGGGCCAGTTCATCGCTTCCATACAGGCCGTGCGCAGCACCCATTCGCCGATCGGCGCGATCAGCCGGGCTTCTTCGGCGACCGGCACGAATTTGACCGGCGAAATCGGCCCCATTTCCGGGTGGGTCCAGCGCACCAGTGCCTCAAACCCCAGGACGACGCCGCTCTGCGCATCGACCACCGGCTGGTAGAGGACGTGCAACTGATCCTTTTCCAGCGCCTCACGCAGCGCCAGTTCCAGCAGCCGCCTTTCTTCCGCCCTGGCGTGCAATTGCGGTTCATAGGCGCAATGCAGCCCGCCGCCCTCATCCTTGGCGCGATAGAGCGCCAGGTCGGCGCTGCGGATCAACGCTTCGGAATCGCGGCCATCATTGGGGGACAGCGCCGACCCGACCGACGCGCCGATATACAGGGTATGCTGATCGACCTGATAGGGTTGCGACAAGGATCCGATGATCGCGGCGGACAGGCGGACAATGGCATGGCTGTCCGTCACCGTCGGGATGACCACGGCAAATTCGTCGCCGCCGATGCGGCCGCAAAATTGCTGGCCCGAACAAATCTGGCGCAACCGCCGCGCGACCTGCGTCAGCAATTTGTCGCCGGTCTGATGCCCCAGCGTGTCGTTGATCGATTTGAACCGATCCAGATCGATCATCAGGAAAGCGCAGCCGGGCGCGCGACCGGCCGCCGCCGTCATCGCCTGATCCAGCACTTCGCGCAGATGGCTGCGGTTGGGCAGGCCGGTCAGCGGGTCGAACCGGGCCAGCAGGGCGATCTTGTCGGCGGATTCGCGCTGGATGGTGACGTCGGACCCGACCCCGCGAAAACCCAGGAAGCTCTGATTTTCATCATAGCGCGGCGACGCGGACAATTCCCACCAGCGCAAATTACCCTGCACTTCGACCGGCAGCACCAGATTGCTGAAACTTTCCCGCCGTTTGAGATGATCGGCCAGCGTGTGCAGCCCGGTGGCGAACTGGCCGGTCGCCCAGCCGCTGCCCGACAATATCTGCACCAACGGCACGCCTTCCAACTCTTCCGGCGCCAGTCCGACGGTTTCGGCAAAGCGTTTCGACACGCCATTGATGCGGCGCAGCGCGTCGGTCTGCCACAGCCAGTCCGACCCGCCTTCCTCATATTCGCGCAGCAACAGGCTTACCACCTGCGTCTTTTCCTCCAGCTGCGCGGTGGTGTCATGCTGGCGCGCGAAGGTGCGGGCATAGATGACGCAACCGGCCAGCAGCGACAGGGCGTAGCTGGTCGCCATCGCGCGCAGCGGCAACTGGCCGCCTTCGTCGAACATCACGAACAGCCCGGCGATGCAGGGTAACAGGAAGGCCGTGGCGGCCAGGGGGGTGGCGGCATAGCTGATCGCGCCGCACACCATGATGCAGCTGATGAGCGTCCACAGCGCGACGATTTCCTCCGTCTGCCCGGAATTGGCGACGATGACCATGCACGCGGCCCACACCAGCCCATGGAGCAGAGCGCCAAAGCCGTGACGCCGCAAATCGCCCGAATCCAGGTCGATATTATTGGCCCGTTGCCGTTTGCGGTCCAGCCACAGGCCAGTCAGCGTCGATCCGATCAGCGCCACGCTCCAGATCGCCAGCGCGACCGGGGAACAGCAATGCGAAAAGACCTGCCACACGAACATCAGGCCGCACAGGTTGAGGACATGGCGCAACAGCACGACGGCATCGGCCGATCGAAACTGCGCTTCCAGCACGCGCGCGCCGCTGTCCCCGGCCATGGGGGAAAGACCCATCATGGCGCGCATCGAGGCGCGTCCCTGATGATCCGTCTTTACGGTGATGTTCTGATTGCTACCCACATGGCCGATGGTAGCGGACAGACGTTATGATTTGGTAACGGCCCGAAACCGTCCGGGCAATAGAGGTCAGGCCGCGATGTCGTAGGGCCGGATTTCGCCGGTCAGATAGAGGTTGCGGGCTTTGGACCGGCTCAATTTGCCGGAGCTGGTGCGTGGCAGGGTGCGCGGCGGCACCAATTCCACGACGCAGTTCATGCCGGTGATGGCGCGCACCCGTTCACGGATCTGGTCGCGCAGGCGCGAGCGTTCGTCATTGTCGGACGTGCGGCAATGGACCAGCACGGCGGGCGCTTCCTCCCCACCCGGCGTGGTGATGGCGAAGGCGGCGATGTCACCCTGCTTGAAGCCGGGCAATTGTTCGACGGCCCATTCAATGTCCTGGGGCCAGTGATTCTTGCCGTTGATGATGATCATGTCCTTGGCGCGGCCGACGATGTAGAGATAGCCGTCGGACAGATAGCCCATGTCGCCGGTATCGAGCCACCCGTCAGCCATGCAGGCATCGGTCGCCGCCTGATCTCGAAAATAGCCGACCATCAGCGAGGGGCCGGTGGTCCATACCTTGCCGATCTGACGCTCACGCAAGGGACCGCCATCTTCGTCACGGATTTCCACGGTCATGCCGCGCGCAGGCTTGCCGCAATTGACGATGGAACGGAAACGCTGGGGCCGTCCCTCGGTCGCTTCGCCGCCCGACAGGTCGGTTTCCTCGACCAGTTCGACGATGATGCCTTCGCCCGGCGGCATGATGGTGACGGCCAGTGTCGCTTCAGCGAGGCCATAGCTGGGCAGGAAGGCATTGGGTGAAAAGCCTGCGTCGGCGAAAGCGTCGACGAAGCTTTGCATCACGTCGGGGCGGATCATGTCCGCGCCATTGCCCGCGAGTCTCCACCGGGAAAGGTCGAAGCGGTCCTGCGCCTTGGTCTGGCTGGACATGCGGCGGGCGCAGATGTCGTAGCCGAAGGTCGGCGAATAGCTGATCGAAGTGCCGTCATTGCGGCTGATAAGGTCGAGCCAGGCGAGCGGGCGGCGGGCGAAATCCTCCGTCTTCATATAATCGGTCGACACCTGATTGGCGACGACCGACAGAAAGCAGCCGACCAACCCCATGTCATGATACCATGGCAGCCAGCTGATGCAGCGGTCGCTGTCCTGCACTTCCATGCCGTGGCTGTGCGCGGCCAGATTGCTGAGCAGCGCATGGTGCGTCACCGCGACGCCATGGGGGAAGCGGGTGGAGCCGCTGCTATATTGCAGATAGGCGATCTCGTCGGTGCGCGCCTGCGGCAGGGCGGCGGGCGCGGCGTCGCGGGCGATGAAATCTTCGAACGCGATGCTTTCGACATTTTTCTGGCGACCGGATTCGCCCGCCATATCCGCCAGTTCGCGCGGAAACAGGAACAGCATCGGGTCGCAACTGGTCAGCTGGACATTGAGCTGTTCGATATAGCTTTCCTTGCCGCCGAAGCTCGTCGGCAGCGGCAGCGGCACCGGCCATGCACCGGCATAGATGATGCCGAAGAATAGTTGCGCGAAATCCGCGCCGGTTTCCGCGACCAGGGCGATCCGGTCCTGCGGCTTGACGCCATGGGCGATCAGCCGATGGGCGCAGGCGATGGCGTCGCCACGCAATGCACTGAACGGATAGGGTCGCGCCAGATTGCCACGGGCATCGTGGAAATTGAGGCCGCGCACGCCCCGCGCCGCATAGTCGAGCGCCTCGCCCAGCGTCCCGAAGTCCGAGAAGCGGCGCGGCAGGTCATCAGTCGTCGGCGTGGGAACCATCATGCTTTGCGAACCCGTCATATTGGTTTCACCCAATGTCATAAATTTGTGATCGGCGCGCCGCTACCATCTTTGGCCGCGACATGCACCGGATAGTTGCAGTCCAGCTTTGCCTTGTAGCGTACAAGGCGCGGTGAAATTCCGGCCCGACTGTGGCATAAACATGGCGCTTGGCCCATGAAGGGCAATATGACCGGCAAACGCCCCCCCCAACCGCTGGACGAAAACAGCCTGCGCGAACTGGCGCTGCGCCATGTCGGGCGCTTTGCGACCAGCCGGGGCAAGTTGATCGACTATCTGCGGCGCAAGCTGCGCGAGCGGGGATGGGGCGGCGAGCAGCCGGCCGATGCCGATGCGCTGGCCGACCGCTTCGTGGAGCTGGGCTATATCGACGATGCAGGCTATGCCGTGATGAAGAGCGCGGCGCTGACCCAGCGGGGCTATGGCGCGCGGCGGGTGGGCGAAACATTGCGCGCGGCGGGCATCGCGGAGGGGGACCGGGCGGCGGCCGATGCGCAGATGGTGACGGACCGCTGGGCCGCAGCCGATCGTTTCGCCCGGCGCAAGCGGGTCGGCCCCTATGCGACCGGGCCGCTCGATCCCAAGGCGCGCGACAAGGCGATCGCGGCGTTTTTGCGCGCGGGGCATGATTTTGCGCTGGCGCGGCGCTGGGTCGATGCCGCGCCGGGGGAGCCGCCGGAGGTCGATGAGTGACGGGGGGGGTGGCTATACCCACAACGCAGATCCTTCCGTTGCAAGGCAGGGCTATCGCATATCAAACTGTCCCCTGCTTCATCGTCATGCTGAACTTGGTTCAGCATCCATTTCTCGTTTCAAGCGGCGGCTTTCGGCGCACGATGGATGCTGAAACAAGTTCAGCATGACGGTGTAGAGATAGCGAAAGATCATATGCGATTCCCCTGCCGTGCAGGGGAAGATTTTGGCGATGGACATAATGCCAGGGTTAACCCCCTCCCCCCGGCGGATAATTCGCGCTAGGCAGGCGGTTATGATGCGTCCTGTTGCCCTGATCGCCGCGTGCCTGATCGCCGCCTGTTCCGCTCAACCCCAGCCGAGCAACAACGCTGTTGCCATGGCGCAGGCACCCACTGCCCTGCTGCCTTTGGTCATTCGCACCGCAAAGGGCGAGCGATCCTTTCAGGTGGAGGTCGCCCGGACGCCTGAGCAACAGGCGCAGGGGCTGATGTTCCGCAAGGCGCTGGACGATGATGGCGGGATGCTGTTTCCGATGAATCCGCCGCGCACGGCCAGTTTCTGGATGAAGAATACGCTGATCCCGCTCGACATGATCTTCATTCGCACCGACGGGACGATCGCCTTCATCGGCGCGAATATAGTCCCCTATTCCCGTACCCCGGTATCGGCGGGGGTGCCGGTCGCCGCCGTGCTGGAACTGCGCGGCGGGCGGGCGGCGGAACTGGGGATTGCAGAGGGCGATGTCGTGCGCTGGAAGTGAGGGCCGGTGCGGTCCGAATCTACGGCGGCACATTCCCAAAACACCTCGCCCCAAAACGCCTTGCCAACGCCCTGCCCCAGCGGCTAAGCGCTTGGCCCATGGGAATCCTCGGCAAGATCTTCACCTGGTGGGATGGCGCGACCATCGGCACTTCGCTTTTCACCTCCCGCAAGGGAACGAAGGTGGGCGAGGACCATCAGGGCAATATCTATTATGAAGGCGGCAGCGACGTTCACGGCGTGATGCGCCGCTGGGTCATCTATAATGGCGCGAACGACGCCAGCCGCGTGCCGGCCGAATGGCATGGCTGGTTGCACCATTCGATCGAGGGGACGCCCGAAAGTTTCCTGCCGCCGCCGCGCATATGGGAACGCGAATCCACGCCCAACGCCACTGGCACCGCGCTGGCCTATCGCCCGTCCGGGGCGATGGAAAAGGGTGGCCAGCGCCAGAAGGCGACTGGCGATTATGAGGCGTGGAGCCCCGACGCATCATGATCCGGCATCCGGCGGGGCCAATCCCGTCGATCCTGTTGCTGGCGCTGGCCGCGTGCAGCGATGGCGACGTGCCGCCCGCGAACCAGACCGGCCCGGTGAAGGTAGAGGGCGCGCCGATCCGCAGTGCCGACAACGCCGCCCTGCCCGGCACGCCGATGGCGCAGCGCAGCGCGGTCATCGGCCTGTTGAACAAGCGTAACGGCCTGACCCGCGACCTGACCATGAAACCGGGCGAAGCCTTGCGCGTGGGCGACGCGATCGTGCGGTTGCAGGCGTGCGAAACCAGCGCACCATGGGAAAATGTGCAGGACACCGGCGCGTTCGTGCAACTGGACGTGCGCAGCAGCGCGGACGGCAAGTGGCGGCGCAATTTTTCCGGCTGGCTGTTTCGCGAACGGCCCGACCGCAATGTCGTGCAGCACCCGATCTACGATGTGTGGGTCAAAAGCTGCGCGATGGCATGGCCGGAGAGCGGTCCCGATTCGGTGAAGCTGGGCGGCAAGGCCGCGCCGGGCGCAGCATCGCCCGCCAGCGGTGCGAATGCCAGTTCGGCAACCGAACCGGAACCGGCAGACAGCGTCCCCGCCCCCAGCACCACGCCGTCCACCGCCGCGCCCAGCAACTGAAGATAGGCCGTCTGGCTGATTTCGACTGCGCCCAGCGAGCGGAGATGATCGGTCATGAACTGGCAATCGAGCAGCGTGAAACCGGCAAAACGTAGCCGCGCCACCAGCCAGGCCAGCGCGACCTTCGACGCATCGGTGCGGCGCGACACCATGGATTCGCCAAAGAAGGCGCGGCCCAGCGACACGCCATAAAGGCCGCCGACCAGCTCATCCCCCTCCCACAGCTCGACCGAATGGGCAAAACCCAGTGCGTGCAGATGGCGATAGGCGCTTTCGATCTGGCGGTTGATCCAGGTCGATGGCCGGTCCGGCGCGGCCGTCGCGCAGAGCGCCACGATGCGCCCGAAAGCGCGGTTCGCGGTGACGCGGAAGCGGTCCCGGCGCAGGGTGCGCGACAGCGACGTGGACAGATGGAACCCATCGAGCGGCAGAATGGCGCGGTCGCGCGGTTCGACCCAATAGACTTCGTCCGCATCGCGATCGTCCGACATGGGAAACACACCGATGGAATAGGCCTGAAGCAGCGTGAGCGGGTCGATGGTCATGGCCGCAAGGATGGCGGGGGCAGGCACAAGAAGCAATTGGCGGATGTGTAGCGTTGCGACTTTCCAACGACAGGATGATTGACTTGGGGGTGGCGCGCCATAGGCTTGGCAGCATGTCCATCCTTCGTATCGCGGCGCTGCCGCTGCTGCTTGCCGCCCTGCCCGTTCATGCCGCGCCCGACGCCTATGGCGCGCGGATCGCCCGCGTGCTGAAAGCCACGCCGCTGATCGACGGGCATAATGACTGGCCCGAAGCGCTGGCGGAAAAGGCGAAGGACAAGCGGTGGACGATGGAACTGACCCGGCTGGACCCGGCGACCTATCATACCGACATAGCGCGGTTGCGCGCCGGGGGCGTGGGCGGGCAATATTGGTCGGTATGGGTGTCGGCGGACCTGCCGCAGGTGCAGCAGGTCAAGGATACGCTGGACCAGATCGGCATGGTCCATGCGCTGGCCGAACGCTATCCGCGCGATTTTGCGATGGTGACGACGGCAGCGGAGATGCGCGCGGCGCACAAGGCAGGGCGGATCGGGTCGCTGATCGGGGTCGAGGGTGGCGGGCAGATCGACGGGAGCATGGCGGTGCTGCGCGCCTATCGCGGGCTGGGCGCGGCCTATCTGACGCTGACCCACAGCCGCACGATCGATTGGGCCGACAGCGCGACGGACAATCCCCGGCATGACGGGCTGACCCCGTTCGGCGAGGATGTGGTGCGCGAACTCAACCGGCTGGGGATGCTGGTGGATTTGAGCCATGTCAGCGAGGCGACGATGCTGGACGCGCTGCGGGTGACGAAGGCGCCGGTGATCTTCTCCCACTCCAACGCGCGCGCATTGTGCGACACGCCGCGCAATGTGTCGGACGCGGTGTTGCAACAGGTGGCGGCCAATGGCGGCGTGGTGATGGTCAATTTCGCTGCGCAATATGTGTCGGAGGCGCGGCGGGTGTGGGGCGCGGACCGCAGCGCGGAGATTGCGCGCTATAATGCGCCGCCCTTTGGTGGGCTGTATATCGGCGATCCGGCGGGCGCGGCGAAGGCTTTGGCGGCTTGGGAAGTGGCGCACCCGGAGCCTGTCGCGACGATTGCGCAGGTGGCCGACCATATCGACCATATCGTCAAGCTGGCTGGCCACGATCATGTCGGCATCGGCAGCGATTTCGACGGGGTGGGCGATTTGCCCGCAGGGTTGAGCGGGGTGGAGACTTACCCCGCATTGCTGGTCGAACTGATGCGGCGCGGGTGGAGCGACGCGAATGTCGCCAAGCTGGTCGGCGGCAATATGCTGCGGGTGATGGCGGCGGCGGAGAGCGTGGCGCAGAAGCGCTGATCC
Organism: Sphingobium sp. KCTC 72723; assembly: GCF_014280435.1. Lineage (NCBI taxonomy): Bacteria > Pseudomonadati > Pseudomonadota > Alphaproteobacteria > Sphingomonadales > Sphingobiaceae > Sphingobium > Sphingobium sp. KCTC 72723. Next base: position 21,746 of record NZ_CP060388.1, on the reverse strand, counting down.
CCGCCTGCGCGCTCAATGCGGGGCGAGGCCGGTTTCCACGCCGGTTTTGTCGTGGAGGGCAAATTTGTCGATGATGTCGGCGCTGGCGCGGTTATAGCCGATCACCTCGACGCTGCGCCCTTCGCGCCGCAGCCGCGCGACGACCTTGTCCAGTGCGCCCACGCCTGAAATGTCCCAGAAATGCGCGCCGGACACGTCGATCAGGACAGTGGTGGCGCTGGCTTCATCCTGAAAGGCGCGGGTGAAGCGGTCGACCGAGGCGAAGAATATCTGGCCCGTAACATGATAGGTCGCGCGTCCGCCATCGGGCGAGAGGATACGGTCCACCGCGAACATGCGCTGGACCTTTGCGGCAAAGAAGATGCCCGACAGCAACACCCCGGCCAGCACGCCCAGCGACAGGTCGCGGGTGGCGACGACGACGACGACCGTGGTGAGCATGACGACCGACGATGTCGCGGGATGACGGCGCAGATTGGGGATGGAGTTCCAGCTGAACGTGCCGATCGACACCATGATCATGACCGCGACCAGCGCGGGCATCGGCACTCGCCCGACCCATGGACCAAGCACCGTAAGCAGGAACAGCAGGAACGCCCCCGCCACGAAGGTCGACAGCCGACCGCGCCCGCCCGATGTCACGTTGATGACCGACTGGCCGATCATGGCGCAGCCGCCCATGCCGCCGAACAGGGCGGCGACGATATTGGCGCTGCCCTGCCCCGCACATTCGCGGCGCTTGTCGCTGTCGGTATCGGTCATGTCGTCGACGATCTGCGCCGTCAGCAGGCTTTCGAGCAGGCCGACCGCCGCCATCGTCAGCGAATATGGCAGGATGATGCGCAGCGTGTCCCAGGTGAGCGGCACGGCGGGAAAGGCGAAGCTGGGCAGGCCATCGGGCAATTGCCCCATGTCGCCGACCGTGTTGACCGGCAGGCCCATCGTGATGCTGATGGCCGAGAGGATGAGGATGGCGACCAGCGGCGATGGCACCGCCTTCGTCAGGCGCGGGAAGAGGTAGATGATCGCCAGCCCTGCCGCGATCATGGCGTAGGTTTGCCAGCCGACATTGGTAAGCTGCGGCAATTGCGCCATGAAGATGAGGATCGCCAGCGCATTGACGAAGCCGGTGATGACCGAGCGGGAGACGAACTGCATCAGCAGGTCGAGCCGCAGCAACCCGGCGACGATCTGAATGAGGCCCATCAGGATGGTCGCGGCGAACAGATAATTGACGCCATGGTCGCGCACCAGCGGCCCGACCAGCACCGCCACGGCGGCCGTCGCGGCGGAGATCATGCCCGTGCGCCCGCCGGTAAAGGCAATGACGATGGCGATGGCGACAGAGGCGTAGAGGCCGACGCGCGGATCGACCCCCGCGATGATGGAAAAGCCTATCGCTTCGGGGATCAGGGCAAGGGCGACGACCACCCCGGCCAGAATATCACGACGCGCGGCGGCGCCATCGGCAAACCATTGACGGCGATAGGCAGAAAGACTCTTGGACATAGCGGTTCCACATCAAGGCACATGGCGTCGAACGACGCTTGACAGGGTTCATGTGTGATGTTGTCCGGCGGATCGGCGGCCGGAATAGCCACCCGGATTTGCACCGGGTCCATGCGATTAGGCGCGCCTTAGCGCAACCGCGCCGATCCGTGCAACCCTTCCGTCAGGCCCGCGCAGGCTGGCATCTTTCTTTTCGTTCGAGCGCGTTGGTAGAAGAAGGGAGATCCCAGCGTTCGCCGGGATGACGGGGTTGGGTGGGTGGCGGACTTTTCGAACACCGTTATGCTGAACTTGTTTAGCTGCGCTGGCCTGCGGCTCAGCATCCACCAAGCCCCACGAAGCCCTGTTCGATCTGGAGAAATGGACCCTGAAACAAGTTCAGGGTGACAGAGAAGATTAGGTCCGACTTTGTTCGTTTCCGTTCCCCTCCCCCCTTCGACTGCCCGCCTGCAGCAGGCGCTCAGGACAGGCTTGCAGGGGAGGATTTACTCGGCCGCCTTAGGTCGCTTGCGAACGATCCCCTTGGCATCGGGAAGAACATTCCGCTTAGGCCGACACGTCTGCCACCAGCGCGAGAACCTGTTCCGCATGTTCCCGGCGGCAGATCAGCAGGTCGGGGAGATAGACGTCGCTCTGGTTATAGACGAGCGGGCTGCCGTCGATGCGGCTGGCGTGCAGGCCGTGGGCCAGCGCGACGGCGACGGGGGCCATGCTGTCCCATTCATATTGGCCGCCCGAATGGAGGTAGATGTCCGCCTGCCCCAGGATGATCGCCATGGCTTTGGCACCTGCGCTGCCCATCGGCACGAGTTGCGCACCCAGGTTTTCCGCCACCGCGACTGCCTGCGCAGCGGGGCGAGTGCGGGAGACGACCATGCGCAGTTGCGGCGGCGCGGGCGGGACGGCGCGGGGCTGGTCGGAGCGGATGACGACGCCGCCATCAAGACCCGGCAGCGCCACGGCGCCGATCGCCGCCTGCCCGTCGATCGCCAGCCCCACATGCACCGCCCAGTCGGCGCGCGCTTCGCCATATTCGCGGGTACCGTCCACCGGATCGACGATCCAGACGCGCGACTGGCTAAGGCGCTCCGCATTGTCCTTCTCCTCCTCCGACAGGAGGCCGTCGTCGGGCCGCTGTTCGCGCAGGGCGTGGCACAGGAACTGGTTGGCGGTCTGGTCGCCCGCCTTGCCCAGCGCCTTTGGCCCGAACAGGCCGCTGTCGCGCACGTCGAGCAGGATCTGGCCCGCGACCTGCGCCAGATGGGCGGCAAGGTCGGCGTCGGTCATCACGCTCATGGGATGAGCCGGGCGACGATGGCGTCGGCGGCTTCCTCTGCCGTCATCGCGGTTGTGTCCACGCGGATTTCGGGGTCCATCGGCGCTTCATAGGGGCTGTCGATGCCGGTGAAGTTTTTGAGGTTCCCGGCGCGGGCCTTTTTATACAAACCCTTCACGTCGCGGGCTTCGGCATCGGCCAGCGGGGTGTCGATATGCACTTCGATGAACTCGCCCGGCTGCATCATCTGACGCACCATGTCGCGCTCTGAGCGGAAGGGCGAGATGAAGGCGGTGATGACGATCAGCCCCGCGTCGGTCATCAGCTTGGCCACTTCGCCCACGCGGCGGATATTTTCCACCCGGTCCGCGTCGGTAAAGCCCAGATCCTTGTTCAGGCCATGGCGCACATTGTCGCCATCCAGCAGGAAGGTGTGGCGGTTCATCCGCGCCAGCTTCTTTTCCACCAGATTGGCGATGGTCGATTTGCCCGCGCCGGAAAGCCCGGTGAACCACAGCACTGCGGGCTTCTGGTTTTTCAGGCCCGCATGGAAATCGCGGCTGACATCGGTTGCCTGCCAATGGACATTCTGCGCCCGACGGAGCGAGAAATGCAGCATCCCGGCAGCGACGGTGGCGTTGCTGATCTTGTCGATCAGGATATAGCCGCCCAACGTCCGGTTCTGCTCATAGGCTTCGAACACGATCTGCTTGTCGGTGGACAGGTTGGCGACGCCGATGGCGTTCAATTCCAGCGTCTTGGCCGCCAGATGTTCCATCGTGTTGACGTTGACCTGATATTTGGGCTGCTGGATCGTCGCAGTGACGGTCTGCGTGCCGATCTTGAGCCAATAGGGGCGACCGGGCAGCATTTCTTCATCCGCCATCCAGACGATGGTGGATTCAAACTGATCGGCGGCCTGCGGCGGATTGTCGGCAAGCGCGATCACGTCGCCGCGCGAACAGTCGATTTCGTCGGCAAAGCAGAGGGTGACGGACTGGCCCGCGACCGCCTGATCCAGGTCGCCATCCAGCGTGACGATGCGGCTTACCGTGCTGGTCTTGCCCGATGGCAGCACCCGCACGGCGTCGCCGGGCTTGACCACGCCGGTTGCGATCAGGCCGGAAAAGCCCCGGAAGTCCAGGTTCGGGCGGTTGACCCATTGCACCGGCATACGGAACGGCTTTTCCGCGTCGGTGGCGCTGTTGACCTCCACCGTTTCGAGATGCTCGATCAGTGCCGGGCCAGTGTACCAGGGCGTGTTTTCCGACGGGCCGGTGATATTGTCGCCCCTGAACCCCGAAATCGGCATGGGCGTGAAGGCAGTGATGCCGATGCTTTTGGCAAATTCGGTATAGTCCGCGACGATCCTGTCGAAGATCGCCTGATCGTAACCGACCAGATCCATCTTGTTGACGGCCAGCACGATGTTGCGGATGCCGATGAGGTGGGCGAGATAAGAGTGGCGGCGGGTTTGCGTCAGGATGCCCTTGCGCGCGTCGATCAGGATGACGGCAAGGTCGGCGGTCGATGCGCCGGTCACCATGTTGCGGGTATATTGTTCGTGGCCGGGCGTGTCCGCGACGATGAATTTGCGCTTTTCGGTGGCGAAGAAGCGATAGGCGACGTCGATGGTGATGCCCTGCTCCCGCTCGGCGGCAAGGCCATCGACGAGGAGGGCGAAGTCGATTTCCTGCCCTTGCGTCCCCATCTTCTTGCTGTCGGCTTCAAGGGCGGCAAGCTGATCCTCGAAGATCATCTTGCTGTCGTAGAGCAGGCGGCCGATCAGCGTGGATTTGCCGTCATCCACCGACCCGCAGGTGATGAAGCGCAGCATCGTCTTATGCTGATGCACGTCCAGATAGGCGTCGATGTCCTGCGCGATGAGGGCGTCGGTCTTGTAGATGGGGTCGGTGAGGGTGTCGGTCATATCGCTTACCTCGTCATCCCAGCGAACGCTGGGATCTCGTTGATCTTGGGGAGAGTCAGGGGTCTGCGAGAGCGTCCGACCGGACGCCTGCGACCCCAGCCTGCGCTGGGGCTGACCTGAGCGAAGCTCAGGTCAGAAATACCCTTCCTGCTTCTTCTTCTCCATGCCCGCGCCGCCGGCGTCCTTGTCGATCGCGCGGCCTTGCCGTTCGGACGTGGTGGTCAGCAGCATTTCCTGAATGACTTCAGGCAGGGTTGCGGCCTCGCTTTCGACCGCGCCGGTGAGCGGATAGCAGCCCAAAGTGCGGAAGCGGATCGAGCGTTCGACTGGCACTTCGCCCGGTTCGAGCGGGAAACGGTCGTCATCGACCATCAGCAACATGCCGTCGCGCTCCACCGTCGGGCGCTTGGCCGAGAAATAGAGCGGGACGATGGGGATGTCGTTGAGATGGATATATTGCCAGATGTCCAGCTCGGTCCAGTTGGAGATGGGGAAGATGCGGATGCTCTCGCCCTTGCTCTTTTTGGCGTTGTAGAGGTTCCACAATTCGGGCCGCTGGTTTTTCGGATCCCAGCCATGGGAGGCGGTGCGGAAGGAGAAGATGCGTTCCTTCGCCCGGCTCTTTTCCTCGTCACGCCGCGCGCCGCCGAAGGCCGCGTCGAACCCGTAGAGGTTGAGCGCCTGCTTCAACCCTTCGGTTTTCCACATGTCGGTGTGGAGCGCGCCATGGTCGAACGGGTTGATGCCGCGATCCTTGGCTTCCTGATTCTGATAGACCAGCAATTCCATGCCGCTTTCCTGCGCCATCCGGTCACGCAGCTTGTACATTTCCTGAAATTTCCAGGTCGTGTCGACATGCAGCAGCGGAAAGGGCGGCGGCGAAGGGTAGAATGCCTTGCGCGCCAGATGCAGCATCACCGCTGAATCCTTGCCTACGGAATAGAGCATCACTGGCTTTTCCGCTTCGGACACCACTTCCCGCAGGATGTGAATGCTCTCGGCTTCGAGTCGCTCCAGATGGGTCAGGGTCTTGGCGTCTGTCATGGGATCCTCGCACGCTTCTTGACGATCGTTATGGCAGGACGCGATTGCCCATGGACCTCCCAAATGGGAGGATATATGAGTATCGCTTATGCGATTGGACGATGGCGGATTATTGACGGCCCTGCATGAAGGGATGTTCCAGCAACCGTTGTGGCGGGATTTTCTGGAACGGCTGCGGCTGCGCACCGGCGCGGTCTATACGACGCTGATCTTTCGCCCGGTGGACGAGGATGCGATCGTCGAGCTGCACGCCGGGCCGCCGCCACCCGCGCATCTGCACGCATTGTTCGTGGAAAAATATGTGCGCGACCCTTTCCCCTATCGCGACATGCGCGAAGGGCGCGTTTATGCGCTGGCCGAATTGCTGGAACGGGGCGATCCGCTGCATTTGTCCTTTCACCGCGAATTGATGGTGCCGCAGGGGATGAGCGACATGCGATCCATCCACGTGACCGAGCCGAGCGGCGTGGATGCGTGGCTGGCCTGCGCAGGGGGCAAGGCGATCGGACCCGCCGTCGGGGCGTTGCTGACTGCGCTGGCGCCGCATCTGCGCATCGCGTTGCGGGCGTTCGTGGCGCTGGAGCGGGAGAAGTTGCGGTCGGCGCTGACGTCCGAAGCGTTCGGGCGGCTGAATTTCGGCTGGCTGACGCTGGATGCGCGCTGCCGCATCGTGGACATGACTGCCCATGTCGAACAATTGTTCCAGCGCACCACTTTGTTGCAGCGAGGCCGTTACGATCGGCTGACCCCTGCGTCGCCGGGGCTGGACCGCGAACTGACGGCGCTGGTCAAGCGCTTCGCCGCCGATGGCGAGGCGAGGCCGCGCGCGATCAACCTCTCCCGCGATCCGTGGATGGACATATTGGTCGCGCCGATCCGGCGACGGTCGGTGGCGGCGGGATCGACCCCGGTGGCGATCGTTTACCTGAGCGGGGATCGCTGGTCGCAGGCGGACCGATGCGACCAGTTGGTCGACCTGTTCGGCCTGCTACCCAGTGAGGCGCGGCTGGCATGGGCCATTGCGCAGGGCATTTCGATTGCGCAGGCGGCGGCGAACCTGGGCATCACGGTGGAAACCGCGCGCAATTACAGCAAGAAAATCTACGCCAAGACCGGCGCGCGGGGACAGGCGGAGTTGGTGCGGATTGTGCTGACCAGTGTGCTGGCGATTGCGTAGGGCCAGCCGACATTCAGCCCAGGCGGGCCTGCAAAGCGCGATTTTCGGCTCCACCTGAACTAAATGTCGACTGGCCCTGAAGCTGAGAAAAACCTCAAGAAACCGCCGGTTCCAGCAGGCGGATCGTGCCGGCGTCGGCGTCCATTTCCGCGCGGATGCCCACGGGCAGGCTGATCTGATTGGCGACATGGCCGAAGGGGGCGCCCTGAAACGCCGGGATGCCGAGTGGGGCCAGATGCTGTTGCAGCACTTCCGATAAGGTGAAGCCGCCATAGGATGCGCCGGACGGGCCGCAATCGGTGCATTGGCCGAACATGACGCCCGCCAGCTTGCCCAGCACGCCGGCCAGCGCCAACTGGGTCAGCATCCGGTCGATGCGATAGGGTTGTTCGCCAATATCCTCCACAAACAGGATCGCGCCGGTGAAATCGGGCAGCCATGGCGTCCCCATCAGCGCCGCCAGCACCGTGAGGTTGCCGCCGATCAGCCGCCCTGTCGCCTTGCCGGGGCCAAAGGTGCGGATGCGGCCGGTGCGCTGGACCAGCCGGTCCTCCACCCCCACCGGACTGGCGAAGGTCGGGGTCGCGCCGTCGAAGGCGACCGCGCGGAAGGCGTCCCATGAAAATTTGCCCCAGCTGCTCGCCGCATTGGGTCCATGGATGGTGGTGAAGCCTGCCTTTGCCGCGAAAGCCAGATGCAGCGCCGTAATGTCCGAAAAGCCGACCAGCAATTTGGGGTTGGCGCGGATCGTCGCGAAATCGAGGAAAGGCAGGATGCGCGCGCAGCCCCAGCCGCCGCGCACGGCAAAGACGGCCTTCACCTGCCGATCCGCGAACATCGCGTTCACGTCCGCCGCCCGATCCGCGTCGCGCCCGGCCAGATAGCCGTGCCGCTGCGCCAGATGCGCGGCGGGCTTTGGCACCAGCCCCATGGCGCGGATGGTTTCCATGACCAGTGCCAGATCGAACGCATCGTCGGTAAAGCCCGCCGGTTCGATCAGGCCCACCATGTCGCCGGGGCGCAATCGCGGCGGTTTGACCAGCGCGGGCGGCGCAACCGGCGGTGCCTTGGCCGCGACCAGCGTCGCCCCCATGCCGCCCATCCATGCGCGCCGGTCCATCTGCATCGTCAAAAGCCGCTCCCATCCTTGCGCCGATACCCGCCACCCGTCCAAGACAGGTCGATGTCGGGATAATGGCAATCCCCCGATGGCGGACGGCCAAAGGCGAGAAGGACGCAATCGCCCCCGCTTTCGTTGACGATGTGATGACCATTGGGTTCGCCTTTGGGAAAGGCCGCCATGTCGCCTGCGTACAGGACGGTGCGCGCATCATTTTCGACCAGCACCGCTTCGCCCGTCAGCAGGACGATAAATTCATCCTCATCCTCATGCCAGTGGCGATGGGACGATGCCGCGCCGGGTTTCAGCACGACATGACTGACGCCGAAATCGGCCATACCGCTGGCCGGTCCCAGCCGCCGGACCCATCGGCCCGCCACAGCCGCATCATGGGGGGCTGGATAGCCGGTGCTGTTCGTCTGCGCGATATGCTCCAGGTCGATCCGGGGCATGACCTGTCCTCCTGCTGCTGCTGGTCAAGCGACCCTCCATTCGCTAACGCCACGACATGAGCATGACCAGAGCCAATGAAGATGTCGTGGCGCTTGCAGAGCGCCTGATCGCCTGCCCATCCGTAACGCCCGCGACCGGCGCGGTGTTCGCGACGCTGGAAGATATGCTGGTGCCGCTGGGTTTTACCGTCGATCGTTTCACGGTCGGGCAGGCGCCCGATGGCCCGGTGGAAAATCTGCTGGCGTGGCGCACGACGGGCAAGGGACCGCATTTCGCCTTTGCCGGGCATCTGGACGTGGTGCCACCGGGTTCGGGATGGACCAGCGATCCGTTCGCGCCGGAGATTCGCGGCGACCTGCTCTATGGTCGCGGTGCCGTGGACATGAAGGGTTCGATTGCCGCGTTCGTCGCGGCGCTGGCCGCATTGCCCGACGACCTGCCCGGCACGATCAGCCTGATCATCACGGGCGACGAGGAAGGCCCGGCCGTCTATGGCACGCTGGCGCTGATGGAGCGGATGGTGGCGCGCGAATTGCGCCCGGACCTGTGTCTGGTCGGCGAACCGACATCGTCGGCGCGGCTGGGCGATGTGGTGAAGATCGGTCGGCGCGGATCGGTCAATATGTGGATCCGTGTGGCGGGCAGTCAGGGGCATGTCGCCTACCCCCATCTGGCCGACAATCCGATCCCCAAACTGGTGCGGATATTGAGCGCGGTCGAGGCGGAAGTGCTGGACGAAGGGACCGACTGGTTCCAGCCGAGCAATATCGAGATTACTGACCTGGAGGTCGGCAATGTCGCGCATAATGTCATCCCCGGCGCAGCGACGGCGCGCATTTCCATCCGCTTCAACGACCGGCATAGCGGCGCGTCGCTGATCGAACGGATAAAGGCAATCGCGGCCGTCGAGGGTGGCACGGTGGAAGCGCGGATCAGCGGCGAATCCTTCCTGACGCAGCCGGGTGCGTTCAGCACGCTGGTCAGCGGGGCGATCCGCGATGTGACGGGGGTGGAGACGGAATTGTCGACCACGGGCGGCACGTCCGACGCGCGGTTCCTGTCGCGCATCTGCCCGGTGGTGGAATTTGGCCTGAACAACGCGACCATGCACAAGCTGGACGAGGCCGTCGCGGTGCAGGATCTGCGCGATCTGGTGCGGATTTACGGGCTGGTTTTGGAACGGGCGTTGCGGGCGGAGTGAGGCGTCAGCCTGCCCCGCGTTCCTGCATGGGCGCGTGTGCGGCGTAGCGGGAGAGATAGTCCTGCTCGCCGGTCGGCATGGCCAGATGATAGCCCTGAAACAGGGTGCAGCCGATGACGCGCAGCATGTCCATCTGCGCCTGATTTTCGATGCCTTCGACCACGACTTCCATCCCAAGCCCCTGAATGAGGCCGACCACGGCGGAACAGATGGTGCGCGCTTCGGCGGAGGTCGCAATGTCGCGCACCAGACTGCGGTCGATCTTGACCCGGTCGACCGGCAATTCCCGCAGGCGCGACAGGTTGGAATAGCCCGTGCCGAAATCGTCGATGGCAATGCGCACGCCGTCGCGGCGCAACGCGGAAAGCTGGTCAAGGATGCGCGGATCCATCTCCATCGCCAGCGATTCGGTGATTTCCAGTTCCAGCATGGCGGGTGGCGCGCGGTGCGTGGCGATGGCATGGCGCAGGCGCAGGAAAAAGTCCGCCTGCCCCAGTTCGCGCGTGGAAATATTGATTGCGATCCGTTGCTGCACGCCGGTTTGCGCCCAGCGCGCGGCGGTTTCGCACACCCGGCCCATCACCCAGTCGCCCAGCGCGACGATGACGCCGCTTTCTTCGGCCACCGGCACGAACGCCCCGGGCATCATCACCATGTCGCGTTGCGGATGCGCCCAGCGGACCAGCGCTTCGGCCGTAACGGCCTGGCCGCTGGCAATGTCGATCTGTGGCTGGAATTCCAGCAGAAATTCGTCGCGTTGCAGGGCGAGCAGCAAGTCGCGCTCCAGATCCGCCCGGTCCGACGCCGCCAGCGCCAGTTCCGCGCTGTACATTTCGGCGCGGCCGCGCCCTTCATGCTTGGCATGATACATGGCCACGTCCGCCGCACGCAGCAGCGTGGCCAGCGTATCGCCATGGTCGGGATAGCAGGCAATGCCGATCGACGCGCCCAGATCGACATGCTGGCTGCCCAGGTCAAACCGTTCGCCCAGCGCGAACTGAATGGCGCGCGCGATCCGCGCGGCGGCATTGGGTCCGGTCAGGTTGGGGAAGAACATGGTGAATTCGTCGCCCGCCAGACGACCGATGACGGCGTCGCCGGTTCCGGCGGCGACCTGCGCCATCACGACTTCGCGCAGCCGGCCCGCGACGCGCGCCAGCAACTGGTCGCCCGCCGCATGGCCCAGCGTGTCGTTGACGCTTTTGAACCCGTCCAGATCAATGAAGAACAACGCCGCCATGCCCGTGTCCTCCCGTTCGGCAAGGTGGCGTTCGACCTGGCGGCAAAAACTGGTGCGGTTGGCAAGGCCAGTGACCTGATCGAACAGGGCCAGCGTCTGGACATGGTCCAGATTGGTGCGGACCTGACTGAACAGGCTTTCCATCGCGACCGACAGGTCGGGCAGTTCCGCGCCGATTTCGGCAGGGACGCGCGAATGAAGATCGCCATGTGCAGCCGACAGCAGGCGTTCGGTGGCTGCGTCGATGGCGTTGGCGGTGGTAGCGACGGTGCGGGTTGCCGACGCCCAGCTCATCGTGCCGCATAAAATGGCGATGATGAGCGCGCGGCCGACCTGAACGATGTCATCCTGCCCGCCGGGCGTATAGCCCAGCACGAGCGAAAGAGTGAATACCAATGCCCCTGCGGCACAGGCGAAGGCAGCGGCGCGGCTTTTCAACGTAACGCCTTGCATGTGCCTCCCTGCCCCGACCCCGACCCGCCGAAAGGCAGGCTCCCATCCGCCGGATATGAAGGACAGTGGTTAAGAAAGGGTCAGCGACGCCCGCTATTTTTTGCGACGCAATATGAGGTAGAGCGCTCCGTCGCCGCCATGGCGCGGATGCGCGACACGGACGCTGGCGATGCGATCGGCATAGGGGCTGGTTTCCAGCCAATGGCCGATTTCGCCCCGGATCGCGCCACGCCGCGACGGTCCGCCGGTCCCGGCACCTTTGGGCGGTTTGCCCGTGACGACCAGCAGCACGCGGGCATCCTGCGTCAGGGCCGATCCGATGGCCTGGGTCAGGCGCATATGCGCGGCGGACAGGCTGTGGCCATGCAAATCTATGCTGATGTCGGGAAGGATCGCGCCGTTCCGGATGCGCCGTTCCCAGCCTGTGTCCAGCACGGCCGCAGGCGTGCGGGCGGGAACAGGCGGGGGCGTGGGGGCAGGCCGCGTTAACCCTGTCTTGCCGGGTTTGGCGGGCTTGGCGAGGGACAGGACCGCAGGCGCGGCGGGAGCGAGCGGCGCAGCGACACGCGGCTGGGGCCGGATCGGCCGGACCGTTTTGGCCAGCGCGACCCAGAGCGCCTGTTCATCGGGGGAAAGCCGCCGCCGCATGGAGAAAATCCCCCCCCGGTCAGGGGCGAACGAGGCGTGCGGCCGATCCGATCGGCAGCAGCACCAGCGCGCTGCCCCGCGCCGACATGCCCCCGGCAATGGCGCGCGCCCGCGCGCCTGCGCCCCAGAAGCTGTCGAAGCGGTTCGCGCCCTTGATCGCGCCGCCAGTATCCTGCGCGATCCACACGCCATTGGGTTCGGCGCGGTCGAGCGAGAGCAGCAACGGCGCGCCCAGCGGCACATATTTGGGGTCGGCCGCAACGGTGCCTTCGGCCGTTACAGCCACGCCCAGTGCGCCGATCGGCCCCGCGCCGGTGAGTTCGCGGAAGAACACGAAGCTCTTGTTTTCGTTCATGATCGCCGCGCCCTCGACCGGGTTGGCGCGCAGATATTGCATGATGTCCTGCATCGATCCGGCCTGAATGAGGCCGCGATCCTTCATCAGCTTGCCGATGCCGCTATAGTCGCGGCCATTCTGCCCGTCATAGCCAATGCGCATGACCGTGCCGTCGGGCAGGTTCAGCCGTCCGCTGCCCTGCACCTGAAGAAAGAAAAATTCGACCGCATCGGCAGCATAGGCCAATTCCAGACCGCGCCCCGCGAGCGTGCCGGACACGATCTGCGCCCGTTCGTCATAGGGGACGAATTTGCTGCCCGATACTTTGCCCCGGATCGTGCGCCCTTTGAGGGCATCGCTGAACTGGCCGAGATCGACATCGATCAGGTCGGTGGGGCGACGATAGATCGGCACGTCGAAACCGGGTTGGCGCGTGCGCGACCCGCTGATTTCCGGTTCATAATAGCCCGTCACGAAAGCCGCGCCGTCGCCGACCTGCACCGCTTCGAAATAGCGGGAGAAAAATTCGCTGGCGGACGCTTCGGGCCAGCTGGATGCCGCCGCGCAGGCATTGTTCCAGTCCGCCCCCTTGGTCAGGCCGCTCTGGTCGGTGCGGCGCATCAGCGTGGGACAGGATATGCGGAAGGCCTGCAAGGCCAGGCGGGAGCGTTCGCCCGACGGGATCAGGCTGGCAATGTCGGGACCGCGCGTGACGCCGAGGCCCGCCGCCGTCGTCTGGTCCAGCGCCGGATCGGCAGGAACCGTTACGGGCAATGCAGGACGGGGCGTTGCGGGCGTGGGTCGGGCCGCGACTTCACCACCCGAAGGTAAAGTGCTGCCCGAAGGTAAAGGGCGCGTCGGTGCGGGTCCATTGGCGGAAGGCGGAATCATTCCGCCCGCGCAGGCCGACAGCAACAGGGCGGCCAGCAATGGACCGCCCGAACGACGCAGCTTATTGCCAGCCATCACGCCCAAAATCACGCTTCGTCGGTTTCGCTGAGCTTCCAGTTGGGATCTGCGCTGCGGATTTCGCGGGTAAAGGTCCAGATGTCGTTGGTGCCGACCGCGTCGGTCATCGACCCGGCAACGACATTGCCGTCGCGGTCGCGCGTGATGGCGGCAATGTCCGCTTCGAAGCGCAGGGCGACTTCGGCGATGCGGCCATTGAGCGATGCTTCGACGATCTGCGCCTTTTCGATGCGGACCAGCCGATTTTCAAGGCTATGGCCATCGGCTTCGCGCGCGGCGATCGCTTCTTCGAACGAAGCACGCACATCATCGTCGCACAGCCAGGCCAGTTCTTCCCGATCGCCGCGCCAGAACGCTTCCAGCACCATGCGATAGGCACCCTTGGCACCATCGACGAATTGCGGCACGTCGAACGTGCGGTCGGCGGCAATCAGCGCGCGCACGCCATTTTCCGCAGCCGGGGTAATCAGCCCTTCGGCCAAACGGACCGAATCGCCGGTGGCTTCGGTGGTGGGGCGCGGTTGCAGCACCGTCACCTTGGCGCGTTCGTCGGCGGGGCGGGGCGCAGGTTCCTGCTCATGCCCGGTACGCTTACCAAGCACGGAATAGAGCCGCATCGCCAGAAAACCGGCTATCATGGCGAGGATGACGATCACATACACGGAAGGCTATACCCTTTGTGTGGGGACAATGTTCCCACCAACATAGGCATGTTTGCACGATACTTCAAATAGCGCCGTGTCCGGGCCGTGCCGCCCGCACCATTGCCCTGTCCATAACGGGCTGCTAAGCGCGCGGGTCATCATATCCAGGCGGCCCGTGCCGCCCGCGCAACAGGGACGTAAGGACGTAAACATGGCCGACGAAGCGGACAACAGCTACACCATCAACACCCAGGTCAACGGCGTCGACACCGCGCCGCAGATCGCGCTGATCAGCCAGTATGTGAAGGATCTGTCGTTCGAAAATCCGAACGCGCCCGCCGCCTATCAGTGGCCCGACCAGCCGCAGATCGACGTGCAGTTCAACATCGGCGCCGACCGCGTGGGCGACGAAGTGCTGGAAGTCTCGCTCAAGATCGAAGTGAAGGCCGTAGCGCCGCAAGGCACCGCCTTTGCCGTCGAACTGCTCTATGCCGCGCTATTTGGTATGCGCAACGTGCCGGAGGACCAGATCCAGCCGTTCATGCTGGCCGAAGCGCCGCGCCTCATCTTCCCCTTCGCCCGCCGCGTGCTGGCCGACGCAATCCGCGACGGTGGCTTCCCGCCCCTGCTGCTCGACCCGATCGATTTCGGCGCACTCTACCTGCAACAGGCGCAGGCGATGGAACAGACCGCAGGCGAACCGGCCGGTCACGCCTGACGTCACCTGATGTTGATGGCTTTGCTCTCCTTTAAGCCCCTCTCCTTCAGGGGAGGGGTTTGGCGTGGAGGCCATCTTCCTGGCGCAGCGCGTGGGGCGACCCCCCACCCCAACCCCTCCCCTGAAGGAGAGGGGCTAAGGATAGCCTCATGAAACTCGTGCGCGCCCTTGGCTCGGTTGGTGGGCTGACGCTGGCCAGCCGGGTGCTGGCGCTGGTGCGCGATTCGCTGGCTGCGCGCTATGTCGGGGCGGGCTTTGCGTCGGATGCGTTCAACGGCGTCGCCTTCCGCCTGCCCAACATGTTCCGCGCCCTGTTTGCCGAGGGTGCCTTTTCCGCTGCCTTCATCCCGCTGTTCAACAAAAAGGCAGCCGGTGAGGGCGGATTACCGGCGGGTTATGATTTTGCGCAGCGCGCGCTGGCCGTGCTGTTGCCGGTGCTGATCCTGTTCACGCTGGCGCTGATCGCTGCCGCCTGGCCGCTGACATGGGCCTTATCCGGCGGTTTTGCACAACAGAAGCCCACGAGCGAGCAATTCGCCTTTGCCGTCACGCTTTCGCGCATCACCCTGCCCTATCTGGCGCTGATCAGCCTCGCTTCGTTGCTGGGCGGCATCCTCAATTCGCTGGAGAAATTCTGGGTCAATGCCGCCGCGCCCATATTGCTGAACGTCTCCATGATCGCCGGGCTGTGGCTGTTCCATGGCGCGGACGAATATGAAACCGCGCGGGTGCAGGCGATGTCAGTGACGGCGGGTGGCGCGTTGCAACTGCTGTGGCTCATATGGGCGTGTCGCCGCACGGGCGTGTCGCTGAAAATCAAGCGTCCCCGGCTCGACAAGGATGTGCGCGAACTGATGCGCCTCATCCTGCCCGCCGCCGCTGGCGCGGGCGCGCAGCAGATCAACCTGCTGGTGTCGACGGCCCTGTCGGGCTGGCTGCTGGCGTCGGGTTCGATCACCTATATCTATTATGCCGACCGGCTGAACCAGTTGCCGCTGGGGCTGATCGGCATCGGCCTTGGCACCATCCTGCTGCCCACCATATCGCGCATGTTGTCGAAGGGGCAGGACGCCGAGGCGATGGAGACGCAAAACAGGGGCATCGAACTGGCGCTGTTCCTGACCCTGCCCGCCACCGTCGCCTTCCTGACCGTGGCAGAACCGATCGTGCGGGGGCTGTTCCAATATGGCCGCTTCACTGCCGAGGATGCGATGCGATGCGGCTGGGCCTTGTCCGCTTTTTCGATCGGCCTGCCCGCCTATGTGCTGGTGAAGGTGCTGACGCCGGGCTATTATGCGCGCGGCGACACCCGCACGCCGGTGCGCTATGCGATGGTTTCGATCGTCATCAACATCATCGGCAATGCCATTCTCATTCCCACGCTGGGACGTGTCGGGCTGGGCCATGTCGGCCCGCCGCTGGCCACCGCGCTCGCCTCCACCGTCAATGTCGCGATGCTGTATCGCACGCTGGTGAAGCGCGGCCATTTCGCCGCCGATGCGGGCGTGCGTCGCCGCGTGCCACGGTTGATCCTCGCCGCGCTCATCATGGGGGGCGCGCTGCTGGCGGGCGAAAGCCTGCTCGATCCCTGGCTGACCGGGCCGATGTTGGGTCGCTATATCGCGCTGGCCCTGCTTGTAGGCGCAGGCGTGGCGCTATACGGGCTGGCATCCTTCGTCACGGGGGCTTATCGGCTTTCCGACATCAGGGCGCTGCTGCGCCGCAAAAGTACAACCTGAAAAGAACGGATCAATCCATGCGCGTCCTTTCCGGCATCCAGCCGACCGGCAATCTGCATCTGGGCAATTATCTGGGCGCGATCCGCAACTGGGTGAAGATGCAGGATGAGATGGACAGCGAAAGCCAGTGCTTCTTCTTCCTGGCCGACATGCATAGCATCACCGTGCATGAAGGGCGCGAACAGCGCATCCGCAACGTGCGCGACATGGCCGCCGCGCTGGTGGCGGCGGGCATCGACCCGGACCGTTCCGTCCTGTTCAATCAGGCGCGCGTTCCCGCCCATGCCGAGCTGTGCTGGTTGCTGAACGGCACCGCGCGCATCGGCTGGCTGAACCGCATGACCCAGTTCAAGGACAAGGCGGGCAAGGACCGCGAAGGCGCGTCGGTGGGCCTGTTCGTCTATCCCGTGCTGCAAGCGGCGGACATTCTGCTCTATCAGGCAACCCATGTGCCGGTGGGCGAGGACCAGAAGCAGCATCTGGAGCTGTGCCGCGACATCGCGACCAAGTTCAACACCGATTTCGGCATGGACGTCTTCACCCTGCCCGCGCCGATCATCCCCAAGGAAAGCGCGCGCATCATGTCGTTGCGCGACGGCACTGCGAAAATGTCCAAGTCCGATCCGTCGGACGCCAGCCGCATCAACCTGACCGATGATGACGACGCGATCATGGCCAAGGTGAAGAAGGCCAAGAGCGATCAGGAAATGCTGCCCGAAACCGCCGAAGGTCTGGCCGGTCGTCCCGAAGCGGGCAATCTGGTCGGCATCCTCGCCACGCTGACCGGCCGCACCACCGACGCGGTCTGCGCCGAATTTGCGGGCAAGGGTTTTGGCGCATTCAAGCCTGCGCTGGGCGAAGTGCTGGTCGAAACGCTGCGTCCGATTCGCGAGCGGTTCATGGAATTGCGCACCGACGACGCGGCGCTCGACGCGATATTGGACAAGGGCGCGGCCAAGGCAGCGACGGCCGCAGAGCCGACGTTGCGCGCGGCCTATGACGCGATGGGACTGATGCGCTGACGCCACAGGGTTGCGGTTCAGGCGCGACACAGCGTGACGGGCTGACGGAATAAGCGAACGGGCGGCGTCCTTGTCCTGCCAGGACATTGTGTGCGCCCGTTCGGTTCCTTCGTGCGTTCAACCGATGTTCAGTTGCGTTTTGCTATTTCAAAGCGCAAATATGTTCAAAGGCTCCACGCCTGTCACAGGACGCAGAAAAATGACCCGTTTCAAGAAGTTCGGCCTGATTGCGGCGCCCGCGCTGGCGCTGGTGGCGCTGTCTGGATGCGCCAGTAACTTCCGGGCGGATGTCGCCCGTTTCCAGCAGCTCCCCGCCCCTGCGGGCCAGAGCTTCACGGTCGTTGCCGATGATCCGCAACTGGCCGGTGGGCTGGAATTTGCCCATTATGCCAATCTGGTCGGCGCACGCCTGACCCAGACCGGCTATGTCGCGGCGGGTGACCCGGCCCGCGCCGACCTGATCGTCCGTGTCGCCTATGACGTCGATAATGGCCGCGAAAAAGTCCGTTCGACGGGCTTTGGCGGCCCTTATGGCGGTGGCTGGGGCGGTGGCCCATGGGGTGGCGGTTTCCGGGGCGGCTGGGGTCGCCCATGGGGTTATGGCTTTTACGATCCGTGGCTGTTTGGCGGTGGCGGCTATAATGATGTGTCCAGCTACACTGTCTATACCAGTGACCTGAGCATGAAGATCGACCGGGCAGCCGACAATCGCCGCCTGTTCGAGGGCAAGGCCAGCGCCCAGTCGCTGTCGAACAAGCCGACCTATCTGGTGCCGAACCTGATCGACGCGATGTTCACCAACTTCCCCGGCCAGAGCGGCGAGAGCGTGAAGATCACCCTGCCGCCCGAAAAAAAGGGCTGAGCGCATAACAAGACACGGGACGGCTCCCAGCCTGACCCGATTGGCCCGGCGATCCCCTCGATCGCCGGGCTTTCTTTTTGTCGTCCGGGCGATAGGCTGACATGTGGGGGATCGTCCATGTCGCTGACGCTAAAGATACTGGTTGCGCTGTTGCTGGGCCTTGGCTGCGGCATCGTCATGGCCGAATTGGGCGGGCCATGGTCCGCCGACATTCTCGCCATCGTCCAGCCGGTCGGCAAAGCATGGCTGGGCGGATTGCAGATGCCGCTCATCCCGCTGATCTTCGCGTTGCTGGTGACTGGCATAGCGCAGGCCGCCACGACCGCCCGGACCAGCGGCATGGCGGCGCGCGCCATCGGGCTGTTCGCGGTGCTGCTGGTGGCGTCGGCGGGCGTGGCGGCGCTTGCAGGGCCATTGATGCTGCATCTGTGGCCCGTTCCGGCGGGGGCCGTGGGCGCGCTGAGTGGCGCTGGTCAGGTGACGCAAGTGCCAGACGTGCGGCCTTCGGCGGAATGGCTGCTGGGCTTCATCCCGGTCAATCCCCTGAAGGCCGCTACGGAAGGCCAGGTTGTGGCCGTGGTATTGTTCGCGCTGATCTTCGGCTTTGCGGTGACGCGAATCGCCGACGACAAGCGCGCGCAACTCACCGGCTTTTTCGAGGCGCTGGCCGACGCGCTGCTGGTCGTCGTGAACTGGGTGCTGTGGCTGGCCCCGGTCGGCGTGTTCGCGCTGGCGCTGGTGGCGGGCGCGCAATCGGGGCTGGCGACCGCAGGGGCGCTGCTCCACTATATCGGCTTCATCGTGCTGATCTGCGTCATCGTGACCGCGCTGGTCTATCCGCTGGCGGTGCTGATGGGCCGGATCGCGCCCGGACGCTTTGCACGGGCCGCCTTCCCGGCGCAGGCCATCGCCTTTTCCACCCAAAGCTCGATCGCGTCGCTGCCGGCCATGATTCAGGCCAGCGACGGGCCGCTGGCGGTGCGCGAAACGACGCGCAGCATCGTCCTGTCCCTTGCCATATCGCTGTTCCGCATCACCAGTCCGCCCGCCAATCTGGGCGTCGCCCTCTATGTGGCGGCGATGAACGGAGTGGTGCTGGGACCGGCGCAACTGGTCATGGGGGTATTGGTCGCCGCGATCGTCAGCCTGGCCGCTGTCGGCCTGCCCAGCCAGATCACCTTCTTCACCACCACTGGTCCCATTTGCCTCGCCATGGGCGTGCCGGTGGAAGCGTTGCCGTTATTACTGGCGGTGGAGACGGTGCCGGACATTTTCCGCACCGTCGGCAATGTTACGGCCGATATGGCGGCGGCGCGGATCGTGGATCAACAGGGTGAAGCAAGAGCATAGGGAAGGCGGGCGCCCGCTCAGGCGGGAACAGGCTGCCTAAGGCACCCGTCGCGCCGTGATGATCTTCACCGGCGTCTCCAATATCTGCCCCTTCATCACCCCTTCGCCCTTGGTCGGCGATTTGGGCTGGCTCAGGATTGCCTTCACCACGTCCAGCCCCTCGACCACATGGGCGAACACGGCAAAGCCCTGATTGTCGCCCGCCGCCTCCGGGTGCGCGTCCATGCCCGGCATCTTGCCCAGCACGATGAAGAAGTCGCCGGTCGCGCTGCCCGGCGCATAGCGGGCCATCGACAGCGCACCATCGTCATGGACAAGCCCGGTGAGGCTGGTGGGTTCATGTTTGATCGGCGGCAGGATGCGCTTGGGGTCGTTCTGCGCCCCGCCCTGCACGAAGCCATAGTCGGCCGCGCCGACGCCGCGATAGAAGACGATGCCGTCGAACCTTTTCTGGTCGACATATTTCAGGAAATTCGCGGCGGTAACGGGCGCCTTGTCGGCATGGACCGCGACGACGATCCTCCCCGCGCCGGTGTCCAGCGCGACCCGGACATCGCCGGGCGTCTGCGCCGCGACAGGCATGATGGACAGGAAAGCGGAGAGCAGCAGGGCAAGGGCGCGAATCATGGCACCCAGCCTAGCCTGCCGGGCGTCAGATGCCAGCCCCGTCAGCCTTCCAGTTGGCGCAGCAGGGCGCGGACGTCCGCGTCGATGTCCGGGTTCGATTCGCGCAACTGCTCGATGGTGCGGACGGCGTGGATCACGGTGCTATGGTCGCGCCCGCCAAAGATGCGGCCGATTTCGGGCAGCGAACGCGGCGTCATCTTCTTGGCCAGATACATGGCGACCTGACGCGGGCGCGCGACGGCGCGAGCGCGGCGCTTGGAGCGCATTTCCGAAGCGTCGATCCGGTAATGGGCCGCACACGCCTTCTGGATTTCGTCCACCGTGATGCGCCGGGCATTGGCCCGTACCGTGTCGGCCAGCATCCCCTGCGCAAAGTCCAGGTCAATGGCGCGCCCGGTCAACTGGCCGTAGGCGACCAGCTTGTTGAACGCCCCTTCCAGTTCGCGCACGTTCGACCGGATCGAGCGGGCGAGAAAGTCGATCACCATGTCCGGCACCGGCGGATCCCCCGCCACGGCGCGCTTGGCCTCCAATATCGCCAGACGCAGCGTGATGTCGGCTGGCACGATGTCGGCGACCAGGCCACCGGCCAGGCGCGACAGGATGCGCGGGTCGATCGATTCGAGCATCTGGGGCGCACGGTCGGCCGTCACGACGATGCGCGCGCCGCTGTCGATCAGGTCGTTGACGGTGTGGAGAAATTCCTCCTGCGTCGATCCCTTGCCCGCAATGAACTGGATATCGTCGATCAGCAGCAGCCGCGCCGCGCGCAGCCGCCCCTTGAACGCCATGGTTTCGTTGGACCGCATGGCGTTCACAAATTCCATCATGAAGCGTTCGGCCGACATGTAGAGAACCTGCGCGGTCGGCGAATGGGCCGAAAAGGCGGCCGCGATCGCGTGGAGCAGATGAGTCTTGCCCTGCCCGGTGCTGCCATGAATGAACAGGGGGCTGAAACGCGGTGTCGCTTCGCCCGCCATTGCCTGCGCCGCCGAACAGGCCAGATGATTGCTGTCGCCGGTCACGAACCCAGCAAAATCATGACGCGGCTGAAAATTGGATGCAATGGCAGCAGGCGGCGACACGGACGCCGTGGGTTCGACATGGACGACTTCGAGCAGACGCGGCCCCGTGCCGTCAGGCGCACGGCGCAGGCGCACTTCGCGCACCGCAGGCCCGGCGCTGCGCCAGGCCATGCGCAAACGGTCGCCAAACTGGCCGGACACGAAATTGGCGCTGAAATCGCTGGCGACCAGCAGGTCGAGCGTCTGCGATTCGGGGCAATAGTCGCCCAGCCGCACGGGTTTGAGCCACTGGTCGAACATGCGTGCGCCAATGTCGCGGCGCAGCCCGGCGCGGATGCCGGTCCAGGCGGATTCCAGGCTGTCATCCGCCTGCATTCCCGACCCGTCCTGCCAATCCACCAC